>DALYSR010000014.1:0-41917 GCA_031991825.1 Paracoccaceae bacterium
CCCAGACGCTATCGGGCAATAAGGACGAATGCATCGCCACGCCCGTCACATCCACGCGAAATCCGACGCCGCCCTTATGGGCCGTGACGCAGGCCATCCGCGACGGCTCGCCGATGATGGCCACCGAGGCTTGTGGCAGCACCTGTATCATCGCCTCGATCATGGGCGGCGCGCCAAGGCAGCCCGGCTCTTCGTCATAGGACAAGGCCAATTGCAGCGGTCGGTTGACCCCGCGCCGCCGCGCCTCGACCATGGCCCAGATCGCCAAAGCGTCGAAGGCTTTCATATCACAGGCACCCCGCCCATAAAGTCGACCGGCCTCTTCGGTCAGCACCCATGGATCGCTGCGCCAGACTTGGCCGTCAACCGGCACCACATCGCTATGGCCCGACAGCAGCACGCCCCCAGCCTGATCGGGTCCGACATGGGCGAAGATCGCAGCCTTACTGCCGTCTTCATTATAAAACCGATGCGCGCGGATATCATGGGACGCCAGATATCCTTCGACCCAAGCCACCAGATCCAGATTGCTGCTGGAACTTATGCTGGGAAATCCGACCAGTACCGCCAGAATATCACGCGGAGACAGCAGGCCCCCACAGGTCGCAGAGAGTGGCATCAGGCATTCCTTCAAGCGCATATATCATCCGATCTCAGCCCCGAATGCGGCCAAGGTCAAGACCAAGCGTCGCAACAAGCTGTGTAACCCACGGATTTTACACGCATAGGGAGAGCGGCGCAGGCGTTACTACGAAAAGTTAACCGAACATTAACACGATCACCCAAGGCGCGACATTTTATCTTGACCCGAAAGGCTTAACCACGTTAACCCAAAGTCATTGTCATATTTTCGACATCTATCCGCGTGTATTTGCGGCTTTTTATTTATGAAATTTACATAATTGGGAGACAGCTAGTGGAAACCTTGCTGCAAAGCCCGGGCTATCGACTGGAGGATAGCGGAGATTTCACTCCGTCCCACCGCGTCGACGCCTGTGGCGCCACTGCCCCGCTGCTCGAACACACCACCGCTGCCGCTGCCTTGTTCAAGGCGCTCAGCCATAGCGGTCGCTTGAGCATTCTTTGCCACCTGCTGGCCGGTGAAAAATCGGTTAGCGAGCTGGAACAGTTCATCGGTAGCCGACAGGCAGCGGTCAGCCAGCAATTGTCGCGCCTGCGTGAAGACGGATTGGTGAAAACACGGCGCGACGGCAAGGCGATCTTCTATTCGCTGCAGGATCCGAAAGTGAAGTCGCTGCTGGGCACGATGGTCCATCTTTTCACGGCCCCGCGCAGCACCCTATGATCCGTCGTCAGGCGGCTTAACCTGCTCAGACCCTCGCCGGTGCGCCGTCCCCAAGACCGTCGCCTCGGGAACTGGAAAAGCCGTCAGCATGCTTGGCGGCTTTTTCAATTGGAATAAGCGTTCAAACACAAGATTTTGCCATGTTTTCCACCACAAATCGGGCGTCTAGCGCCCCCTAAGGGCTTGCCAGCGTTGCACCTTATGGCGCGAATGGTGTAAGGTCAGGACAACTAAATATAGCGCCCCGTACAAGGAAGGCCTTGGCTGATGAGCGATACGCCGCAAGATACTGATACCATTGGTGAAAAGCCCGCACGCCCGGAGCATCACGGCCCGCAGGTCGACATCTCGCATGAGATGAAAACGGCCTATCTGGACTATGCGATGTCGGTCATTGTCAGCCGCGCGATCCCCGATCTGCGCGACGGCTTGAAGCCTGTGCATCGTCGTATCCTGTTTGCCATGAGCGAGTCCGGCAATACCGCCGAAAAGCCCTATCGCAAATCGGCGCGTCCGGTGGGTGACACCATGGGTAAATATCACCCCCATGGCGATAGCGCGATCTATGACGCACTGGTGCGGATGGCGCAGCCCTTCTCGATGAGCCTTAAGCTCTTGGATGGTCAAGGTAACTTCGGCTCCATGGACGGGGATTCGGCGGCAGCAATGCGCTATACCGAAGTCCGCATGGATAAGACGGCGAACTTCCTGCTGGCTGATATCGACAAGGATACCGTCGATTTCCAAGACAACTATGACGGGAAAGACCGCGAGCCGACCGTGCTTCCGGCTCGCTTCCCCAATATGCTGGTCAATGGTGCGGGCGGTATTGCTGTCGGTATGGCGACCAACATCCCGCCGCATAACTTGGGCGAAGTGATCGACGGCACCTTGGCGCTGATCGAAAACCCCGACATGTCGACCGAAGCTTTGATGGACATCATCCCCGCGCCGGACTTCCCGACGGGGGCGACGATCTTGGGGCGCTCGGGCGCGCGCAAGGCCTATCTGGAAGGTCGCGGCTCGGTCATCATCCGTGCCAAGACCCATATCGAAGAGGTGCGCAAGGATCGCTATGCCATCGTCGTCGACGAGGTGCCCTATCAGGTCAACAAGGCTGCGATGATCGAAAAGATCGCCGAATTGGTGCGCGACAAGCGTGTCGAAGGCATTTCCGGTATCGCGGATGAATCCGACCGTGTGGGCGTGCGCGTCGTGATCGAGCTGAA
The DNA here is from genome assembly GCA_031991825.1 of Paracoccaceae bacterium. Classification (GTDB taxonomy): domain Bacteria; phylum Pseudomonadota; class Alphaproteobacteria; order Rhodobacterales; family Rhodobacteraceae; genus Pseudotabrizicola. Next base: position 2,536 of record DALYSR010000014.1, read on the forward strand.
GCGCGATGCGACGGCGGATGTGGTCTTGAACCAGCTGTTCCGCTTCACGCCGCTGCAAACCTCCTTCGGCTGCAACATGCTAGCGCTGAACGGCGGGCGTCCGGAAACCCTGACCCTGCGCGATTTCCTGAGCCATTTCATCACCTTCCGTGAAGAAGTTGTGGCGCGCCGCACCGCTTACGAGCTGCGCAAGGCGCGCGAACGCAGCCATGTGCTTTGCGGTCTGGCCGTGGCCGTTTCGAATGTCGATGAAGTCGTGCGCACCATCCGCCAATCCTCGGATGCGGCAGAGGCGCGCGAAAAGCTGATGACGCGCCGTTGGCCCGCCGCCGATATCGCGCCCTATATCAAGCTCATCGACGATCCGATGCACGAGATGAACGAAGATGGCACCTATAACCTGTCGGAAACGCAGGCCCGTGCCATTTTGGAACTTCGCCTGCAACGCCTGACCCAATTGGGCGTCAAGGAAGTCACCGACGAGCTGGAAGAGCTGGCGATCAAGATCAAGGATTACCTTGAAATCTTGGGCTCGCGCGATCGCATCATGGCGATCATTTCGGACGAGTTGCGCGAAGTGAAATCCCTGTTCGCCGTGCCGCGTCGCACCGAAATCGTCGATTGGTCCGGCGATATGGAAGATGAAGACCTGATCGAACGTGAAGACATGGTCGTCACCATCACCTCGGGCGGCTATATCAAGCGCACGCCGCTGGCCGAATTCCGCCAGCAGAATCGGGGTGGCAAGGGTCTGTCGTCGATGCAGACCAAGGAAGATGACGTTGTCACCACGCTGTTCGTGGCCAATACCCATACGCCGCTTTTGTTCTTCACCACCGACGGCATGGTCTACAAGCTGAAGACATGGCGTCTGCCGCTGGCGGGTCGCACCGCCAAGGGCAAGGCCATCGTCAATATCCTGCCGATCCAGACCGGTATTTCGATTGCCGCCCTGATGCCGGTGGATGTGCCGGAAGCGGAATGGGAAAACCTGCAGATCGTCTTCGCCACTTCCGATGGCGATGTGCGTCAGAACGATCTGTCGGACTTCACCAATGTCAAACGCAACGGCAAGATCGCGATGAACCTGCCCGAAGGCGTGTTCTTGGTGAATGCGGCGATTGCCAATGAAAACGACGACGTGTTCTTGGTGACCGCGTCGGGTCGGGCGATCCGCTTCTCGACCACCGATATCCGCGTCTTCAAATCGCGCGGCTCGACCGGTGTGCGCGGCATCAAGCTGTCGGATGGCGATAAGGTCGTGTCGATGTCGATCATCCGCCACTTCGAGGCCACCCCTGAAGAGCGCAGCGCTTACATCAAGATGAAGCGCGCCGTGATGGGGCAGATCGAAGATGACGCGACCGAAGCCGATGACGAGGAAGCCGCAGGCACCGGTGAATTGAGCCAAGAGCGTTATGCCGAAATGTCGGCGGCCGAAGACATCATCTTGACCATCACCGCCAAAGGTCTGGGCAAGCTGTCCTCGGCGCATGATTATCCGGTCCGCGGTCGCGGCGGCATGGGCGTCACCGCCTTCGCCAAATCGATGCCCGGTGGCAATCTGGTCGCCTCCTTCCCGGTCGATCTGTCGGATCAGATCATGCTGGCGACATCCTCGGGCCAATCGATCCGCGTTCCGGTGGACCAGATCTCGTTCCGCTCGCGTTCGGCGGGTGGTGTCAAGGTCTTGAACACCAATGGCGAGGAAGAGGTGGTCTCGGTGGCCCGCGTCGCCGAACAGGCGGATCCAGCCGAACAAGCTGAACAGAGCGAAGAATAAGATCATGGGCGGCATGTTGGAGTACCGGCTTGCCGCCCTTGCCCTATGCGGGCAGACCATTTCCTATGGCGCCTTGGCCCGCGAACTGGGCCTGCGCATCGGGGCCCTGACCGCCCAGTTGGAACAGTTGATGGCGCAAGATGCCCAAGCAGGCCGCCCCTATCTGGCGATCACCTGCGAAGCGAAGCTGAACAACACCCTGCCCGCCGAAGGTTTTTTCCAATGCGCAGAAGCGCTTGGCCGACCCGTTGGCCGCGATGCGGCAGCGGTCGCCGCCCATCGTGACGCCCTGCGTCTGGCTTTAGGCCAAAACCCGCTTCCCTTGGGGAATACGCCTTGACCGCAAGGGTAAAACTCTTGCGAAACGGCTTATCAATGCTATCCTTGCCTCAAGGAAAAATCAAAAAACTCAGAGGCATATCATGTATCGTGTAGCAATTGCCGCCCTTTTGGGCGCAAGCGTTCTGGCGGCTCCGGCTGTGGCCTTCGAATTGACCGCAGGTTCGATCGGCCTTGAAAAGGGTCAATTTGTCGATGACGGCGTGCGCGGCTTCGACAAGGCGGGGCTCAAAGGTTCGGCCGAATTCCAAGTGGCGCCGCAGTTCAGCATCCAAGGCGATCTGGGCGTTTATGATCTGGGCCGCACCGATGGCAGTGCCACCAGCGTGGCCTTGCACGGCATCTATCAACATTCGCCCGACACCAGTTTTGGTGCCTATGTCGGCCTTGATAACGCCAAATTCGACAGCCTAGGCCGTCAGGCGGAAGATGTTGGTTTCTACGGTGTGGAAATCGCCAATAACAACGGCCAGTTGGGCACCGAAGTTTATGTGGGCGGCATCAATGACTCGCAGATCAAAGGCACCCAATTGGGCCTGAAAGGTCGCTATGCGGTCAATGAATCCGCTGGCGTCTCGGCGCGTTTCGACACCCTGCGCCTGACCGGCCCGAATGCCTCGCGTCTGGGTGTGGGCGGCGATATCGCGCTTGGCCAGACCGGCACGCTTTACGGCGAAATCGGTCGTGCCAAGATGAACAGCCTTGGCAACGAAAACTTCGTGACCATCGGTGCGAAAGTGAACTTCGGCCAAAAAGCATCGACCACTTTCAGCCAGCGCGGCATTCTGGACATGCTGCCGGGCATGTAAGCGCCCCTCCTGCGACACGGCGGCGGCCATCCTAGGGGGTGGCCGTTTGCATTTGGTGCCTATGGCCGCTTGAACGTAAGCCCGTGCAGGGCTATCTGAGGCCCATGAGCGAGACATTGCATATCATCGGCGGCGGAATGGCCGGATCAGAGGCTGCTTGGCAAGCGGCCAATATGGGCGTCAAAGTGGTTATCCACGAGATGCGCCCCAAAGTTGAAACCTTTGCGCACCGCACCGGCAATCTGGCCGAGATGGTCTGCTCGAATTCGTTCCGGTCGGACGATGACGAGCGCAATGCGGTCGGCCTGTTGCATTGGGAGATGCGCCAAGCGGATGGCATCATCATGGCATCGGCGGAAACGCATCGCCTGCCCGCAGGGGGCGCTTTGGCGGTGGACCGCGATCCCTTCGCGGAAACCGTGACCGCCAAGATCATGGCCCATCCGCTGATTTCGGTCGAATATGATGAAATCACCGAATTGCCCACAGATGGTCACTGGATCATCGCGACCGGCCCGCTGACATCCGGCGCTTTGGCCGAAAGCATTCGCGCTTTCACCGGTGCGGAAAGCCTTGCTTTCTTCGACGCCATCGCCCCGATCGTCTATGCCGAAAGCATCGATATGTCCAAGGCATGGATGCAGTCGCGCTATGACAAGGGCGAGACCGAAGAAGAGCAGAAGGCCTATGTCAACTGCCCGATGACCCGCGAGCAGTATGAAGATTTCATCGACACTCTGCTGGCGGCTGAAAAGACCGAATTCCACGAAGGCGAAACCGCCGGCTATTTCGACGGCTGCCTGCCGATTGAAGTGATGGCCGAACGCGGTCGCGAAACCCTGCGTTTCGGCCCGATGAAACCGGTCGGCCTGACCAATCCGCATGAGCCGGACATCAAGCCCTATGCCGTGGTGCAGCTGCGCCGCGACAACAAACTGGGCACGCTTTATAATATCGTGGGCTTCCAGACCAAGATGAAATACGGCGCGCAAACCGAAGTCTTGCGCCGCATTCCGGGTCTGCAGGAGGCAAGCTTTGCCCGTCTGGGCGGCATTCACCGCAATACCTTCATCAATTCGCCGACCCTGCTGGATGACCAGATGCGCCTGAAAGCGCGTCCGAATATCCGTTTTGCCGGTCAGATCACCGGCGTTGAAGGCTATGTCGAAAGCGCGGCGATGGGTCTGTTGGCAGGCCGTATGGCGGCCGCCGAAATCCTTGGCCGCGATCTGCCGCCGCCGCCCGCCGACACCGCGATGGGGGCGCTGATCACCCATATCACCGGTGGCGCCGAGGCGAAAACCTTCCAGCCGATGAACGTCAACTTCGGGTTGTTCCCACCGATCGACGCCAAGGGTGGCCGCCGTGGTCGCAAGGATCGCTACATGGCCTATACCACGCGGGCGAAAGAAAACTTTACCGCTTGGCTGAACGGCTGAATGACGCGGGTCACGCGGTTTGCGCCCTCGCCGACGGGGGTTTTGCATCTGGGCCATGCTTATGCGGCCCTGATCGCAGCAAGCCGTGGTGACCGCTTCCTATTGCGGATCGAGGATATCGATCGGCCCCGCTGCAAGCCGGACTACGAGGCGTCGATCTATGACGATCTGCGCTGGCTGGGCTTGCAGTGGGAAACCCCTGTCATGCGCCAATCGACCCGCCTGCCCGCCTATGCGGCAGCGATGGAGCGGTTGTCCGCGATGGGCCTGACCTATCACTGCCGTTGCACGCGCGGTGATATCAAGGCCGCCCTGTCCGCCCCGCAAGAAGGTGCGCCGATGATCGGGCCGGATGGTCCGATCTATCCCGGCACCTGCCGTCCTGCGGGCCATTCCGACGGGGCGCTGCGGTTGGATATGGCCAAGGCCATGGCTTTGGCGGGCGAGATCCGCTTCACCGAAACCGGTCTTGACGCGGGCCTTCACGTCTATGATGCCGCGCGGATGATCCAAGGCGTTGGCGATATCGTCTTGGCGCGCAAGGATATTGGCACCTCCTATCATATCGCGGTCACGGTGGATGACGCCGCGCAAGGCATCACCGAAGTGACGCGCGGCGCGGATCTGTTCGAGGCGACGGCCGTGCATGTGCTGTTGCAGCGCCTGCTGGGATTGCCCACGCCATTGTATCATCACCACCGCCTGATCCGTGATGATGCGGGCAAGCGGCTGGCCAAACGTGACGATGCCCGTGCCATCGCCAAATACCGCGCCGACGGCGCCAGTCCCGCCGATATCAAGGCCTTCGTGGGCCTTTGATCGCCTCACCTTAGGGTTACTCGCTGGATTGTTACGCATATGGCCTAGATGCGGCCAAATCCCGTCTTTCGCATGGGCAGCGCGCGCAGTATCTGGCACAACAAAGACTGAAGATACAAAGGACAGTGGCATGGAATTCTGGCTCTTTTGGGCGGTAATGGCAGTGATGACAGCGGGGATCCTTGTCACCTTCTGGCGTGCCATCACCAAAAGCGGTGCCGCGCGCGCCGCCGACAGCGTTGATGTCACTGTCTATCGCGACCAGCTCCGCGAAATCGACCGCGATCTGGAACGCGGCACCATCACCGCGGAAGAAGGCCAGCGCCTGCGCGTCGAAATCTCGCGCCGTTTGCTGGATGCCGACCGCGCGGCCAAAGCCGATGCGCAGGCCAAATCGGGCGGTGCCTCTTTGGCGATCGGCATGGCTGTGGTGGCGCTGGCTTTGGTCGGGTCGATCGGCGTCTATATGCGCCTTGGCGCGCCGGGCTATCCCGATCTGCCGCTCACATATCGTCTGGCCTTGGCGGATGAAAATTATGCCGCGCGCCTCACGCAGGATGCGGCCGAGGCCGCTGCGCCCAAGGCTACTCCCCCGCAGGGTCTTAGCCCCGAATTCCTTGATCTGATGGATAAACTGCGTCAGGCGGTCAAGGAAAAGCCCGATGATATCCGCGGTTTGGAACTGCTGGCCCGCAATGAAGCGACGCTGGGCAATCTGGCGGATGCGCGCAAGGCGCAGGAACATCTGATCAGCCTGAAGGGCCAACAGGCCACTGCCGCCGATTACGCATCGCTGGCGGAACTGATGGTGATGGCGGCAGGCGGGACCGTCTCGCCGCAGGCCGAACAGATGCTGATCAAAGCCCTGCAACTGGACCCGACCGAAGGCAGCGCGCGCTATTACACCGGCCTGATGTTCGCCCAAGTCGGCCGGTTCGACCGCGCTTTCGTAATGTGGAACAAGCTGTTGGAACAAAGCCCCCCCGATGCGCCGTGGAACAAGGCCCTGCGCACCGACCTGCCGCAGATCGCGGCGCGCGCGGGCGAGATGCGCTTCCAACTGCCGCCCGAAACCGCTGGTCCCAGCGCCAACGACGTGGCCGCCGCCGCACAGATGTCCGGCGATGATCGCCGCGCGATGATCGAAGGCATGGTCGGCCAATTGTCGGCTCGTCTGGCCAGCGAAGGCGGCAGCGCCGAGGAATGGGCGCGACTGATCACATCCTTGGGCGTTCTGGACCGCAAGGATGAGGCGCGCCAGATCTATACCGAAGCGCAAGAACGCTTTAAGGGTCAAAGCGTCGAATTGCAGGGGCTGCGCGAAGCAGCTGCCAGTGCCGGAGTAGCCGAATGATTTTCACCGATATTGCGGAATTTGCCGCTTTCCTGCGCCCCAATCGCGCGATTGCGGGGCTGGACCTTGGCACCCGCACGATCGGGGTCGCCATATCGGACCTGCGGCGCGGGGTGGCCACCCCGACCGAAGTGATCCGGCGCGAGAAATTCACCACCGATGTGGCGGCGCTGCTGGCGCTGCTGGCCAAACGCGACGTCCATGGCATCGTTTTGGGCCTGCCGCTGAACATGGATGCCAGCGAGGGCCCGCGCGCGCAATCGACCCGTGCTTTCGCGCGCAATCTGGAAAAGCTGACCGATCTGCCGATCTGCTTCTGGGACGAAAGGCTGTCGACCGTGGCCGCCGAACGCGCCCTGCTGGAAGCCGACACCTCGCGCAAACGCCGCAAGGAAGTGATCGATGCGGTGGCGGCGGGCTATATCCTGCAAGGCGCCTTGGACCGCATGTCGCATATGCAAAGCTTGGCCGAGCGCGCGGCATCCGAGGAATGACGTCAGACGCTTCCGCCCGCCCGCCTGCGGCACCGGCGGAAGCACCGCTCTCGCCCTGCATCGGCTTGTGCCGGATCGATGCGGCCAGCGGCTTGTGCAGCGGCTGCTTGCGCTCCTTGGATGAGATCGCCCTTTGGTCGCAGCTGAGCAATCCGCAACGCGCCAAGATCATGGCCGGTCTATCCGCGCGCAAGACGGGCTGAAGCAAAGCACCGATCACAGGGCTTTTACTCGATATCTGCGGCCTTTGCGCGCCAAGGGGGCTTTTCCCTTGCGCCCGATATCCAGCGGGTTAAGACGACCAGCTTGTTTCTTAAACCGTTTGGAATGTCATCATGTCTCCGATCCTGAGGCTGGTGCTGGTGCTTGGGCTGTTGTCCTGTATCGGCCCCTTCGCCATCGATATGTATCTGCCCGCCATACCCGATATCGGGCGCGATCTTGGCGCTTCGGTCAGCGTGATGCAGAATTCGCTGACCAGCTATTTCGCCGCCTTCGGCATTGCGCAACTGGTCTATGGCCCTTGGGCGGATCAGGCGGGCCGCAGGACCCCGCTGGCGGCGGGTCTGGTCATCTTCGCCCTTGGCGCGGTGATCTGCACCTTCGCCCAATCGGGCGAGATGCTGGCCGCGGGCCGCTTCGTGCAGGGCTTGGGCGGCGCCGCCGTCATGGTGATCCCGCGCGCGATCATCCGCGATACGGCAACCGGACATGATGCCACGCGGATGATGGCAGCGGTCATGCTGGTGGTGTCGGTATCGCCGATGCTTGCGCCGATGGCAGGCACCATCGTGCTGGCCGTGGCCGATTGGCGGATCATCTTCGCCACGCTGTGTGTCTTCGCGCTGGTCCTGCTGGCCTTGGTGAAATGGGCGCTGCCCGAAAGCCTTGATCCGGCCCAGCGTCAACCGATGCAGATTGGCCCGATGTGGCGCGGCGCGAAAACCCTGCTCAGCGACAAGGTCTTCCTTGCCCTGACCTTGGTGGGCGGCTTCAGCTCGGGCAGTTTCTATGTCTTCGTGGCATCGGCACCCTATGTCTATACCGAAACCTTCCAGCTGACCGGCACGCAGTTTTCCATCGCCTTCGCGGTCAATGCGATCGGCTTCTTCCTGTTCTCGCAATTCGCAGCCGGCCTGTCGAAGCGTTTTGGCGCGGTGCCTTTGGTCCGCTGGTCGAGCACGGCCTTCATGGTTGCCACCGTGGGCTCCTTGGCGCTGGCGCTGGCGGGCTATGCCAACTTCCTGACGGTGGCTGCGGGCCTGTTCGTGAACAATGCCGTTCTGGGTCTGGTGATCCCCACGGCTATGGTTCTGGCACTGGAACCGCATGGCAAGATCGCGGGCCTTGCGTCATCCATGGGCGGGGCGATCCAGATGCTGGTGGGCGGCGCGATGATCATGCTGACCGCGCCCTTCTTCGACAACAGCGCCCTGCCGATGCTGGCCGCGATTGCGGTCTGCGGTGTGGCGGTCTGCGCCATGGCGCTTAGCCTGAAGGTAAAAAAAGCGGCCTAAGGGCCGCTTTCCCAAGCAGGATTTATGCTGCTGCCGAATGACGGATCTGGTCGAGCGCCGCATCGACCACTTCCAGCCCCGCCCCATCGCGCGAGGCCCGTTCCGACAGCACCCGCCGCCAGCCCCGCGCTCCGGGCCTGCCGGTGAACAACCCCAGCATGTGGCGGGTGATCTGATGCAGACGCCCGCCCTGCGACAGATGCGCCTCGATGTAAGGATACATCTGCAGCGCCACATCGACCGCTTCGGGCGCGTGATTTTCTCCCCACAGCGCATCCGCCCCGATCAGCACCGAGGCCGGATCGTGATAGGCCTGACGACCGATCATCACCCCGTCCAAGCCCTGATCCAGCAAGCCCTTGGCCTGTTCAAGCGAAGTGACGCCGCCATTGATCGCAATGGTGAATTCGGGGAAACGCTGCTTCATCGCCAGCACCAAAGGATAGTTCAGCGGCGGGATCTCGCGGTTTTCCTTGGGCGACAACCCCTTGAGCCAAGCCTTGCGCGCATGGATCACAAAATGGTCGACACCCGATTTCGCCACCGTCTCAATGAAGGCGGGCAGGATATCTTCGGGGATCTGGTCATCCACACCGATGCGGCATTTGACCGTGACCGGCACATCGGCTTCGGTCATCATCGCCGCGATGCAATCATGCACCAACTGCGGCCGCTCCATCAGCACGGCGCCAAAGCAGCCCGATTGCACCCGATCCGAGGGGCAGCCGACATTCAGGTTGATCTCGTCATAGCCCCAGTCGCGGCTGATCTTCACCGCCTGCGCCAATTCGCGCGGATCCGAGCCGCCAAGCTGCAGCGCAATCGGATGTTCGGCCTGCGCATAATCCAAAAGCCTGGGCTTCGGCCCATGCACGATCGCCGGCGCGGTCACCATCTCGGTATAAAGCATCGCACGGCGCGACATCAGGCGATGGAAGTAACGGCAGTGACGGTCCGTCCAATCCATCATCGGCGCAACACTCAGACGAGCAGCGGCTTTTGCATCGTATTTCAAAAACTTAACCTCATACCCGCGCGGCGGGTTTTAGCTGATCTGCGAGCATCTGGCCCTAAACAGGCTGCTTTTCGCAGTTTTCGGATGTGATTTTCCCAGCTGTAGCAGATTTTCAAAAGGACTGCGACCAGCTTCCGGCGCTGCAAAGAACAGGCGGTCCAGATCCGCGTTTCGCGCTGCCCCCCGTCAAACCCGACCCATTCGCTTCGTGCCGCACAACGATAAGCGACGCATGACTCACGCCGTCCCGAAACGGCCTATGCGAGAAAGAACCCCACATTCAACCGGTTCGGCGATGCGTAAAGTTTTCGACGTTTTTCTCCCCAGAGAGAACCTTTTGATAGGGGCTGCTATGCGATCCTATGCCTCAAATGTGCATAGAAGGTGTTTCATGGCCGTCGTTTCCGTCAATCTGCTTGCCAATCAGGATACCATCGTCGACGCGGGCACCGCTGCGAATGGCGATACTCTGGCTCTTGGTGTTGCAAGCGGCTCGAATTTGGTGGTCGACGGGGTTTCGGTCAAGGTCAGCTCGATGACCGGTATCGGGGTGCAAGCGGCCAGCAACACGACTTTTGCCGCCCAGAACGGCGGCATGCTGACGGTGGATCAGGGGCTGCTCAATTTGTCGCTGCTGGGAAGCATGCGGTTTGAGGCGCGTGGCAGCGGCACGGTGAAGCTGGATGCCTCGGCGCTGAAACTGGGCCTGACAGACAATCTGCTGAACAACATAAGCGTCGGCTATACCGATGCCAAAAAGGCAGGGGCCATCATCTATAAGCCCGCCGGAATATCGCTATTGGGCGTGACGCCGATGGTGATCGCCGTGGACGGCATGGGCCCGAAAGACACCTTTACCCTTGAGGGGCGGAGCAACCTTAAACTGTCGCCCAATGCGACTGCCTCCTATCAAGACGGCCATCTGGTTCTGGCCTCCGCAGGGGCGCTTCTGCTGACGGATTCCTTCGTGGTCAGGATCGCGATGACACCGGCGCAGGCCAATGTGGTCATCGCATCGCCCCAAACCTATCTGAGCGGCGGCACCTTCACCTTCCCCGGCCAATTGCCCAATGGAATCATATCGGGCACCGGCGGCGATGATCTGATCGATTCCTCCTGTACGGGCGATCCGGAAAACGACGAGGTGGATGCCAATGACGCTATCACGGCGGGCCTATCCCCCAATGCCGATACAATCCATGCGGGCGCGGGCCATGATACCGTCGGCGCCGGAGCGGATGGGGATCTGGTCCGTGGCGAAGACGGCAACGACCAGCTTTATGGCGATGCGGGAAACGACACCCTTTATGGTGACGCGGGCAATGACCGCATTTTCGGCGGCATTGGCAATGACTTGGCCTATGGCGGCCTCGGTGCGGATTCCCTGCAGGGCGATGATGGCCACGACAGCCTGCATGGCGATACCGGCAATGACACCCTCTCCGGAGACGCGGGTGACGATGCGCTTTACGGCGGTACGGGCGATGACAGCCTCAGCGGGGGCAGCGGGCAGGACAGCCTGTATGGCGGCGATGATGCGGACCGCCTTTTCGGTGGCGAGGGTGTGGATAGCCTATTTGGGGGTGCGGGGGGCGATCTGGCCTATGGCGGTGCCGATGGCGATGTGATCGCGGGCGACAGTGGCGATGACAGCCTCTATGGCGATGCGGGCAATGACACGCTGCAAGGTGATGGCGGAAACGATCTGATCTATGGCGGCGCGGGCGATGACCGGATTTTCGGCGGCGCATCTGGGTCCATCTTCGGCAGTGGCGGCACCGACCAGATCTTCGGCGGCGACGGCCATGACACCATTTCCTTCGGTGCAGGTAGTGTCAGCGGCGACAGCGGCAACGACCGCTATATCTGGCAGCAGCACGGCAATGCGACAATCGAAGGCTTTGGCACGGATGGCGGGACTAGAAATGACGCCATTTATCACGATGGCGACAGCAGCAATAACGACGTGGTCGATCTGTCTGCCATCTTCAACCCGGCGACCTTGGCCACCTATAACGCGTTGAATGGCACGCGTTTCGTCTATCCTTTGTCGGCACTGAACCATGACCTGCGCAACCAGCAGATCGATTTCAACGGCAGTTCGATGGCAGGCCCTGCCCTGACCATGCTTGGCATCATGGGCAGGCTTAGCCCCGAACAGACGATGGTGCCCTGCTTTGCGCAAGGCAGCCTGATCGAAACGCCGAAAGGCCCGCGCCCGATCGAAGACCTGCGGGCGGGCGATCTGGTCATGACCAAAGATCACGGCCCCCAAGCGCTGCGATGGATCGGCGAGACCCGTCTAAGCGCGCTTGATCTGCTGCTCGCACCCCGCTTGCGCCCGATCCGCATCCGCGCCAATGCCGCCCGAGCGGGACTGCCGCACCGCGATCTGCTGGTTTCGCCGCAGCATAGGATTCTGGCGCGGCGGGGCGGGCGGGAAATGCTGGTTGCCGCCAAATATCTGCTGGCGCGGCAAGGCATCCATGCTGATCTGCCGCTGGATGGGATCCGCTATCTGCATCTGCTGTTCGAGCGGCATGAACTCCTGCAGGTGCACGGGCTTTGGTGCGAATCTCTGCTGCTGCGACCGGCGGGACTGAAGGCGCTGCCCGAGCAGATGGCACAGAACTTGCGGACCCATTTGCAGCATTGGCAAGGGGCTGCAAAACACCATCGCCCTGCCCGCCGCATCCTGCCCAAAGCGCAAGCCTATCGCGGCAATCTGACCCTGTCGGGGATCCAACGGCCCGTGGAGGATAAGGGTGTGACAATGCCGCCCTGATTTTCCATCACTCTCCCCGTGCAAAGCGCAGATCAAGACTGGAAACCAGCGCCAAGTTACGCTAGGCCCGCGCCATGACCCAGAGCATCTCGATCCGCCGCCCCGACGACTGGCATTTGCATCTGCGCGATGGCGCGATGCTGCAAGCAGTCCTGCCTGAGACCGCACGTCATTTTGCACGTGCGATCATCATGCCAAACCTCGTGCCGCCGGTGGTGACCGGCGCCGATGCCATCGCCTATCGCGACCGCATTCTTGCGGCCCTGCCCGAAGGCATGACCTTCGAGCCGCTGATGACGCTTTATCTGACCGAAGGCACCGATCCCGCCGATGTGGCGCAGGCGGCGGCTTCCGGTCTGGTCAAGGCGCTGAAGCTTTATCCGGCAGGGGCGACCACCAATTCGCATGGTGGCGTGCGCAATTTCGACAATGTCATGCCGGTGCTGGAAAAAATGGCCGAAATCGGCCTGCCTTTGTGCATCCATGGCGAGGTCACCACGCCCGAGGTCGATATTTTCGACCGTGAAGCGGTGTTCATCGACACCATTCTGGACCCTTTGCGCCGCCGGATGCCCGAACTGCGCGTGGTGATGGAACATATCACCACCCAAGACGGTGTCGCCTATGCCCGTCAGGGGGGCGATACTCTGGGGGCGACGATCACCACGCATCACCTGATCATCAACCGCAACCACATTCTGGCTGGCGGCATCAAGCCGCATTACTACTGCCTGCCGGTGGCGAAACGCGAAAAGCACCGTTTGGCTTTGCGCGAAGCGGCAACCTCGGGCGAGGCGCGCTTCTTCCTGGGCACCGATAGCGCGCCGCATGTGGATGCGCTGAAAGAACATGCCTGCGGTTGCGCGGGCTGCTTTACGGCCACCAATACCATGGCTTTGCTCGCCCATGTGTTTGAAGAAGATGGAAAACTGGACCAGCTTGAGGCTTTCGCTTCGCTCAATGGCCCCGCTTTTTACCGCCTGCCTGCCAATGATGCGCGCATCACCCTGACCAAACAGGAAGATGCGCAGGTCTTCCCTGAAAAGATCGAAACCGGTGCCGGACCTGTCACCGTTTTCAACCCCGGCTTCCCCGTCCATTGGACCGTCGAGGCCTGATCGCCACTCCCGCGCCCGCCGTATCTTCGGCGGGCGTTTTTACGACAGCTTAACGATAAGAGACACGCGCCATGATCCCCTCCTCCTTCCCCAGCAAAGAAGAAATCGCCCGCCTGAGCGCACGCGCCTTCCTTGAAATCGGCGCGGTGCATTTCAACGCGCGCGAGCCCTTCACGCTGGCATCCGGCCTGCCTTCGCCGACCTATATCGACTGCCGCAAGCTGATCTCCTATCCGCGCATCCGCTCGACCCTGATGGATTTCCTGACCGTCACCATCATGCGCGAAGCAGGCTTTGAAGCCTTTGACAATATCGCGGGCGGCGAAACCGCAGGCATCCCCTTCGCGGCTTTGGTCGCCGAACGCATGGCGCTGCCGATGTCCTATGTGCGCAAGAAGCCCAAGGGTTACGGCCGCAATGCACGCATCGAGGGCGCCATGACCGAAGGCCAGCGCGTGCTGCTGGTTGAGGATCTGACCACCGATGGCGGTTCCAAGTTGAGCTTCGTCGATGCGATCCGCGAAACCGGTGCAAGCTGCGCTTACACGGCGGTCATCTTCTACTACGGCATCTTCCCCGAAACCGAAGCGCGTCTGGCCGATCACGGCGTCAAACTGCTGCATCTGTGCACCTGGTGGGACATGTTGGAAGCCGCCCGCGAGATGGGCACTTTCGACGATGAAACCCTTGCAGGCGTTGAAGAATTCCTGAAAGATCCGCGTGCATGGCAAGAGGCCCGCAAGGCGTGATGCCTGAGCTTGCATAAAAATTGATCGGGGGGTGCTGCTTGCGCCCCCCTTTTATTGGGTAGGGCTTTGCCTGCAGCCCACAAGATATGGTAGCTTGCGCCACGGCAATCGCGCCCCTCGGCATGGCGCAAAGTTACCCACAGGCTTATCCTGATTGCAGCTTGGCCGCGCACAGGCTATCCCGTTGGTCCAACCCGCGAGAAATTCTAAGATCAGGGCAGCACAATGAACGAGATCACCACGGTGAAAACCCTAGCCGTCGCGACCTCTGGCGAGGCCGAGGCCCTGCCGCATAATATCGAAGCAGAACAACAGCTTCTGGGCGCAATCCTGACCAATAACGATGTCTATGACCGCGTGGCATCCTTGGTGAAATCGGACCATTTCTATGATCCGGTCCACCAGCGCATCTATGAAAAAGCCGCCGCCCGTATCCAGAAAAATGCGCTCGCAAGTCCTGTCACGCTGAAGCCCTTCTTTGAAGATGATGCCGGCCTGAAGGAACTGGGCGGGCCTGCCTATCTGGTGCGTCTGGCAGGGGCTGCGATTTCCGCTTTCGCCGCGCGCGATTATGCGCAGATGATCTATGATCTGGCCGTCCGCCGCGAGCTGATCGGTCTGGGCCGTGACATTTCCGCCAAGGCCGCGAAGGTCGATCTGGCATCGGAACCGCGCGAGCAGATTATCGAAGCCGAACAACGCCTTTACAAGCTGGGCGAACAAGGCGTGGCCGAGCGCGGCTTCACGTCGTTCCTGAAAGCCGTGACCGAAGCCGTCAATTCGGCCAATGCCGCCTATCAACGTGGCGGCGGCTTGGCGGGCATTTCGACCGGCCTGATCGATCTGGACAAGAAGCTGGGCGGCCTGCATGAATCCGACCTTTTGATTTTGGCCGGTCGTCCTCGATGGGGAAAACCTCGCTCGCGACCAATATCGCCTTCAACGTGGCCAAGGCCTATAAGCGCGGGCGCAAGCCCGATGGCAGCGAAGGCGCGATTGAGGGCGGTGTGGTCGGCTTCTTCTCGCTGGAGATGAGCGCCGAGCAATTGGCCGCGCGTATCCTGTCGGAAGCATCAGAAGTACCATCCGAACAGATCCGTCGTGGCGATATGACGGAAAATGAGTTCCGCCGCTTTGTGGAAGCCGCCAAGCAGTTGGAATCCTGCCCGCTTTACATCGATGACACGCCCGCTTTGCCGATCAGCCAAGTCGCGGCCCGTGCGCGCCGCTTGAAGCGGACGCATGGCTTGGACGTGCTGATGGTCGACTATCTTCAACTGCTGAAAGGCTCGTCCAAATCGGGCGAGAACCGCGTGCAGGAGGTGTCGGAAATCACCCAAGGGTTGAAGGCCATCGCCAAGGAATTGAACATTCCGGTCATCGCTTTGTCCCAGCTCAGCCGGACGGTCGAAAGCCGCGACGACAAGCGCCCGCAACTGTCCGACCTTCGGGAATCGGGATCGATCGAACAAGACGCCGATGCGGTCATGTTTGTCTATCGCGACGAATATTACCACGAACGCCTGAAGCCGTCGGAAGACGATCCGCGCTTCATGGAGTGGATGGACAAGATGAACCGCATCCA
Organism: Paracoccaceae bacterium; assembly: GCA_031991825.1. GTDB lineage: Bacteria > Pseudomonadota > Alphaproteobacteria > Rhodobacterales > Rhodobacteraceae > Pseudotabrizicola. The sequence goes on from DALYSR010000014.1 coordinate 18,342, forward strand.
CGGTAAGGCCGAAGTCATCATCGGCAAGCAGCGTCACGGGCCGATCGGCACGGTGGAGCTGTCCTTCGAGGGTCGCTTCACCCGCTTCGGCAACCTGGCCAAGCAGTGGCAAGGCGAAGATCAAGCCTTCTAATCAGGGGGGAAGCGGCATTTTGGTCGCGCTGCCCCTACAAAGCTCCGCGGCCGGTGGCGGTTTCCCACTTCCGGCTTGACCGCAACCGACGATTTGCCAAGAAACGCATATGGCCACCGCGAAACTCACCATTGACCTTGATGCCATTGCCGCCAATTGGCGCGCTTTGGACCGCGCCTCCGCTTCCGGAGTGCAAACCGCTGCCGTGCTGAAGGCCGATGCCTATGGCTTGGGCGTTGCCCGCGTCGCCCGCGCGCTGGCCCAAGCAGGCGCGCGCCGTTTCTTCGTGGCCGTTGCCGAAGAGGGTGTGGCCCTGCGTCAAGCCCTTGGCGCCGGTCCGCAGATCTGCGTGCTGTCGGGCCATTGCGACGGCGATACCGATCTGATCCGCGATCTGGATCTGACGCCGATGCTGAATTCGATCGATCAGGTCACCCGCCATCTGGAAACGCTGGCGGGCCATGCCTTCGGCATTCAGCTGGATACCGGCATGAACCGTCTGGGCATGGAAGAAGGCGAATGGGAAGCGGTTGCGCCCTTCGTGCTGGAAGCCGGTCCCGAAGTGATCATGTCGCATCTGGCTTGCGCCGATGAACCCGATCACCCGATGAACGAAATCCAATTGGCGGCCTTCCACGCCATGACCGATGGCACCGGCGTGCCGCGCTCGCTGTCGGCGACGGGCGGCATCCTGCTGGGGCCGAAATATCATTTCGATCTGACCCGTCCGGGGATCGGCCTTTATGGCGGCCTGCCGTTCGCGCAGGCACGTCCCGTGGTCAATCTGCAGCTGCCGGTGATCCAGACCCGTCTGGTCAATGCGGGCGAAATCGTGGGCTATTCCGCGACTTACACCGCCGAAGAGCAGACCTCGATCGCGACGGTTTCTTGCGGTTATGCCGATGGCATGATCCGCTCGCTGTCGTCGAAAGCCACGCTGTTTGCCGATGGGGTGCCCTGCCCGCTGGTCGGTCGCATCTCGATGGATTTGATCACGGTCGATGTCAGCCATCTGGACGAAGTGCCGAGCCATCTGGAAATCATGGGTCCGAACCAATCGCCCGACCAATTGGCCGATATTGCGGGCACCATCAGCTACGAGCTGCTGACCCAACTGTCGCGCCGCTACAAGCGCATCTATCTGGATGCGAAACTGTAAGATGCTGATCGCCTCGATCCTGCGCGCCATCGGTGCGCCCGCATTGGCCCTGATCGCGGGGTTGGGGCGCATCGCCATATTCGCGACCCAAGCGGTGGGACATATGTTCCGCCCGCCCTTCTATGGCCGTGAATTCGCGCAACAATTGCTACAGATCGGCTGGTATAGCCTGCCGGTCGGGGGCATGACCGCCCTGTTCACCGGTGGCGCTTTGGCGCTGCAGATCTATTCGGGCGGCGCGCGGTTCAATGCCGAAACGGTGGTGCCTTCCATCGTGGCCATCGGCATGGCGCGCGAACTTGGCCCCGTGCTGGGCGGCTTGATGGTGGCGGCGCGCGTCGCCTCATCCATCGCGGCCGAGGTCGGCACCATGAAGGTGACCGAACAGATCGACGCGTTGAGCACCCTTTCCACCAATCCGATCAAATACTTGGTTGTGCCGCGCTTGCTGGCCGCGACCTTGGCGGTGCCGGTTCTGGTCGGTGTCGGCGATGCCATCGGCATCATGGGCGGCTGGCTGGTGTCGGTCACGCGGCTGGATTTCAACGCGGCCGCCTATCTGAAAAACACCGCCGATTTCCTTGAGATGTGGGATATCACATCGGGCCTGCTGAAAGGCGCCGCCTTCGGCTTCATCGTGGCCCTGATGGGCTGCTATTACGGCATGAATTCCGGTCGCGGCGCGCAGGGCGTCGGTAAGGCCACCAAAACCGCTGTGGTTGCGGCAAGCGTCATGATCTTCGCTGCCAACTACATCCTGACGGAGCTGTTCTTCACGTCATGATCGAACTTTCGGGTGTCACCAAGACCTTCGGCCAGAACCGCGTCCTGCGAGGCGTCGATCTGGCCATCCCGACCGGCGAGAGCATGGTCATCATCGGCGGCTCGGGCACCGGCAAATCGGTGCTGCTGAAATGCGTGCTGGGGCTGGTGCGCCATGATGCGGGGTCCATCACCTTGGACGGGCAGGATGTGACCCGCGCCGAACGCGACGCGTTTCTGGCGCGGTTCGGCATGTTGTTCCAAGGGGCGGCACTGTTCGACAGCTTGCGGGTTTGGGAAAACGTGGCCTTCCGCCTGCTGCGCGGCCCGATGAAGATGTCGAAGGCGCAAGCCCGTGAGGTGGCAATTGAAAAGCTGCGTCGGGTGGGTTTGGGTCCGCAGGTCGCCGATCTTTATCCGGCGGAACTGTCGGGCGGCATGCAAAAGCGTGTGGGTCTGGCACGCGCCATTGCGGCAGATCCGGAAATCATCTTCTTTGACGAGCCCACCACCGGTCTGGACCCGATCATGTCAGGCGTGATCAACGACTTGATCCGCGAGATCGTCGTTGAAATGGGCGCCACCGCGATGACGATCACCCATGACATGTCATCGGTGCGGGCGATTTCCGACCGCGTGGCCATGCTGCACGAAGGCCGTATCCAATGGACCGGCCCGATTGCCGATCTGGATCATTCCGGCAACCCCTATATCGATCAATTCATCCATGGCCGCGCCACCGGCCCGATCGAAGCGATCCGCTAAGCGCCGATGCGCTGGGTCAATCTTTGCCTGCTGCTGGCCTTCCCGCTGGTCTGGTTCGCACCACTGGCGCGCGCGGGTCTGCTGCCGCTGTTCGGACTGACGGAAATCAGCGTGATTTCGGGGCTGCAAGCGCTGTGGGCATCGGACCCCATACTGGCTTTGATCGTGACTTTCCTTGCGATTGTCGCACCTTGGGTCAAGACCATCGGCATTGCCCTACTGGATTTCGGGCTCTTGTCGACCAAAGCTTTGCCTGCTTTGCATTGGCTTGGGCGGCTGGCGATGGCCGATGTGTTTCTGATCGCGCTCTATATCGTGCTGGCCAAAGGCATGGGACTTGGCCACATTGAATCCGCTTGGGGGCTTTATGCCTTCACCGCTTTGATCCTGCTGAGCCTTGGCTTGTCGCATCGCGCGCGCCTTGGTCGCGGGCCCGCATAAGGACGACCTTAATGGCCAAATCCCCTGCCCTTGCCTTTACTTGCACCGCTTGCGGGGCTGCCCATAAGAAATGGCAGGGCCGTTGTGATGCCTGTGGCGAGTGGAACAGCATCGTCGAGGAAGCGCCTTTATCCGCAGGCGGGTCGAAGGCGCTGAAATTCAAGGGCCGCACCATCCCGTTGACCGATCTGGCGACCGAAGAAGCCCCGCCGCCCCGCGCGCGGTCGGGCATGGATGAATTGGACCGTGTGCTGGGGGGCGGTCTGGTCGAGGCATCAGCCATTCTGGTCGGCGGCGATCCAGGGATCGGCAAATCGACGCTTCTGCTGCAAGCCGCATCAAGTTTTGCCAATAACGGGCTGAAAGTCCTGTATATTTCGGGCGAAGAAGCATCGGCTCAGGTCCGGATGCGCGCACAGCGCTTGGGGCTGTCGCACTCGCCCGTGGCCTTGGGCGCGGAAACCAATCTGCGCGATATCCTGACCACCTTGGACGCCGAACGTCCCGCCTTGGCGATCATCGATTCCATCCAGACCATGTGGCTGGATACGGTCGAAGCCGCGCCGGGCTCGGTCAGCCAAGTCCGAGCGGCGGCGCATGAATTGGTGACTTTCGCCAAGAAGCGCGGCGTTGCGATCATTCTGGTCGGACATGTGACCAAGGAGGGCCAGATCGCCGGTCCGCGCGTGGTCGAACATATGGTCGATACCGTTTTGTATTTCGAAGGCGAACGCGGCCACCAGTTCCGTATTCTGCGCGCAGTGAAGAACCGCTTCGGCCCCGCTGACGAAATCGGCGTGTTCGAAATGACCGGCGCGGGCCTGTCGGAAGTGACCAACCCTTCCGCGCTGTTCCTGTCGGATCGCGACAAGCCCGCACCGGGCTCGGCGGTCTTCGCAGGCATCGAAGGCACGCGGCCGGTGCTGACCGAAATTCAAGCCTTGGTCGCGCCATCCACCTTGGGCACGCCGCGCCGCACGGTTGTCGGTCTGGATTCGGGACGTCTGTCAACCATTCTGGCGGTGCTGGAAGCGCGCTGCGGTATTCCTTTCACGGGGCTGGACGTGTTCTTGAACGTGGCGGGCGGCATGCGTGTCAACGAGCCTGCCGCCGATCTGGCCGTGGCGGGTGCGCTGCTTTCCGCCAGGGAAGATGTGGCAATTCCGCCAGACATGGTGCTTTTCGGTGAAATCTCGCTGTCCGGAGCGCTTCGTCCGGTGTCACAGACCGAAAACAGGTTGAAAGAGGCGGCGAAACTTGGTTTTCAACAGGCCACCCTGCCCGCGCGGTCGAAAACCGGCGGGGGCAGCGAAATGCGTATCCGCGAAATCGCCGATCTGACGGCGTTCGTCGGCGAAATGTTTGGTGCGGGCTAAGGGCAAGACCCTGCGCGCCCCGCGAGGGAGTAGACTATGGACGGCTTTACCCTGATCGATGCCGTGGTGGCGGGCGTCATCGTCCTTTCGGCGATCTTGGCCTATTCGCGCGGTCTGGTGCGCGAGGCGCTGGCAATTGCGGGCTGGATCGCAGCGGCGATTCTGGCTTTCACCTTCGCCCCAGCGGCGCAGCCCTTGGTCAAAGAAATCCCGATGGTCGGCGAGTTCCTTGGCGATAGCTGCGAATTGTCGATGATCGGCGCCTTCGCGGTGGTCTTCGCGGTCGGGTTGATCATCTTCGCCTTGTTCACGCCGTTCTTCTCCAGCGTGGTGCAGCGCTCGATCTTGGGCGGTCTGGACCAAGGGCTGGGCTTCTTGTTCGGCGTGGTGCGCGGTGTGCTTTTGGTGGCGGTGGCCTTCATCGTCTATGACCGCGCCGTGCCCGCAGGCACCGTGCCGATGGTCGACCAATCGCGTTCGGCCAAGGTCTTTTCGTCCTTCCACGACAAAATCAACGCGCAAGTCCCCGAAGATGCACCGGGTTGGATCGTCGGCCGCTATACCGACCTGACCGCAAGCTGCGCGCGCCCTGCCGCGACGCCGAGCGCCGAGCCCGCGCCTGCCGCGCAATAATTGCTATAAACCGGTCACTTCGTCGCAAATTTGCGTCACAAGTGTGAATGGGTCGTGACACCGGACGACGGGTGCCGTAAAGGGAGGCGCAATCAAGCCCCCATGCCAGCATCCGTCAACGGAGTCGCCCATGCGCCCCTTCCTTTCCCACCCCTTCGATGATGATAAACTGAAGGAGGAGTGCGGAATTTTCGGCGTTGTCGGTGTATCTGACGCCGCCAATTTCGTCGCCCTCGGCCTGCATGCATTGCAGCACCGCGGCCAAGAAGCCGGAGGGATCGTCGTGCATGATCCCGAGCATGGCTTCAACTCGGCGCGCCGCTTCGGCTATGTCCGTGACAACTTCACCAAAGCCGAAGTGATGAAAGACCTGCCGGGGTCGATCGGCATTGGTCACGTCCGCTATTCGACGGCAGGCTCCAAAGGCTCGACCGCGATCCGCGACGTGCAACCCTTCTTCGGAGAGTTTTCCATGGGCGGCTGTGCGGTCGCCCATAACGGGAACCTGACCAATGCGGCGGCTTTGCGCCGCGAGCTGATCGAACGCGGTGCGATCTTCCAATCCTCCTCCGACAGCGAATGCATCATCCACCTGATGGCGCGTTCGATTCAGAAGACCTTGGCGGAACGCATCAAGGATGCGCTGCGCGCTTGCGAAGGGGCCTTCTCGGTGGTGGCGATGACCCGCACCAAGCTGATCGGCGTGCGCGACCCCTTGGGCGTGCGTCCGCTGGTTCTGGGCCGTATCGGCGACAGCGGTTGGGCCTTGGCCTCGGAAACCTGCGCCTTGGACATCATCGGTGCCGATTTCGTCCGCGAAATCGATGCGGGTGAAATGGTGGTGATCGAAGGCAACAAGGTTGTCTCCTCGCGCCCGTTCCAACCGGCAAGTTCGCGGTTCTGCATCTTCGAGAAGGTCTATTTCTCGCGTCCGGATTCGATCATCGGCGGCCGTTCGGTCTATGAGACCCGCCGTCAGATCGGTGTGGAACTGGCCCGCGAAGCGCCGGTCGAGGCGGATCTGGTCTGTCCCGTTCCCGACAGCGGCACCCCCGCCGCAATCGGCTATGCGCATGAATCCGGCATTCCCTATGGCATGGGTATCATCCGCAACCAATATGTCGGCCGGACCTTCATCGAACCGACCGATGCGATCCGCAACATGGGCGTGCGTCTGAAGCTGAACGTCAACCGCGCGCTGATCAAGGGCAAGCGGGTCGTGCTGGTGGACGATTCGGTGGTGCGCGGCACCACCTCGCGCAAGATCAAGGATATGCTGATCGAAGCGGGCGCGGCGGAGGTCCACTTCCGTATCGCCAGCCCGCCGACCACTTGGCCCTGCTTCTATGGCGTCGATACGCCAGAACGCTCCAAGCTGCTGGCCGCGACCATGTCCGAAAGTGAAATGCGCGATTGGATCGGTGTGGACAGCCTGCGTTTCATCTCGCTGGACGGGCTGTATCGTGCGGCGGGCGAGGAAAACGGTCGTGATCCGGCCAAGCCGCGCTTCTGCGATGCCTGCTTCTCGGGTGAATATCCGATCGCCCCGCTGGACAAGATCGCGCAAGGCTTTGAAATGAAGGCGGCGGAATAAGCCCCCTTCCCTGATAACTCCATTTTACGGGGCCCGAAGCCGCAACGCTTTCGGGCCCGTTCTTTGCCAAAGGGTATGATAGATGAGCCAGAAACTCGCTCTGATCACCGGTGCCTCGCGCGGCCTTGGGGCTGCCATGGCCGAGCAATTGGCGCTGCGCGGCTGGAATGTGGTGGCGGTCGCCCGCACCGTCGGCGGCTTGGAAGAGCTTGACGACCGCATCAAGGGCGAAAAGCTGCCCGGTGCGGGATCGTTGACGCTGGCCCCGATGGATGTGACCGATGAAGGCGCGATGCGCCATCTGTGCCGCTCGATCCATGACCGCTGGGGCGGTTTGCAATTCTGGGCCCATACCGCGATCCATGCGACCGCGCTGGCCCCCGCCGGATCCATCGACATGAAAGATCTGGATAAATCGATTGCCGCCAATCTGCGCGCAAGTTCCTTCCTGATCACCATGGTCGAACCCTTGCTGCGCGCAGGCGACGGCACGGCGATGTTCTTCGACGATTCGCTGCCCGGTCAGCAATTCGCAGGCGCCTATGGCGTGAGCAAGGCGGGCCAGATGTCGCTTGCCCGTGCGTGGCAGCGCGAGGCCGAAAAGGTCGGTCCCCGCGTCTTGATCGAAACGCCCGCGCCGATGCCGACAGCGGTGCGCGCCCGCTTCTATCCCGGCGAAGACCGCACGCCTTTGGCTGACCCGCGTATGGAAGCAAGCCGCCTGATCAACCTGATCTGAAATGCAAAAAGGGGCCGCGAGGCCCCTTTTCTTATCGCTGCTCCAGAAGATTACTTCTGAACGGTCACTTTCGACATCCAGTCCGGCTCTTTGACCGCACCGCTGCCTTCAGCGCCTTTTTTCAGCTGATCGACCACATCCATGCCCGACAGCACGCGGCCGACGACGGTATATTGACCGTCCAGCCATTGCGACGGCGCATAGGTGATGAAGAACTGGCTATTCGCGCTATCGGGCGATGCCGAACGCGCCATGCCGACCACGCCACGTTCAAAGCCGATGTTCGAGAATTCGGCGGCCAGATCGGCTTTCGTCGATCCGCCCATGCCCGCACGACGGGTTTCGCCATCGCGCTTGCCGAATTCCACGTCGCCGGTTTGCGCCATGAAGCCTTCGATCACACGGTGGAAGACCACGTCATTGTAAGCGCCTTCTTCGGCCAAGGCCACGATCTGCGCCACATGTTTGGGGGCGACGTCGGGAAGCAGGTCGATCACGATCTGCCCTTTGACGCTGCCGTCCACCTCGATCACCAAGTTGGGGCCGGGGCCGTCTTCAACCTGGGCGAAAACCGGCCCAACATAATTCGAGAGACCATAGCCCCCGATCACTGCCAAACCGAGGGCGAACAACCCGCCCGCGAGAATGCGCTCAGAGGACATCAGCCGCCACCCGCACAGTGATCATACGATCCGGATTTGCCGGCGGCTCGCCGCGAACGATCTTGTCCACTGCTTCCATGCCGGAAATGACTTGGCCGTAAACGGTATATTGGCCGTTCAGGAAGCTGTTGTCTTTGAAGTTGATGAAGAACTGGCTGTTTGCCGAATTCGGGTTCATCGAACGTGCAGCGCCGATCGAGCCACGCGCATGCGGCAGCTTGGAAAATTCAGCCGGTAGATCCGGATATTGCGAGCCACCGGTGCCAGCGCGGCGCTTGTCGTATTTCGGCGATTCCATATTCGCGTTTTCCACGTCGCCGGTTTGCGCCATGAAACCGTCGATGACACGGTGGAAGGCCACGTTGTCATAGGCTTTGTCGCGGGCCAGCTGCTTCATACGCTCGACATGCTTCGGAGCCACGTCCGGGAACAACTGAATCACGACTTCACCGTCTTTCAGCGTCAGGATGATCGTGTTTTCGGGATCTTTAATCTCGGCCATGGGGGGCTCCTTCATTAGGCGATTGGCGGCAAAGTAATCACCAAAGGGCCACAAGAAAAGAGGAACCTTGCCTTGGATGCGCCAGATATGTTGACGAAAGCGATATTAAGCGGGAAAGAAGGGGCGATTTAGGTTTGAGGAGGCCTTCAATGGGCTGGAAAACTCTGGACGATATCGGTCTGGCTGGCAAAATCGTGCTGACCCGTGTTGATATCAACGTGCCGATGGAAGCCGGTCGCGTCACCGACACCACCCGCATCGATAAAATTCGCCCAACGGTCGAAGATATCATCGCGCGCGGCGGCAAGGTCGTGTTGCTGGCCCATTACGACCGCCCCAAGGGCAAGGTCGTGCCGGAGATGAGCTTGGGCCATGTGGCAGGCGCGCTGGAAGCAAGCCTTGGCCGCAAGGTGATCTTCGCCGCCGATTGCATCGGTGATGCGGCGGCAGAGGCGATTGCGGCGGCGGGCGCAGGCGATGTGGTGTTGTTGGAAAACACCCGTTTCCATGCTGGCGAAGAAAAGAATGATCCCGCCTTGGCCGCAGAGCTGGCCAAGCTGGGCGATGTCTATGTCAATGACGCGTTTTCCGCAGCCCACCGCGCCCATGCCTCGACCGAGGGTCTGGCCAAACTGCTGCCAGCGGCGGCTGGCCGCTTGATGGAAGCCGAACTGACCGCTTTGGACGCCGCTTTGGGCAATCCGGTGCGCCCCGTCGTGGCGGTTGTGGGTGGCGCGAAAGTGTCGACCAAGCTGGACCTGCTGGGCAATCTGGTCGGCAAGGTCGATCATTTGGTGATCGGCGGCGGCATGGCCAATACCTTCTTGGTCGCGCAAGGCATTGAGGTCGGCACATCCCTCGCCGAACGCGACATGGCCAAGACCGCGCTGGAGATCCTTGAAAAAGCCAAGGCCGCCAATTGCACCATCCACCTGCCCGTCGATGTGGTGGTCGCGCGCGCCTTCAAGGCCAATGCGCCCCATGAAACCGTGGCGGCGGATGCCTGCCCTGCGGATGCGATGATCTTGGACGCGGGCCCGCAATCGGTCGCGGCAATCGAAGAGGTCTTCGCCAATGCCAAAACGCTGATCTGGAACGGCCCGCTTGGCGCGTTTGAACTGACCCCGTTTGACGCCGCCACCAATGCGGCCGCGCAAGCAGCGGCACGTCTGACCCGCGAGGGCAAACTGGTATCGGTCGCAGGCGGTGGCGACACGGTGGCCGCGCTGAACCAAGCCGGAGCCGCGGTCGACTTCACCTTCATCTCGACGGCGGGCGGTGCTTTCCTTGAATGGATGGAAGGCAAGGAACTTCCCGGTGTTGCGGCCCTTCTGGCGCAAGGCTGATCGGATCAAGGGTGGCTGAAAAGCCACCCTTTTTGCCCCAAATCCTGCCCTGCCGTAACGCTTTGCGTCAGGAAATCACCTTTTCTCAAAACGTTAGCGCCACCAGCATTGCGGCTCAGCGCCCCATTCATTATCCACGCAGCCGAAGCGCCCATTAAGCGCTTTTCACCTTCTTTTCAGTCAGGGACCGATAGTGATGACCAAGGCCGCTCAGACCGAACAAATCGCCAATGGCAACGGCTTCATCGCCGCGCTGGACCAATCGGGCGGCTCGACCCCCAAGGCTTTGCGCCAATACGGCGTTGACGAAAGCGCCTATACCGGCGAGGTCGAGATGTTCGACCTGATCCACCAGATGCGTGCCCGCATCATCAAGGCACCTGCCTTCACCGGCGACAAAGTCATCGGGGCGATCCTGTTCGAACAGACCATGGACCGCCAGATCGACGGCATGCCGACCGCGACCTTCCTGTGGGACAAAAAGGGCGTCGTGCCTTTCCTGAAGATCGACAAGGGTCTGGAAGAGGAAGTGAACGGCTGCCAGCTGATGAAGGCAATGCCCGAGCTGGACGCTTTGCTCGCACGGGCTGCCGCTGCCGGCATCTTCGGCACCAAGGAACGTTCGGTGATTTCGGCGGCCAACCGCGAGGGCATCAAAGCCGTCGTAGCCCAGCAGTTCGCCATCGGCGCGCAGGTTAAAGCGGCCGGATTGATGCCGATCCTGGAACCGGAAGTCACCATTTCCATCGCCGATAAAGTCGAAGCCGAAGCGATCTTGCAAGAGGAACTGCTGGCCAAGCTGGACAGCCTGCCCGCTGGCGAGAAAGTCATGCTGAAGCTGTCGTTGCCGAGCATTGCGAATTTCTACGCGCCGCTGGTCGATCATCCCAATGTGCTGCAGGTTGTGGCGCTGTCGGGCGGTCATATGCGCGACAAGGCCAATGAAATCCTTGCACAAAACCGCGGCATCATCGCATCCTTCAGCCGTGCGCTGACCGAAGGCCTGACCGCTCAGCAGTCGGATGACGAATTCAACGCGCTGATCGGCGGGGCCATCACCTCGATCCACGCGGCATCCATCGCGGGCTGATAGGTCTTAAGCGGCCACAGTTTCGGAAAAATTTCGGGGGGAAGGTCCATGGGGCCTTCCCCCTTGCCATTGGCACGTGGCACAATCGCCCAAAGCCCGATCAACAGGGCACGCGAGGCAATCATGAGCGCATCCCCCAGCCGTCCCGCCATCGGCGGCATCATTTACCTGCTGATCGCCTTCTTCCTTGGCGCCTATTTCACATTTGCGGCCGTGCAAGGCGATTACGGCGTCTTCCGGCAGGTCCAGATCCGCGCCGAGCTGGAGGTTTTGCGGGTCGAACGCGACAAGCTGCGCAAGGATCTGGAGCAGATGGACAATCTGACGACACGTTTGTCGGACGGCTATCTGGATCTGGATTTGCTGGATGAACGTGTCCGCGACATGCTGGGCTATGTCCGCCCCGATGAAATCGTTATCCGCTGATCCTGCCCGCGCTTAGGGAACGACACTGCCATCAACGCCGTTCCCTAGGGGCGGCGTTTTTATTTGCCCAATAAAAACCGATGCGCTATAGATAGTTTAACACTGAACTATTTCATTTCTGGATGGGAGGAGCCGTCATGGCCGCCAAGAAACCCGCCGCGAGGCCGAACGCCTCGAAGGAAGAGCTGCTGAAATATTACCGCGACATGCTGTTGATCCGCCGCTTTGAAGAAAAAGCCGGACAATTGTATGGCATGGGTCTGATCGGCGGCTTCTGCCACCTTTATATCGGCCAAGAAGCCGTTGTTGTGGGCATCGAAGCGGCAACCAAGGACGGCGACAAGCGCATCACCTCGTATCGCGACCACGGTCATATGCTGGCCTGCGGCATGGAAGCCAATGGCGTGATGGCCGAGCTGACCGGCCGCATCGGCGGCTATTCGAAGGGCAAGGGCGGCTCGATGCATATGTTCTCGAAAGAGAAACATTTCTACGGCGGCCATGGCATCGTGGGTGCGCAGGTGCCGCTGGGCGCGGGTCTGGCATTTGCCGACAAATACCTTGGCAATGACAATGTCACCTTCACCTATTTCGGCGATGGCGCGGCCAACCAAGGTCAGGTCTATGAGACCTATAACATGGCGCAGCTGTGGAACCTTCCGGTTGTCTTCGTGATCGAAAACAACGGCTATGCGATGGGCACCTCGGTCAAGCGTTCGACCAAATCGCCGTCGCTGTGGGAACGTGGCGCGGCTTATGGCATGAAGGGCCGTTCGGTTGACGGCATGGATGTGCTGGCCGTCAAGGAAGCGGCCGAAGAGGCAATCGCGGCCTGCCGTGCGGGCGAAGGCCCTTACATCCTTGAGATGAATACCTATCGCTACCGTGGCCATTCGATGTCGGACCCCGCGAAATACCGCTCGCGCGAGGAGGTCGAGAAGATGCGTTCGGAAAAAGATCCGATCGAACATGTCCGCGAATTGCTGCTGCAAGGCGGCTTGGCGTCCGAAGACGATCTGAAGACCATCGACAAAGAGATCAAGGCCACCGTCAACGAGTCGGCCGAATTCTCGAAAGACAGCCCCGAGCCGCCGCTGGACGAGCTCTGGACTGATATCTACGCGTAAGGGAGGAGAAAACCATGGCAACCGAAATTCTTATGCCCGCACTTTCTCCGACCATGGAGGAAGGCACCTTGGCCAAGTGGTTGGTCAAGGAAGGTGATGTGGTCAAGTCCGGCCAGATCATCGCCGAAATCGAAACCGACAAAGCCACGATGGAATTCGAAGCCGTTGATGAAGGCATCATCGGCAAGATCCTGATCGCGGAAGGCACTTCGGGCGTCAAAGTGAACGTCGCGATTGCGGTGCTGGTCGAAGACGGCGAAACCCTCTCCGACGCGGCCCCTGCTCCGGTGGCGGCGGCGGCTCCGGTTGAAGCAGCGCCTGTGGCGGCGGTTCCGGCACAAGCAGCCGCTCAGGCAGCACTGGCTGCGGTGTCGCAGGCTTGGCCCCATGCCGATCTGCCCGAAGGCCCGACCAAGACCATGACCGTGCGCGAAGCCTTGCGCGAGGCCATGGCCGAAGAGATGCGCGGCGACGAGACCGTCTTCCTGATGGGTGAAGAAGTCGGCGAATACCAAGGCGCCTATAAGATCAGCCAAGGTCTGTTGGACGAATTCGGCGCGAAACGCGTGGTCGACACGCCGATCACCGAACATGGCTTCACCGGCATCGCGGTCGGCGCAAGCTGGGGCGGTCTGCGCCCGATCGTCGAATTCATGACCTTCAACTTCGCCATGCAGGCGATTGACCAGATCATCAACTCGGCGGCGAAGACGCTGTATATGTCGGGCGGCCAGATGGGCTCGCCGATCGTGTTCCGTGGTCCGAACGGTGCCGCAGCCCGCGTGGGCGCGCAGCACAGCCAGGATTACGCGGCATGGTATGCTGCAATTCCGGGTCTGAAAGTTGCGATGCCCTATTCGGCAGCCGATGCGAAAGGCCTGCTGAAAACCGCGATCCGCGACAACAACCCCGTGATCTTCTTGGAAAACGAGATCATGTATGGCCGTTCCTTCGAAGTGCCGACCGATCCGAACTTCACGGTTCCCTTCGGCAAGGCCTCGATCATGCGCGAAGGGTCGGATGTGACCATCGTGTCGTTTGGTATCGGCGTCGCCCATGCTTTGGCTTCGGCCGAGGAACTGGCGAAAGAGGGTATTTCGGCGGAAGTCATCAACCTGCGCACCCTGCGTCCGATTGATTACGACACCATTCTGGCATCCGTCCAGAAGACCAATCGTTGCGTGACCGTCGAAGAAGGCTTCCCCGTGGGGTCGATCGGCGATCACTTGGCATCGACCATCATGCAGCGCGCCTTCGACCATCTGGACGCGCCGGTGATCACCTGCACCGGCAAAGACGTGCCGATGCCCTATGCCGCGAACCTTGAGAAATACGCGCTGATCACGCCTGCGGAAGTCACCGCTGCCGTGAAATCCGTTTGCTATCGTTGAGGTAAGGTCATGGCTATTGAAATCCTGATGCCCGCCCTTTCCCCCACCATGGAGGAAGGCACGCTGGCGAAATGGTTGGTCAAAGAGGGGGACACGGTCAAATCCGGCCAAGTCCTCGCCGAGATCGAAACCGACAAAGCGACGATGGAATTCGAGGCGGTCGATGAAGGCGTCATCGGCAAGATCCTTGTCGCCGAAGGCACTGCGGGCGTGAAGGTCAATGTGGCGATCGCGGTTCTGCTGGAAGACGGCGAAAGCCTGTCGGATGCAAAACCTGCTGCCGCGGCAGCGCCCGCTCCGGCTGCGGTCGCTGAGCCTGTCGCAGCCCCTGCGCCTGCCGCAGTGGCCGCACCGGTTGCGACCGGCGCACGGGTCTTCGCGTCGCCCTTGGCGCGTCGCATCGCCAAGGAAAAAGGTCTGGACCTGAGCGCGGTTAAGGGCTCCGGCCCCTATGGTCGCATCGTGCGCGCCGATGTCGAAGGTGCCGTTGCGGCGCCCAAGGCAGCAGCGGCACAAGCGGCAGCTCCGGTTGCTGCTGCGGCGCCTGTGGCCGCGGCTCCGGCAAAGGCTGCGGGTCTGTCGACCGAAGCCGTGCTGAAGATGTATGCGGATCGCGAGTTTACCGAAGCGCCGCTCGACGGTATGCGCCGCACCATCGCGGCACGTCTGACCGAAGCCAAGCAGACCATCCCGCATTTCTACCTGCGCCGCGATGTCGAAATCGACGCGCTGATGGCATTCCGCGCCGAGCTGAACCACGCGCTCCATGGCCGTGGCGTCAAGCTTTCGGTCAATGATTTCATCATCAAGGCCTGCGCCATGGCGCTGCAACAGGTGCCGGATTGCAATGCCGTCTGGGCGGGCGACCGTATCCTGAAGCTGAAGCCGTCGGATGTGGCAGTGGCTGTGGCGATCGAAGGCGGGCTCTTCACGCCGGTGCTGAAAGATGCCGACAAGAAGTCGCTCTCGGCTTTGTCGGCGGAGATGAAGGATCTGGCGGGTCGCGCAAAATCGAAGAAACTGGCGCCGCATGAATATCAAGGCGGCAGCTTTGCGATTTCCAACTTGGGCATGATGGGGGTCGAAAATTTCGACGCTGTCATCAACCCGCCGCATGGCTCGATCTTGGCGGTTGGCGCTGGTCTGAAGAAGCCGGTTGTCAAAGCCGATGGCACTCTTGGCGTGGCAACCGTCATGTCGATGACCCTGTCGGTCGATCACCGGGTGATCGATGGTGCCTTGGGCGCGACCTTCCTGAAGGCCGTGGTCGAAGCGCTGGAAAATCCGATGGCGATGCTGGCCTGAGTGCAGACGCAGGGGTGCAAGCCCCTGCCCTTACAAATAAAACGCCGCGAGTTCTGCTCGCGGCGTTTTTGTTTCGATGATCGTAAAACTTATTTCGCGTCCTGCAAAACCTGATCCATATTGATCGCAGGCTGGGCGCAACCCGCTTCGCCCACCACGCGGGCCGGCACGCCGGCCACGGTCACGCAAGGCGGAATATCCTTCAACACGACCGAGCCCGCAGCAATTCGGCTGCAATGACCGATGGTGATATTGCCCAGAACCTTCGCCCCCGCGCCGATCAGCACGCCATCTTCGATTTTCGGGTGGCGATCGCCATCATCCTTGCCGGTGCCGCCCAAAGTCACCGAATGCAGCATCGACACATTGTCGCCCACCACCGCCGTCTCACCGATCACGATGGAATGCGCATGATCGATCATCAGCCCCTTGCCGATACGGGCACCGGGGTGGATATCAACGCCGTAAACTTCCGACACCCGCATCTGCACGAAATAGGCCAGATCGCGGCGCCCCTGACTCCAGAGCCAATGGCCGATGCGATAGGCCTGAACCGCTTGATATCCTTTGAAGAACAGCATCGGCTGCAGGTAACGATGGCAGGCCGGATCACGATCGTAAACCGCCATCAGATCGGCCCGCGCCGCCGCACCCAAAGCAGGCTCCTTGGCATAGGCCTGATCGGCCACCTCGCGCAGGATCTGCTCGCCGATTTCCGGCGAGGCCAGCTTGAACGAGAAGCGATAGGCCAAGGCCTGTTCCATCGTCGGATGGTGAAGCAAGCTGGAATGCACCATGCCGCCCAACAGCGGGTCATCCTTAACCGCCGCCCGCGCCTCGTCACAGATCCGATTCCAGACGGGATCCAAGGGCGCAAGTTTGGCTTTGGGTTCGGCCATGGGTGGAGACTCCTATTCTTTTCCAGCGGGAATGTAGCACCAAAAAAGCATCGTCAAAAGGGGATGGGGCAAAATCTCGCTGCAGATGTAGAAAGAGATTTACATTAAAAACTATTTCTGTCAGGAATTATCTCAGCCAGTCCGCAAGGGCGAGCGAGAGATGTAACCCACCTGTCGGAGGACACATGTCAACGCACGCCATCCAGACCCCGCCACAGCCCAGCAACCTCTTCGAGCTGATCCATCACGTCTTGGCCTATCTGGCGCCGTGGCAAAGCATCGAAGCCCTGATTGACCGCGTGGAGGGTCGCCAATGAACGCCGTTACCGACATCAAATTGCTGCAAGCGATGCCGCTGCATGATGCCAATCACTTGACCGCAGGGGGACGCGAGGCGCGTATCCTTTTGAATGGCATGGTGTATTCGCTGCGGATCACCCGTCAAGGCAAGCTGATCCTGACCAAATAAACAGGCTGCCCCTGTCTCCAAGGGCAGCCGTATATCAGCCGTTCAAGGCGCGCCGCAGGGCCGAAATATCCTGCCGCATGACGCCGTGGCCTGCACCGGGGAAGATTTCAAGATCGACCTCTGTGCCCAAGGCCCGCAGAACGGCTGCGGAATCCTCGACCCTCCTCAAGGGGATATGCGGGTCGCGCTGATGGCAAGACAGCCAGGCGCGGCCCGTTCTTTTGCCCGCATATTGGAACGATTTTTCGGGATAACCCATGTCGTTCACGCCATCGGCATCGGCGGTACCGATCAGCGCACCGGAAAAAGCGAAGACCCCCGCCAGACCATCCCCCTTACGGGCATAGGTTTCTAGCGCGAGCCCCGCGCCTTGGCTAAAGCCCCCGATCCAGATCTGATCCCGCGCGATCCCCGCTTGCAGCAGGCGATCAATCCCCTCCTCCATCGCAGCGATGGCGGGCTGGACAAAGGGTTCCATCTGATAGGTCGGTGCCAGAAAACTGGTGGGCCACCAGCTGTTATCCGGCGCCTCGGGCGCCACGGCCGCCACTTCCGGCAAAGCCGCATGATCCATCAGCGACAGGATATCCTGCGCCGTGCCGCCGCGCCCATGCGCAAGGACAATGCCCTTGCGCGCGCCTTTCGGAAGACGGGAAATCATCTTTTCCTCCTGTTACAGCTTCAGCGGCGTCAAGATACGCTCCAACCGGCTGCGATGGGCTTCATATTGCTTGGGAAGCATCAGCTTTCTGCCCAGTTCCGCGACCGGCTCGTCGATGGCAAAGCCCGGCGGATCGGTTGCGATTTCAAACAAAATGCCACCTGGCTCGCGGAAATAGATCGCCTTGAAGTAATTGCGATCCCGCACTTCCGTGGTCGGGTGCCCCGCCGAGGCGAGCCGATCCATCCATTCTCGCTGCTCCTCGTCGCTATGGGCGCGGAAAGCGATGTGATGGATCGATCCGGCTCCCATCTGAGCGGGCTGGACCCCATCCTTGCGCACCACATCCAGAATGCGGCCACGCGCATCGCCTTGCGCAATCACGCGGTGACGTTGGAAGCCATCCTGCGTTTCCTGACCATGGTATTGATATCCCATGATTTCGGTCAACAGGCGCAGGGTCGGCTCTGGATCATCCACCCAAAGCGTCGCCGAATGGAAGCCATGCGGATCACGGGCCTCTTGGCTTTCAATCAGCTCGATTCTGCCGCCGTCAGGGTCTTGCAGACTGACCATGCGTTCGCCGAACCGCTCTGACGCGCCCGCAGGGATCAGTTCGCAAATCGCAAGCTGATCGGTCACGGCGTCAAAGTCACTGTGCGGAATTGCATAAGCCAAAGCCCGAGCCGCCCCCGGCCCTGCATGACCAGGACCTGCCTGTTCGAACGGGAAATAGGTCATGACGGTGCCGGGCGCGCCGGTGTCATCACCATAATAGAGGTGATACACATCGGGCGCATCGAAATTCACCGTCTGTTTGACCAGCTTATGGCCCAAAGTTCGCGTGAAAAAATCCAGATTTGCCTGAGCCGAACTGGCCATGGCGGTGACGTGGTGAATGCCGGGGATCTTGGTCATGTGAGCCTCCTTCTCGGGGTGTTGAACAACAGATAGAGCAAAATCGCGCCATTGGAACCGCCGCCACCACAGAGCAATGGTGCGTTTTCGCACAGATTTTGGCTGCGGCGTGGTTTGCGGAAAATCGCTAAAATTGCAGATGTTAGGCGATAATTAGCGCTTGCACGGCAGGATAGGTCCAAACCGGAGATACCGGCCCGTTTAGCCTGTCGGAGAAAGTCATGATGTTTACGAGCCTGAAGCTTTTGCTACCCGCCGCATTTCTAGCGTCGATCCTGACGTTCACCCTCGGCTATTCGCTGGTCCTGTTTAACGGGATGAAAACGACCTTGCAGGATCAAGCCTATGACACTGCGGCCCTTCTGTCGAAGGAAGCGGCCCTGAGGATACAGGGGCAATTAGACACCGAAAACCTGAAATTACAGAGTTTCATCCAGAACCAAAGCAGTGCTGGAATTGGCAGCTTGGGCGCGGCATCTCGCGCTGTGGTGACGCAGAGCGCCCGCATATCCGGCCTGTCGGAACTGGCTGTTATAACGGCGACAGGTGAGGTCAGCTATTCCACCCTGCCCGCCAATTTGGACGGGGCGCTTCGCAGTCAAATCGACTATATCGCCAATCAAGCACGGAAAAGTTCATCTGCGGTTCTTGCCACCCTTCCTGATGGTCAGGGCCTGCTTCTTGCCCAAAGCCTGTCGGTGAATGGCGGGAATGCGGGGATTGTTGTGACCCCGATCACTCTGGCGCAGTCGGAAGCGGGCAGCGGCAATTTCAACTTCGTTTTGATAGACAAAGACGGGCGCGCGACGGGCAGGCTAAATGTGGATAACGGGATCGCTTTGGCGCAACGCGTGGTCCTGAACGGCCACAGCACCGCCAACATCTCTGACCAAGACGGGCAATCGCATATTGCAGCCTTCAGCCCGCTCAGCGGGCTCGCGGATGGCTGGGATATCGCCGCCATCACGCCAAGCGCCAGTCTGACACAGCCCCTTAGCGTGTTGCTGAAAGATACAATCTGGTCCCTTATTGTCGGTGGAATGATTGCAATCGGCTTAGGATGGATTTTCGGGCGCTGGATCGCCCGCCCCCTGTCCGAACTGACCGAAGCGACACATGCCCTGATTTCACACCAAGAATTCAACATCGGCCATCAAAGCCGTCAGGATGAAGTGGGCCAACTTGCCAGGGGATTGGAACTTTTCGCACAAGAACAGCAGGTTGCCGACAGCGCACGCCATGAAATGCTGTTCAAGGGCAAAGCGTTCAACACCACCTCCACCGCCATGATGATTTGTGAAGCGGATGGGACGCTCAACTATATCAACGACGCCGCGGTCAACCTGTTCCGCACAAACCTTAGCGATTTCCGCAGCCACTTCCCAGATTTCAATCCGGAAACGCTGATCGGCAGCAATATCTCCATATTTCACAAGAACCATGCCCGCAATATGGCAGTTCTGGCGCAAAGCGACCGCAAACCGACTGAAGCCGACATTTCAATCGGTGGACAGGTCTTTGCCTTGGGAATCAATCCGGTCGAAGCGGAAGACGGCAGCCGTGCCGGATATGTAGCCGTGTGGGAAAACGTGCGCGACAAGCGCCGCAATAGCGCGATCTTGGGCGCGGTCAATCGCACCCAAGTCATCTTGGAAGCGGGCCTTGACGGTCGCATCATCAGCCTCAACGAAGTAGGGCAAACCTACTACGGCTACTCCGCGCAAGAAATCGTCGGAAAGTCGATGGGCATCTTGTTCAAACGCGGCGATGCGGCCGCGATGGAGGCCCTGAACCGGGTGATCAATTTGGGCAGCCTCACCGAGGAACACCACCGCGTCACCCGCAGTGGTGAAGATCGCTATGTCGTGTGCAATCTGATCGCAATCGAAGACAGCAATGGTAAAGTTCAGCGTATCGTTGGCATTTGCTCCGACCACACTGCGGCAATTGTCGAACGCAAACGTGCGGAAGCCGCAGAAAAAGAACGCGTGAAGGCCCAAGCGCATGTTGTGGACGGATTGCGTCAAGCTATGACCGCGCTTGCCAATGGTGACCTCGCATCGCGGATCAATACCCCCTTCCCAGCCGAATACGAAGCGCTTCGTGAAAATTGCAATCTGGCCTTCGATAGCTTGTCCGAAACGCTTGTGAACGTAAGCTCCGTGGCCACCGCCATTCTTGGCAGCGCCAGCGAGATCAGTGCCTCGGCGGAGGACCTATCGCGACGTACGGAAAACCAAGCAGCGACACTGGAAGAAACCGCGGCGGCTCTTGACAACTTAACCAGCAATGTACGCGCGGCGACCGATGGCACCCTAAAAGCCGACCGCAAAGTAACCTCAGCGCATGATGAGGCGCAAAGTAATGGGGCGGTCGTCAAACAGGCAATTATTGCCATGGATGCAATCGAAGCCTCATCCCATAAGATATCGCAGATCATCACACTGATTGATGATATCGCATTCCAAACCAATTTGCTGGCCCTGAATGCAGGTGTGGAGGCAGCACGTGCTGGCGATGCAGGCCGTGGATTCGCAGTCGTAGCGGCAGAAGTACGCGCACTTGCACAAAGATCATCGGAAGCCGCAAAAGAAATTAAAACACTGATCGTTGAATCCGAAACTCAGGTAAGTACGGGGACGCAACTGGTGGGCAACAGCGGCAATGCCGTCGCTGCCATAGTTGCCGATATGGCCGAAATAAATAAGATCGTACAAGAAATTGCACTGGCGTCTCAGGATCAATCAAATGGCTTGGCCGAAATTAATGCCGGCGTAGCAATGCTAGACAAAGTGACACAACAGAATGCAGCAATGGTCGAGGAGTCAACCGCGGCAAGTGCATATTTGCGTCAAGAGGCGAGCAAGCTTGCGGATATACTCAAAGGGTTCAACTTGAATCAACACCGCCAAGTTTCACGGAAAGCGTCGTGATAGATATTAAAAGGGCACAAAGGCGTGGCCGTTAACATCCCAAAATATAAAAATATACTGCAGGGTGAATACTATGTTTCCTCTCAACCCGACTTTTACATATCGACAATTCTTGGCTCTTGCGTCGCCACCTTCATAACGGATCCAGTGGCGCAGATAGGAGGCCTGAATCATTTCTTGTTACCTGAAAGCACTGGAAATGATCGCCAATCCATCAAATATGGAGCCTATCTGATGGAGCTATTAATAAACGACATGATAAAACAAGGGGGAAAAAAAGAAAGATTTCAAGCAAAAGTATTTGGCGGCGCGAAAATGTTAAAGAACCTCTCTGACATTGGAGAGATGAATGCGCAATTCGCTTTAAAGTTCATCCATAACGAGGGTATATTAAACTGCGGCGGCAGCACCGGCGGCACAAGCGCCAGAAAAATACGTGCATGGCCAAGGACCGGGAGAATACAGCAGGTGATGTTAGCTGTGCAGTCCCGTCATCTGGTAGATCCAATTGCGGATGCATCTTTCCAGCCATGAAATCCAGATTTTGCAAATGCAGTCGTATGGCGTGAGATCGCTCAGGGTCTTTAGCAGGCCGCTGAAAAAGTGTGCGGTGCGGAACGATTTTCCCTCCACTCGATGAGCTGAACTGATTTCGCACTCCTTCGCCCAGCCGATATGCCTGCCTGGTGGAGGGACTTACGATCATGCGGCCAGCAGCTTTGGCAATCTGGCGAGATTATTGGCGGCCATTGTCAGGATGAAGCGCGCTCTGACCCATTCGACGCCGCGATAGACGGTTTGGGCCATGCCGCCGACGGTTTTGGCCCAGCCGAAAGCTGCCTCGATGCGTTTGCGGTGTTTGATTGATAGGCTGTAGCCTTGGTGCCGCGTCGTGCGGCCGTCGATTGCTGAATATTTTGATTTTTGCGCGATATGGGGTGTGACGCAGGCTTGCCGCAAATCGGCGCCGAGCGTCAACTGACAAGTCGAGCCGGGAGACTGGCGGTGGATCATGTCCAGTGCGACACGGCGTTCCGCACGGCCATCAGCGTGAGTGAGATCGCCCTGCACAATCAGGCCGGATTTGTTCTCCATCAGTGGATGGCCCATTAAGCACTGTAACGCCCCACTGATTTTCTGCTCGGTGAGACCGCATGTCTTTTTTCACCGGCCCGCGCCTGACCGCTCATCGATTACTCTGATCACAGGCGGCGTGGGCCGCCGTTGTGATGGAGGAAGACATGACGAACACCGATATTGCGCTGTTTGTCGGGATAGATGTTTCCAAAGATAAGCTCGCGGTTGCATTGGCTGATGCGGGAGCACAGGGCGATGCACTGTATTTGGGGACATTTGAGAATACCCCTGCCAGTGTGGCAAAACTTTTGAAGAAGCTGTCAGGACGCGGCCGAGTTTGCGCCTGTTATGAGGCGGGTCCGACGGGTTACGGGTTGTACCGGCAGATACGCGCCTATGGCTTCGACTGCTGTGTTGTCGCCCCGTCGCTCTGATGTCTTTTTTAAAGTGTTTTTGCATGCGTTCAGCAACGCTGTTGGCGTTTGGAGTAGCGTAGACGCTCAAAGGTGGGCGCAAGATTTGAAGACGTCGGTGAACAAGCTCTGATGCGCGGATTGGCAACCGCATGACCGATTATGCGTCTCGGGGCTACTCCTGTCTTACGACGGGCATCAGCGGTAGGCTGGCCACAAAGCGACTGTCGGATATTCCCCTGCCGTTGATCTTACGCCCGCCATTGAGCGCGTATGTCAGCCGACTTAGACGACAGGCATGGAGTGGCGGGCAATATCCCATATGAATGTTGCCATCTCGCGTGCAATGGCGGTTGTGACGACCGTGGACTTCCTTCCCCGCAAAGCCAGACTGCGGTAGCGGGCTGTCAGGCGGGACTGAGCTTTCCAGGCGATGTCCTGGATCTCGGGCGGTTGTGCCTGAAGGATGTAAAGCTTGCGCTCGCCCGGTCGGGCTGGGAGACGGTATGTCCAGGCGCCCTCTACTAGTTTATGGCGGACACGTGCATTTCCAGCGCGAGTGATGCCGCCCCGACGGGTCGATTTACCGGTGGAATATTCACTGGGCACCAGCCCCAGATACGCCATCAGCCGGACAGGTGTTTCAAACCGGGGCACATCCCCGACCTCGGCCATGAATGTCACTGCGCTGATCAGCGCAACGCCGCGCAGGGCCTGCAGCGCATTCACGGCGGGCGCCAAGTCCCACTCAGGCA
>DALYSR010000015.1:0-40912 GCA_031991825.1 Paracoccaceae bacterium
CTGCGCGGCCCGCAGCCCTTGCTGGCCGATACGCCGCGCCGTCCGTCGCGCATGGCGCAGCCGGTGCGATCGCCCTTGCGCAGCAGCGCGGATCGTTTTGCCGAACCGCCGCTGACCGCACCGGCCGGATCGATCCTGCCCGCAGGCGCGCAGACCACCGCACAGGTCGCAGCCAATCTGCGCAACCAGATCGCCCGTGATGCGGCGGCCTCTGCCGCCAACCTTGCCGCCGCCGCAGCAGCCGTCGCAGCCGTGCCAGCCGCCGCAACCGTCGCGCGCGCTGCTGCGCCGGTCGCATCGTCTTTCCCGCCCGCGCCGCCGCTGCCGGAAGCCTATGCCGAACAGGCGCGCCTGCATCAGCCGCTGCCCGCAAACCATTGGCAGCCTGACAGCGATGCGGAAAACCTGTGGACGCCAGCGCAGGATTACGACGATTACGCCGATGACGAAGCCTTCGAGGCGGCGCATAGCGCGCCGCGCATGATGGCCGAACCGGTTGCCGCACCCATGGCTGCGCCGCTGGTCGCCCCTGCGCGTCCCAACCCGCAGCGCCGCAGCGAACCGCCGGTGACCGCGCCCGCCGCAGCCCCCACGCCGCGTCTTTATGCCGATGCCTATACCGCTCCAGAAGAACCGGTAGCTGTGGTCGCAAAAGATCCGGCCCCGCAGCAATCGCCTGTGCCGCAAGCCCCCGCCGCGCGGGCGGCTTATGACCCCCCGCCGCGCAGCCCTGCAGCTTTCGCGCCGGAAAAACCCGCAGCGGTCACGGCTGGTTTCGATGACGATTATGCCGACGATTTCGAAGACGATTTCACCGACAGCTTCGTGGAAAATGCTTTCGCCCCCGCGCCGCAATCGGTGCCCGCCGCGCGTCCGGCGGCGCCGGTGATGCCCCGCGCGCCCTCCCCTGCCCCGATGGGCGCAGGAATGGGCCGCAATGTCCAGCCGCAGCGCCCCAATCCGATGGCAAACCCGCCGCGTCGTTTCGAAGAAGCGATGAGCGCCGCTTACGAATTGCCGCCCTTGGCGCTGCTGACCAGCCCCTCCACCATCGAACGTCACCAGCTGTCCGACGAGGCGCTGGAAGAAAACGCCCGCATGTTGGAATCGGTCTTGGACGATTACGGCGTGAAGGGCGAAATCGTCTCGGTGCGTCCGGGTCCGGTCGTCACCATGTATGAATTGGAACCGGCTCCGGGTCTGAAGGCAAGCCGCGTGATCGGTCTGGCCGATGATATCGCACGGTCAATGTCGGCTTTGTCGGCACGTGTGTCCACCGTACCGGGTCGTTCGGTGATCGGGATCGAACTGCCCAATGCCACCCGTGAGAAAGTCGTGCTGCGCGAAATCCTTGCGGCGCGTGACTTCGGCGATTCGAACCTGCGCCTGCCGCTGGCTTTGGGCAAAGACATTGGCGGCGATCCGATCATCGCCAACTTGGCCAAGATGCCCCACTTGCTGATCGCGGGCACCACCGGTTCGGGTAAGTCGGTGGCGATCAACACGATGATCCTGTCGCTTCTGTACAAGCTGACGCCGGAAGAATGCCGGATGATCATGATCGACCCGAAGATGCTGGAACTGTCGGTTTACGACGGCATCCCGCATCTGCTGTCCCCCGTGGTGACCGACCCGAAGAAGGCCGTCGTGGCCTTGAAATGGGTCGTGTCCGAAATGGAGGAACGCTACCGCAAGATGTCCAAGATGGGCGTGCGCAATATCGAAGGCTATAACGGCCGCGTCCGCGAGGCTTTGGCCAAGGGCGAATTGTTCAAGCGCACCATTCAGACCGGCTTCAATGAAGACACCGGCGAGCCGGTGTTCGAGACCGAAGAATTCGCCCCCGTCGCTTTGCCCTATATCGTCATCGTCGTCGACGAGATGGCCGATCTGATGATGGTCGCGGGCAAGGAAATCGAAGCCTGCATCCAGCGCCTGGCACAGATGGCGCGGGCTTCGGGTATCCACCTGATCATGGCCACCCAGCGCCCGTCGGTCGATGTCATCACCGGCACGATCAAGGCGAACTTCCCGACCCGTATCTCGTTCCAAGTGACCTCGAAGATCGACAGCCGCACCATTCTGGGCGAACAAGGCGCGGAACAGCTGCTGGGCATGGGGGACATGCTGTATATGGGCAATGGTCAGAAGATCACCCGTATCCACGGCCCCTTCGTATCCGATGAGGAAGTCGAAGAAATCGTCAACCACCTGAAGAGCTTCGGCCCGCCGGTCTATATGTCGGGCGTGGTGGAAGGTCCGGATGACGATGTGGCATCCGATATCGACCAAGTCTTGGGCCTGAACACCGGCGGCAATACCGACGGCGAAGATGCGCTTTACGATCAAGCCGTGGCCATCGTCGCGCGGGACCGCAAATGTTCGACCTCTTATATCCAGCGCAAACTGGGCATCGGCTATAACAAGGCTGCGCGCTTGGTCGAACAGATGGAAGAAGAAGGCATCGTCACCGCCGCCAACCATGTCGGCAAACGCGAGATCCTGATCCCCGAGAATTGATCCCGATCAGACCCGAATATCAAACGACCATATCAAACGGCGCGAGGCATCCCCTCGCGCCGTTTTTCTTTGCTACATCATGGTTTAAGTGCAGGCCTCGATCACCGTCACCTGATAGCTGTTGCCCCCCACCCTGCCCTCAGTGGGCGGCGTCGCATCAAGCTGCACCTTCAGCGTGCAATCGGCGCTGGTGACTTCCCAGACCTCGGCGGTGCCGTCAGCGGAATCGACCCGCATCAGCATGGTGACAGGGGCTTGGTGCAGGGCATCGGCCACATTGCCATCGGACATGATGGCCTGCATCTTCGCGGCGGAATCGTAAAACCCCGATAGCGCCGCCTGTGACACGGACGGCACGGCCAACATTAGTGCCAGTGAAAGTACTGGTGCCAGAGCGGCAAAACCTTTCGACATCTCCACCTCCTATTGATCGGACATGTGAGGCGATAGTCTAACAGTTGCGGGGCGCGATGGGCGATAGGTTTCACTCCGCTCACGCCTTCGGCAAAACCTTGCGAATTTTTGCAACATCAGGTGCAAGACCGCCGCAGGCGGATTATATTCGGTTTATGAAAATGAACCGCCGCACCGCCCTTCTGGCCCCGCTCGCTTTCCTTGCCCTCGGCGCACCTGCTTGGGCAGCGAAGATCCCCTTGGCCGATTTGTCGGCCTATCTGAACAGCCTGACCACGGTCAGCGCCGATTTCACGCAAGTGAATGCCAACGGCTCGATTTCGACCGGCAAGATCTTCATCCGCAGGCCCGGTCGTGTGCGGTTCGAATATGCGCCGCCGGATCGGTCGCTGGTGATGGCGGGCGGCTCGCAGGTGGCGATCTTCGACCCCAAGTCGAACCAGCCGCCGGAACAATATCCGCTGTCGCGCACCCCGCTCAGCCTGATTCTGGCGGAAAACGTCAACCTTGGCCGCGCCAAGATGGTGAAATCCCACCGCGAGGTTGAAAATACCACCCGCGTCTTGGCGCAGGATCCCGATCATCCGGGCTATGGCTCGATCGAGCTGGTCTTTACCGGCAAGCCGATCGAATTGCGCCAATGGATCATCACCGACGATCTGGGCGAAAAGACCACCGTGATCTTGGGCGATATGAAAAAGGGCGTCTCGATCCCCGCATCCTATTTCGACATCACGCTGGAAGCACAAAAGCGCGGCCGCTGACCGCGCCTTTCCAGAAGGTCATGTCTGACCGGTGATTGCCAAATCAAAAGGGGCCGAAAGGCCCCTTTTCGTTTAGCTGCAGCGGGAAAGCTGGCTTGCATAGCGCTGCGAGCGCGTTTGCACGCGGTCCGACACCGCCACCAGCCATGGCTTCGCCAGATAGGATTGGCGGGCAAATCCGGTCCGACCCTCGTGATAGGCCAGATACTGGCCTTTCGCATCGGTCTTGGAAATGCCCAGACGCGCGGTCGAATTATGCATATACCAGCCCATGAAATCGGTCGCGTCCTTGATATTGTCGCGACGCGAGCGGCGGCCGCCGATTTCGTCTTGGTATTCTTCCCATGTGCCGTCCAAGGCTTGGCTATAGCCATAAGCCGAAGACTGGCGACCCAACGGGATCACACCCAAGGCAAATTTATGCGGGGTCTGGGCATTCCCGATGAATTTCGATTCCTGATGGATGGTTGCCATTTGCACGTGAACGGGAATGCCCCATTTACGTTCGGTGGCCTTCATCGCGCGGAAATACTGCGGCCTTTCGCGAACGATCGCGCAGGCGTTTTCCAAGTCACGGGGCGCCGTAAAATTGCCACCACCGCCGCATGCGGCCAATAGCAACAACAAGATCGACGCGCGGAGAAGTCTGCTCATCTGCCCCTCGCACGGGTGTTATTATTGAGGTCAGCTTACGTCACTTTGACCTTCATGAAAATGGGGGCAACTGCCCGATCAGATCAGAAAAGCGAGAGTGAGCGGAAGTGTGACCACCGACAGCAATGTAGAGATGATGACCAATCCGGCAACCTCTTGCGCATCGCCCCCATATTTGGCGGCCAGCATATAAGATGTCACCGCCACCGGCGAGCTAAGCTGCAAGACCAAGACCGCGAAGGCCATCGGCTCCAACCCGAATCCCCGCCCGATCAGTGCCGCCACCACGACACAGACCACCACGCGCAGGATCGACAGCACGAAGGCGCGGCCAAGGTTCTGCGCGCTCATCCGCGCGACCGCCACCCCCAGCGTCAGAAGCATCATCGGAATGGCGATCTGCCCCAGCAGATCCAGCGTATGGGTCAGCCAAAGCGGCGTATGCCAGCCCTGCCACAGGAACAGCGCGCCCAGAAACGTGCCGATCATCGCGGGTTCCTTAAGCGCCTTCAGTGGCGAGCCGCCGCCGCTGGTCAGCCAGATACCCACGGTGAAATTCCAGATGATCATCACCGCGAAAACCACCACCGCATAGCCAAGACCCGCTTGGCCAAAGGCGAAAAGCGCCAGTGGCAGCCCGACATTGCCGGTATTGCCGAAGATCAGCGGGGAATGGAATGTCTTGCGATCAAGACGCAGGGCCGCGGTAACCGCCCAGAACACCACCGTCAGCGCCGCATATCCGGCAAGCGCCGCCAAGGTTAAGGTCGTCAGGGAGTGCGGGTCGATTTCAGTCTTCATCAGCGCCGTGAAGACCAAGGGCGGCACCGAAAGGTTCATCACCACTTTGCTCACGAAATCCTGCGGATAATCATAGCCCCGCTTCACCCAAGCAAATCCGATGAAGGTCAAAATCGCGACCGGCAGCACGATTTGCAGGACGGTTAGTAAAAGTGCCACAGGGTCAATCCTCGAAAATGCAGCCGCTCCGGTGGACAAAACCGGCTTTTCGGGATTACTAACGCGCATCGAAGGATGCAATCTGATGTTGAAAACAACCGCAAAATATAACCTTGGACAGGTGCTGCGCCATCGCAAGCACTCATTTCGGGGCGTGGTGTTCGACATCGACGCGATATTTTCCAATACCGACGAATGGTATGAAAACATCCCCGAAGAGCAGCGGCCCAACAAGGACCAGCCCTTCTATCACCTCTTGGCCGAAAACGACCAAAGCTTTTATGTGGCTTATGTCTCGGAACAAAATCTGGTGCCGGATGATACCGACGAGCCGGTAGAACATCCCGATATTCCCGACCTGTTCGGCGAATATGAAGACGGGCTCTATCCGGTGCAGTTCCAACTGAACTGATCCGCGCGCAAGCCGGCGAAGGCGAATCAATGCCGCAGCGGTCCGGATTGGCGCGATGCGTCTTCGCTTGCCCCGAAAGTTTCGCAGTGCCGCCCGCAAGATTGCGCATCGTGACGCGGTGCCCCCCGACAGGCTGAGTCCGGCGCGGTGGCATTGCCCCCAAGATGGTGCCGCGCCGGATCATCGTTGGATTATGCTCGGCGCCCCCTCGGATCACCCCCAGATAGGTGGCTTTTCCCCGCCGCGCCCGTTGATTACCGCCAAGCCATAGCTTCCCCTTGGCCTTGCCCGCCGCCATCTGCTAGGCAGGAGGCAAATGCATGTCCCGTGGATGACGATGATCCCGCAGGGGGACATGACCTTGCCGAGGTTGCTTTGATGAACAGTTCGAAATCCGTTCCCGATTATGCCGCACTGCGCGCGTCCATTCTGGCCTTGACCCAAGGCGAGACCGACGAGGTGGCACTGATGGCCACCTTGGCCTGCGAAATCCATCACGCGCATCCCTATTGCGATTGGACCGGTTTCTACCGCGTAACCGCGCCCGAGCTGTTGAAGATCGGCCCCTATCAGGGGGGGCATGGCTGTCTGGTAATCCCCTTCTCGCGCGGGGTCTGTGGCGCTGCCGCGCGCACAGGCGAAATCCAGAATGTGCCGGATGTCGAAGCCTTCCCCGGCCATATAGCCTGTTCGTCTTCCACCAAATCCGAACTGGTGTTGCCGGTCTGGAACGGTGCGGGCCGCCTGCTGGGGGTGCTGGATCTGGATAGCAATGATGCGGCGGCCTACACGGCGGATGATGAAATCTTCTTCACCGGCTTGCTGGCGGAAGTGTTCCGCGAGGTCGCATGAACACGCCCTCGCTCTTGCCCGATTTCGACTACACCCCGCCGGATGTGCCGCTGAACGTCCTATACGAGGATCGCGATATTCTGGTGCTGGACAAGCCGTCGGGGCTGTTGTCGGTGCCGGGCAAGCTGGAGGGGCGGCAGGATTGCCTGATCGCGCGCCTGCAGGCCGAATATTGGGATGCGCTTTTGGTGCATCGGCTGGATTGCGACACATCGGGCGTGATGATCTTCGCGCGCAACAAGCTGGCGCAGGGGTTTCTGGGGCAGGAATTCGAAAAGCGCCGCGCGCATAAGACCTATGTCGCGCGGGTGATCGGCGATGTGCAGGGCGACAGCGGTCATATCGACCTGCCGCTTTGCGCCGATTGGCCCAACCGTCCGCGCCAGATGGTCAATTTCGAACAGGGCCGTCCGGCCCAGACCGATTGGCAGGTGATCGGGCGCAACGAGGGCGAAACCCGGATGCGGCTGTTCCCCAAGACAGGGCGCAGCCATCAGTTGCGGGTGCATATGCTGGAACTGGGCCATGCGATCCTGGGCGATCCGATCTATGCGACGGGGGCTGCACGCGCGCATCCGCGCCTGATGCTGCATGCCGAAACCCTGACGCTGCATCACCCCGCCACCAGCGAGGAAGTCACCTTCGCAGCACCTGTGCCGTTTTGACCGCTCGGGTCTTCGCACTTTTTTCTTCCCTGCCGCTACAGATGGGCTAAGCAAGCATTATGACTTGGACGATACCCAATATCCTGACCGTCCTGCGATTGATCGCCGCTCCTGGCGTTGCGATCATGTTCCTGTATTTCCACCGCCCCTGGGCCGATTGGTTCGCGCTGGCGCTGTTCATTTCAGCGGCGGTGACCGATTGGTTCGACGGCTATCTGGCACGGGCGTGGAAGCAGGAATCGAAATTCGGCGCGATGCTGGACCCGATTGCCGACAAGGCGATGGTGGTGATCGCTTTGGTCATCATCACCGGCTATTCGGGAATGAACCCTTGGCTGATCCTGCCGGTGACGGTGATCTTGTTCCGTGAAGTCTTCGTGGCGGGTCTGCGCGAATTCCTTGGAGCGAAAGCGGGGCTGCTGAAGGTCACCAAGCTGGCCAAATGGAAGACCACCGCGCAGATGGTGGCGATTGCCATCCTGTTCCTTGGAACCGGGCTTGAGCATATGGAAGGCATCGCGCGACGCGGCTTGACGGCGGATGAATATGCCATGGCCGTTGCGCAAGGTTTGGCCGATCCGATCCGGTCCTGTGGCGCGAGCGGCTGTTCGTCTTATGCATCCATGGTAGGATTGGTGCTGATCTGGATTGCGGCCGTGCTGACCGGCATCACCGGTTGGGATTATTTCCGCAAGTCGTTGCCCTATCTGAAAGATGAGAACAAGCAATGATCCGTGTCTGCTATTTCGCGTGGTTGCGCGAAAGGATCGGCCTGTCGCAGGAGATGGTCGAAACCCAAGCCGTGACTGTTCGCCAGCTGGTGGACGAGCTGCGCGCCCGCGAGCCGCGCTATCAAGCGGCTTTTGCCGATCTGTCCGCCGTGCAGGTGGCGGTCGATCAGGATCTGAGCGATTTCGATGCGGTGCTGGAGGGGGCGCGTGAAGTGGCATTCTTCCCGCCGATGACGGGCGGCTGAAGCGCTTTAAGGGGTGTGACCATGAAATTGTCGGTGCAAGAAGCGGCTTTCGATGTGGGGGCGGAACTGAACGCCTTTCAGGCCGCTCAGGACAGCGCAGGCGCGATCGTCAGCTTTTCCGGCATCGTGCGCGACAATGGCGGCAGCTTGCGCGCCATGGAGATGGAACATTACCCCGCCATGACCGAACGCGCGATCCGTGCCATCATGGACGAGGCGGTGGCGCGGTTCGAACTGGCGGATGTTCTGGTCATCCACCGCTATGGCCTGCTGTTGCCGCACGACCAGATCATGATGGTGGCCACCGCGGCGCGCCACCGTGTGGCGGCATTTCAGGCGGCAGAGTTCCTGATGGACTATCTGAAATCCCGTGCGCCCTTTTGGAAGAAAGAGATCACCGCGGAGGGTGCGGATTGGGTCAAAGCACGCGGGGTCGATCACGACGCCTTGAAACGTTGGGATTGCGGCAGCGTTTAAGGGCCTCCGGCGGGAGTATTTGCGAAAGTTGCAATCATTGGCGGCTTTCGGCTTTGCCCTGGAAGTGCTAGGGCTGGGGCATGGAACAATTGCCCTCAAAAGAGCAGATCCTGCAGTGGATCACCGACAACCCCGGCCAAGGGGCCAAGCGCGACATCGCGAAAGCCTTCAACATCAAGGGTGCAAGACGCATCGAATTGAAGCGGATGCTGAAGGAGCTGGAAGGCGAAGGGAAGCTGGCGCATCAAAAGCGCAACTTCCATGAGAAGGGCGCGCTGCCGCCCGTCAGCCTGTTGATCGCGGAGGCGCCCGATGCGTCCGGCGATATCTTCTTGCGTCCGATGGAATGGGATGGCGCGGGCGATATGCCCCGCGTTTTGTTGATCGCCGCCAAAGGCGATCTGGCCGTGGGTCAGGGCGACAAGGTGTTGGCGCGTCTGGTGAAGGTCGCGCAGGACGCTTGGGCGTATGAGGCCCGCTTGATCCGCAAGCTGGGCACGAATTCGATCCGCGTTTTGGGGATCTATCGCACGGGTGGCGAAGGTGGCCGCATTGTCCCGATCGAAAAGGGACAGGACAAGGAATGGCGCGTGCCGCGCGACATGACCTTGGATGCGCGCGATGGCGAATTGGTGGAAGCGGAAGCGGTTGGCAAGTCGCGCAACATGGGGCTGCCGACGGCGCGGATCATCGAACGTCTGGGCGATCCGAGCGGGCCGCGCGCGGTCAGCCTGATCGCGATCCATCAGCATGGCATTCCCGACCATTTCCCCGACAATGTGATTGCGGAAGCCGATCGCGCTCTGCCTGCCCCCTTGGCGGATCGCGAGGATCTGCGCGCACTGCCCTTGGTCACCATCGACCCTGCGGATGCGCGTGACCGTGATGATGCGGTTTATGCGGCTTATGATGACGCGCCTGACAACAAGGGCGGTTTCGTTCTGTGGGTGGCGATTGCCGATGTGGCCTATTACGTGCGCCCCGGTTCGGCTTTGGACCGCGAGGCGCGCAAGCGCGGCAATTCCAGCTATTTCCCCGACCGTGTCGTGCCGATGTTGCCCGATGTGCTGTCGGGCGATCTGTGTTCGCTGCATGCGGATGTGGATCGCGCCTGTATGGCCGTGCGGATGCGCCTTGATGGCGAAGGCAACAAGATCGAGCATCGCTTCACGCGCGGCTTGATGCGGTCGAAAGCGTCGCTCAGCTACGAACAGGTGCAGGCCGCCATTGACGGCGCCCCCGATGCTGTGACCGAGCCGCTGCTGGAGCCGGTCATCAAGCCGCTTTATGCCGCCTATGCCGCTTTGAAGAAGGCGCGGGCGGTGCGTCAGCCGCTGGAACTGGACCTGCCCGAGCGCAAGATCATTCTGTCGGATGAGGGCAAGGTGCTGTCGGTGGCGTTCAATGAACGTTTCGACGCGCATAAGCTGATCGAGGAATGCATGGTGCTGGCCAATGTGGCCGCCGCCGAAGAGCTGATCCGCGTGAAGCAGCCCCTGCTGTTCCGTATCCACGAAGAACCCGCGCCGGATCGTCTGGAAGCCCTGCGCGAAGTGGCGCAGTCCTCGGGCTTTGTGCTGGCCAAGGGGCAGGTCTTGCAGACCAAGCACCTGAACCAGTTGCTGGCGCAGGCGCAGGGGTCGGAATTCGACGAGCTGATCAATATCTCGACCCTGCGGTCGATGACGCAGGCCTATTATTTCCCCAAGAACTTCGGTCACTTCGGCTTGGCGCTGACGAACTATGCGCATTTCACCTCGCCGATCCGTCGCTATAGCGATCTGATCGTGCACCGTGCCTTGATCCGTGGTCATGGCTGGGGCAATGACGGGCTGTCGGCGCAGGATATCGAAAGCCTGGACGAAACCGCCAAGCAGATTTCCGATACCGAACGTCGGTCCATGGCCGCCGAACGGGATACCACCGACCGCTATCTGGCAGCCTTCCTGTCGGACCGTGTTGGGGCGGAATTCACCGGTCGTGTGGCCGGTGTGCAGCGCTTTGGCCTGTTCGTGAAGCTGGACGAAACC
Organism: Paracoccaceae bacterium; assembly: GCA_031991825.1. GTDB lineage: Bacteria > Pseudomonadota > Alphaproteobacteria > Rhodobacterales > Rhodobacteraceae > Pseudotabrizicola. Next base: position 10,725 of record DALYSR010000015.1, read on the forward strand.
GGCGCCGATGGTCTGGTGCCGATCCGCGCCGTGGGTCGCGAATTCTTCCATCACGACGAAAGCCAGCAGATTCTGATCGGGGCCGATACCGGCATGACCATCACCATCGGCCAACGCGTTGTGGTGCGCCTGACCGAAGCGGTGCCGGTGACCGGCGGCTTGATGCTGGAACTGGTGTCGATCGAAGGGGAAAACATCCCCGCGGGCCGGATGCATAAGGGGGCCAGAGGCAAGGGCGGTCGTTATCAGCCGCGCAAACCAGGCCAAGCGGCGGCGCGTGACGAAAAGATTAAGCGCAAGGTGATCCGCAAGCGGCGCTAAGTGCTGCGGGCGTCAGGATTTCCGGCGGCGGTGGCGGGGCGGGATGTGCAATTGCATCCGGTATTTCGCCACCGTCCGTCGCGCGATGCTGACGCCGCCCGATGACAGGATGCGGGCCAGATCCTCATCCGCCAAAGGCTGCGCGGGGTCTTCCGCCGCCACCAAACGCTGCAGTTGGGCGCGCAAGGCGCCCGCTGCAAGATCGGCCCCCATATCGGGTGAGAACAAGGCCCTCAGCCACCATGTGCCATGAGGGGTATCGACCGCGGCACCCGCGACGACCCCGCTGATGGTGGATTTGTGCAAGCCCATGGCGTCAGCCAAAATCTGCATCTTCAAGGGGCGCAGCGCTGCAAGACCGTGGTCCAGTGCGGGCCTTTGATGCGATAGCAACGCCTGCCCTACTTCCAGCAAAGTGGTGTTTCGCGCTTCGACCAAGCGCAACAACAGCCGCGCTTCCGCCGCCCCTTCTGCCGTCACATCAATATCAAGCGTTGGCAAGGCGCTGCGGTTCAGGCTGATTTTCCAACCGTCGCCTTGTGGCTCGGCCGTCAGATCCGGCTCGCGTTGCGGGCTGGCAGCGGGGATGAACAAGGTGCCCGGCTTGGGCTGAAAACTGCGCAACTGTTTGAAGCGGGTGAAAATATCGACGACCGAACAATCCGCCAGCCGCGCCAGAGCCGTGAAGTCCTGTGCGGCCAAGAGATCCAGCCGCGACAATACGCTTTCCATCACACCGTCCAACTGACCGGCATCTTTGGCTTGCAAGCGCAGGCACTCGGCCAGAGTGCGGGCAAAAAGACCCGCGGGTTCAATATGTTGTAATTGGAATAACACCCGTTCGACATCCGCGAGCGGCTTGGCGGTATCGGTGGCGATCTGTGGCAGCGGGCGGTCGATCCAGCCCGACGGCGCCAAGGCTTCGATCAAGGCAATGGCGATCGGTTGATCCTGCCGATCGGGCACAAGACGCGGCAGCGCCTGCAAAGCATGGGCCACCAGCCCAGGGGTCGCGGCGACCAGACCGCCCAGCGCCATATCGCCCCGCCCCTTTTGCGCCAGCCCCTGCCAGACCGTCGACCAGCGCGGTAGCCAGCCTTGTGCAGGCGTGGACCCCAGTTGCAACGCAGGCAATCTTTGCGCTTCTTCCGCCAGATAGGCGCTCAGGCTATGTCCGTCATGGCGCAACAGCCGCAGCGACGATAGCAGAGACATATTCAGCTGCAAACGCTGGCTCTGACGGAGATTCAGGCGGGGGGATTGCGACATGCCCCAAGGCTAGAACGGCATTGCTGTAGCGGCAAGAGCGTGATTGTCCCGCAACCATGGGGCGAATTGCGGCAGGCCCGCGACGCGACCATGCGCGGGGCAGTGCACAAGATGGTCATTCACCATACCTGCCGCCTGCATGAAGGCATAGCAAATCACCGGACCGCAAAAGCCGAAGCCTTCGGCCTTCAGGTTACGCGAAAGCTGTTGTGATACAGTTGTTTGCGCGGGAACCTGCGTCATCAAGGCAGGGGATGTCTGCTGCACCCGCCCCGCTTGATGGTCCCAGATGAAGCGCGCGAATCCTTGCTGTGCGTCAATGCGCAGATAGGCCCGCGCCGCTTTGATGGTGGCTTCGATCTTCGCGCGGTGACGTATGATTCCGGGATTCGCCAGCGCGTCCAGAACCTGCGGCTCGCCCCAATTGGCGATCCGCTGCGGGTCGAAACCTTCGAACACCTGCCGAAAAGCGTCTCGCTTTTTAAGTATCGTGATCCAGCTGAGCCCTGCCTGAAAGCATTCAAGCATCAGAAGTTCCCACAGATTGCGGCCATCCCATTCAGGGACGCCCCATTCATGGTCATGATAGTTAACATAGATTTCCTGATCACCGCACCAAGGGCATCTGTCTGTCATGGGATGTTTCCCCCTTTTGCAAGCTCACGACCGAATGTCCCTAAACTTAGAACAAAATACGAAAATTTACAGAAGTTTTACCGCTGTGGCGGCATTCTGTCCAAAGCAGATGTCCAGCTGAAAGGATCACGCATGGCACGGGCGCAAACGGCGATCGATGTTCAGGCAGGTGAAGACAGCCCCTTCTCCTTTGCAGTCAGCCAGAATGATCGGCAGACGATAGCGATGGTGCGGCAGGCGCTGCGTCTGGGGCGGGTAAAGCTGGCCTTTCAGCCTGCGGTGCTGGGCAATGATCCCACGCGTGTTGCCTTTTACGAAGGGCTGATCCGCGTTTTGGATGACAAGGGCCGCGTCATCCCGGCGCGCGACTTCATGGATGCGGTGGAAACCACCGAAGTGGGCCACGAAATCGACTGCGCCGCCTTGGCGGTCGGGCTGCAGACTTTGGCCGAACAGCCCAATATTCGCCTATCTATCAATATGTCCGCCCGTTCCGTGGGCTATCCGAAATGGTCACAGATTCTACGGGATGGTTTGGCCGCATATCCCGGCGTCGGCGAACGGCTGATCCTTGAAATCACCGAATCTTCGGCAATGACGGTGCCGGAAATCGTGATGACTTTTATGGATGATCTGCAGTGTGAAGGCATTGCTTTCGCGATGGATGATTTCGGGGCGGGCTTTACCTCGCTGCGTTACTTGCGTGATTTCAACTTCGATATCCTGAAGATCGATGCGCAATTCATCCGCAATATCGATCAAGATCGGGACAATCAGGTGGTGGTATCAGCGCTGCTGTCTATCGCACGGCAATTCGACATGCTCTGCACCGCAGAGGCCGTGGAAACCCAAGAGGAAGCTGCCTTTTTACAGGCTTTGGGGGTCGATTGTTTGCAAGGCTATCTGTTTGGCGCACCAAGCATCACGCCCCGATGGAACTAGTAGTTGATATGCAAAGATATTTTGCCATTTAAACAAAGATTTCAAACTGTCATCGTAATATTCTTGCGATCCACGCTCCCTCGGCTAAAGTTTGTTTGCAGCTGCAGCATTTTTGTGGCCGCCATGCCTGAGGGAGAAGATCTTATGACGAAAGTCGTCATCACCGCTGCCGGTCGCACTGCTGTTGGCAGTTTCAACGGCGCGTTTGCCGCTACCCCTGCCCATGATCTGGGCGCAGCCGTCATCGAAGGCGTCATCCAGCGCGCGGGCATCGACAAGGCCGAGGTTGAAGAAGCCATCTTGGGTCAGGTGCTTACCGCAGGACAGGGCCAGAACCCTGCGCGCCAAGCGGCAATCAAAGCGGGTCTGGCGAAAGAAGCCAGCGCTTGGAGCTTGAACCAAGTCTGCGGTTCCGGCCTGCGGGCGGTGGCACTGGGCGCGCAGCATGTGATGCTGGGCGACGCCAGTATCGTGGTTGCCGGTGGTCAGGAATCGATGACGCTTTCGCCGCATCTGGCCTATCTGCGCGCTGGGCAGAAAATGGGCGATATGTCCTTGGTCGATTCCATGATCAAGGACGGCCTGTGGGACGCGTTCAACGGCTATCACATGGGTCAGACGGCCGAAAACGTTGCCAATCAATGGCAAATTTCGCGTGAAGAACAGGATGAATTTGCGCTCCGCAGCCAGCTGAAAGCGGAAGCCGCCCAGAAGGCCGGCAAGTTCAGGGATGAGATCATTCCCTTCACGGTGAAAACCCGCAAGGGCGATATCATCGTGGATGCCGACGAATATATCCGCCACGGCGCGACCATCGAAGCGATGCAGAAACTGCGTCCGGCCTTCGCCAAGGACGGCTCGGTCACGGCGGCCAATGCCAGCGGCATCAATGATGGCGCGGCGGCAGTGCTGCTAATGCATGAAGACGAAGCGGCCCGTCGTGGCCTGCCGGTGCTGGCCCGCATCGCATCCTATGCGACAGCGGGTCTGGACCCGTCGATCATGGGTGTCGGGCCGATCTATGCATCGCGCAAGGCCTTGGGCAAGGCGGGTTGGGCGGTTGGCGATCTGGATCTTGTCGAGGCGAACGAAGCCTTTGCCGCCCAAGCTTGCGCGGTCAACAAGGACATGGGCTGGGACCCGTCGATCGTCAACGTGAACGGTGGTGCGATCGCCATCGGCCATCCGATCGGTGCATCGGGGGCCCGCGTCTTGAATACTTTATTGTTTGAAATGCAGCGTTCCAATGCCAAAAAGGGCCTCGCAACGCTTTGTATCGGCGGTGGCATGGGCGTCGCCATGTGCCTTGAGCGCTGATAGTGACGTAATTTCAGAACAGCAGTATCATCCACTGCGCAATCTTACTGCGCGGTGGAACTCCAGAAACTAGAAGCTCGCCAAGCGACTTGAAGGAGGACGGCATGACTCGTGTAGCATTGGTTACCGGCGGAACGCGCGGAATCGGCGCAGCAATTTCGGTCGCATTGAAAGCGGCCGGCTATAAGGTTGCTGCCAATTACGCCGGAAATGACGAGGCGGCGGCGGCCTTTACGGCGGCGACCGGCATTCCCAGCTTCAAATGGTCCGTTGCCGATTATGACGCCTGCGCCCAGGGCATCGCTCAGGTCGAAGCGGAACTCGGCCCTGTTGATATCTTGGTCAATAATGCCGGCATCACGCGCGATGCGATGTTCCACAAAATGACGCCACAGCAATGGCGCGAGGTGCTGGACACCAATTTGAACGGCGTGTTCAACATGACCCACCCGATCTGGCCCGGAATGCGCGCGCGTGGATTTGGGCGGGTCATCACCATTTCCTCGATCAATGGTCAAAAGGGCCAGTCGGGGCAGGTGAATTATTCGGCGGCGAAAGCAGGCGATATCGGCCTGACGAAAGCCTTGGCCCAAGAGGGCGCCAAGGCGGGAATCACCGTCAACGCGATCTGCCCCGGCTATATCGGCACCGAAATGGTGAAAGCCGTCGACGAAACGGTGCTGAAAGAGCGTATCCTGCCGCAAATCCCCGTCGGGCGCTTGGGCGAGCCGGAAGAAATCGCCCGCTGCGTGGTCTTCCTTGCCAGCGACGATTCGGGCTTCATCACCGGATCGACCCTGACCGCGAATGGCGGCCAATATATCTGCTGAACATAACAGCCGCCGCTAGGCGGCTGCCCCCAATGCGAAAGGCGGCACTGCCTATGCAGTACCGCCTGATGCATGCCATCACTCCAGTGGCAAATATCTGAAAGGTTTGGACGTCCCCAAGCTTAGCTTGGGCGCGGAGACAAACGTGTGATCTCTTCCTTCAGCTTGAGTTTCTGTTTCTTTAGCTCAGCGATCTGCAACGCGTCACCTGCTGGGCTGCGCTGCTCTCGCTCTACCATGTCCGAGAGGGTCTCGTGCTTGCGGCGCAGTTCCTGCACGTGCGAAGCGACTGTCATACTCATCCTCCTTTATTGGTTGCCGTTTTTAAATTGCATCATAAAGGATGAGTCGTGTCGTCTGACTTTCTCGTGTTCGACAATTGATGTGATCGGATTCAGCCAAACTTTGCCGAAAGTGCCACACCTTTACGCAAAACCGCGTTGGCCTCGGGGGTATAGCTTTCGCGATCGCCCGCATGCGCCTCGCCTTCATGGATCACGAAGGGCGCCAGCAAGCGGAAGGCCCCGCGACCGCCCTTGCGGGCCTGCACCAGAACGCGCGCCGCTGCACGACCTTCACGCGCCGACAGCGGCAGCACCGCGACCGATCCCAGCTTATCGCCCATCCCCGCCAGCACCGCAGGCAGACCATCGGCGCCGCAGATCAGCGTCAGCCAGCCGCCCGGCGTAAGCCTGCGCGCGCAAGCTTCGACCCAGACCGACAATGGCAGGTCCACCTGCATGGCTTTCGCCCGCACCATATTCGGCGAGGTGGTGCCGCCTTGCGGATAGTAGGGCGGGTTGGTGATCACATGATCGAATTCGACCCGCAACTCTTTGGGCATCTTGGTCAAATCGCCCTGATGCACATCGAAATCGATATTGTTGCGCGCGCCATTGCGCCGCGCCAGATCGGCATAGCCCGCCTGCAGTTCCAGCCCGCTGATATGCAAACCGGGCACGCGGCTGGCCAGACACAGGGCCGCGGCCCCTGCCCCGCAGCCCACATCCAATACCCGCTGACCAGGTTTTGCCGCGCAAGCCGCTGCCAATAAGACGGGATCAGTCGCCGCACGATAGCCTTTGATCGGCTGTAAAAGCTGCAGCTTGCCGCAGAGGAACTTGTCATCCGACAAATCCTGATCCGTGAAAATGCCTTCTGCCTGCCCGTCCATCGTCACAGCTCGATCCCGTTGTCGCGTAAAATGGCCTGCGCCATGAAATGATCTTTTTCCCGCACCAGCAGACGGCGCTTCAGTATACCTAAAGAGCCATCAAGGACGCTCATGTGGACGTCCATTTCAAACGAGGCTATACCCTCGCCTTGAAGCAAGGCCTGCGCGAAGGCCATCACGGTCGGATCATTGGAACGCAAGAGTTCTTTCATCCGATACTATCTAAGGGCCTGCGCTATAAAAGGCGAGAGGCAGAGCAAGTGGGGTTAGGTTTGGATCAGGTCGTTAAAAAGGCGAAACCGCAGGAGCAGCTTAGCGCCGCATTGGCCGATGATATGGCAGCGGTCAACACCTTGATCCGTCAGCGCATGGCCAGCGAACACGCGCCCCGCATTCCGGAAGTGACCGCCCATCTGATCGAAGCGGGCGGCAAGCGTTTGCGCCCGATGCTGACCTTGGCGGCGGCGCGTCTGTGCAATTATGACGGCATCTATCACCACCATCTGGCCGCTGCGGTCGAATTCATCCACACCGCGACCTTGCTGCATGATGACGTGGTCGATGAAAGCAAGCAGCGCCGTGGTCGTCCGACCGCCAATCTGCTGTGGGACAATAAATCCAGCGTGCTGGTCGGCGACTATCTGTTCGCGCGTAGCTTCCAGTTGATGACCGAACCCAACAATATGCGCGTGATGGCGATTCTGGCCAATGCCTCGGCGGTAATTGCCGAAGGCGAGGTGCTGCAACTGACCGCCGCGCAAGACATTTCCACCACCGAAGAGATCTACATCAAGGTGGTGCGCGGCAAGACGGCGGCTTTGTTCTCGGCGGCGACCGAAGTCGGCGGTATCATCGCGGGAGCGCCGGAAGACCAGGTCAAAGCTTTGTTCGATTATGGCGACGCCTTGGGCATCGCCTTCCAGATCGTTGACGATTTGCTGGATTACGGCGGCAATGACGCCACCATCGGCAAGAATACCGGCGATGATTTCCGCGAACGCAAGCTGACCCTGCCGGTGATCAAGGCGATCACCCAAGCGGATGACGAAGAGCGTGCGTTCTGGACCCGCGTGATCGAAAAGGGCAAGCAGGTCGATGGCGATCTGGACCATGCCCGCACGCTGATGGAAAAGCATGGCGCGATGGAAGCCGCACGTCAGGACGCTTTGGATTGGGCGAACCGTGCGCGCAGCGCATTGGACGTGATGCCCGACCATGCCTTGCGCCAGATCCTGCAGGACTTGGCCGATTACGTCGTCGAACGGATCAGCTAAGGCCTTATGGCCCTAGCTTTTCCAATAGCTTATCCTAACAAGCGGCCCGCGCTGATCCACCATTCGGCATGGGCCGCTTCGATTTCATAGACCGCTTTGCGCGCATGGATTTCGTCGCGATACAGCCCGAAGCAGGTTGCCCCCGATCCCGACATCCGCGCCATCAAGCAGCCGCTCGAATTCATCAGCGATGACTTCACCATGCCGATCTTGCGCAGCACCGAACGCGCAGGTGCTTCCAGATCATTGCGCATTTCCGACAGGAAGGCCGCCAGATCATCGGCCGTGGCGAAATCGGGCAGCTGATCCGGCATAGTGGCATTGTTCTTTATTTCCAAAGCCTTGAAGACATCCGGCGTCGACAAGGGCACGCTTGGATTGATCAACACCAGCCAAGCTTCGGGCATCTTGGGCGCGGGGCTAAGGCATTCGCCCACGCCCTGCATCCGCACCGCTTGGCCCTTCAGGCAAACCGGCACATCCGCGCCCAAAGGCAATCCCATATCCGTGGGCACTGGCAAGCCGGTCATATCGGACAAAGCGCGCAGGGTGGCTGCGGCATCCGCCGATCCGCCGCCGATCCCCGATGCCACCGGCAGCGCCTTGCGCAGGGTGATGGCCGCAGTGACACCCATAGCGCGGGCCGCGCGCAGCACCAGATTGTCATCGCTGAGCGGCAGGTCCGATGCCAAAGGCCCCGTGATCTGCAGCGACAGCTGATCCGCCGGACGCAGAGTGATGGTATCGCCAATGTCGGCGAAAGCGACCAAGCTGTCCAACAGGTGATAGCCATCTGCCCGCTGGCCCGTGACATGCAAAGTCAGGTTGATCTTGGCGGGCGCAAAGGCGCGAAACTCTTGCGTATTCATCGACTTACTTCTTCTGGGCGTCAGGCTTTGAGGCGCCGCCCTCTTCGGTCAGAACCGCGTCCAAGCCGATGTCCAGCTTGAGCCGGATGCGTTCGGCATCCTTGTCGGTCGGCTGGAAGGACAAGGCGCGACGCCATTGGAACCGCGCTTCGGTCTGACGGCCATTGACCCAATAGACATCGCCCAGATGATCGGTGACCACCGGATCGACGGGTTCGAGAAGGCTCGCTTCTTCCATCTTCGGCAAGGCTTCGGCATGGCGGCCAAGGCGATACAGCGCCCAAGCAAGGCTGTCGATGATATAGCCCGCATCGGGGCGCAGCTTCACCGCGCGTTCGATCATGGCCAGGGCTTCGTCGTAATTTTCACCGCGATCAACAAAGCTATAGCCCAGATAGTTCAGAACTTCGGGCCGATCAGGGTTCAATTCCAAAGCTTTACGCAAATCCTTGACCGATCCGTCCCAATCCCCAGACCGTTCCCGCGCCACGCCGCGCGAGTAATACAGACCCCAATGCCGCGGTTCCAAAACCGTGATGGTTTCCAGCGCGGCGGTATAGGCCTCCCCCGCTTCGGCATATTTCTCCTGACGGCGCAAAGCATCGGCATAGGCCATATGCACGATCGAAAGCTTGGGCAGCTTTTCGGTCAGGCCCTTCAGCACGGCCAAGGCTTCGTCCTTGCGGTCCTGTTCGAACAAGGTTTCGGCGCGACCGATTTCAGCCGAATAGAACACCGGATTGTCAGGCTTGATCTGGGCATAGACCTCGCCCGCCAGATCGAATTGCTCAAGCTGTTGCAGCAAGGCGGCGCTCAGCAGGATCGCTTCGTCATGGGCGGGATGCAGGTCCATCGCGGCGCGCGCGAACAGCACGGTATAACCCGGTTCGGCTTCGCCATTCAGGGCAGCGGCAAGGGTGAAGAAGGTTTCCGCAATGCCTTCGGCGGCAGTATTGGCGCGGTCGTAATCCAGCATCTCGCCCGCTTCCAGCTTGGCGCGCATCTCGTCAAGCTGGGGATCGGGTTCGGTACCCAACACGCTGTTCAGCGTTTCCAGCGCAAGATCGTTCTTTTCCAATTGGCTCAGGATCTGCACATGGGCGATCACCCCACGCTTATTGGTCATCATCGGACCCGAGGCACGGCCCGACAGAATGTCTTCGGCACCTTCGAAATCACCCACCGCCGACAGCGCCAAGGCCTTGTGATACAGGCCGAAAGGCTTCAACCCTTCGGTATTGGCGATGGTGTCGAAGGCCGCGACAGCTTCGGTCATATTGCCTTGGCCGAATTTGGACCACGCCTTGACCAGATCATCGGCCAGCTTGCCCGCAGACCGGCTTTCCGGCAGCGCCGCCAGCGTGGCGAAATCGCCCGCTTTGGCATCCTTGACGATCAAGGCGATCCCCGCCCCGACACTGATCTGACCCAGTTCGACCTGACGCGCACCGGTGATCGCGGCCTTGTCGAATTCCCCCAAGCCGATCAGGCCCATAGTCGCGCCGTCCAGCAATTGGGCGTTGTCGGGGTCTTTCAGCAAGGCCCGTTCGAACCATTTCGCCGCCGCACGGAAATTGCTGTCGTAAGCCGCGATCCGCGCCGCCAGATAGGCACCCGCATCGGCTTTGTCGATGGACTCCGCAGGGGCTTGGGCAGGGGTCTGGGCAGGAGTCTGGGTTGCAGGGGCGGTCTGGGCAAAGCTGGGGGCGGCAGCCGCAAGGCAGCCCGCCAGACCCAGTGAAAGACCAAAGTGGCGCAGCGCAGTGGATAGAAGATCAGTCATTGAATCCGCTCGATGAGATTGGATCGACGCTAGCCCCCCGCGGTGCTGCTGGCAATGCCGCTGGCGGGGCTGCGGCGCGTGACAGGCCCGATCTCGCGCAAAAGTCAGCGGATCCCCCCGCCACGAAAAAACCGGAGCCTTCGCAGGCTCCGGTTCCAGACACCCCTAGGGGCCGTCTTACATATTCGGATAGTTCGGGCCGTCGCCGCCTTGGGGCGTGGTCCAGACGATGTTCTGGCTGGGGTCCTTGATATCGCAGGTCTTGCAATGGACGCAGTTCTGGAAGTTGATCCGGAAGCTGGCATCCGCCCCCTCGCCCAGCACTTCGTAAACGCCTGCGGGGCAATAGCGCTGCGCAGGTTCGTCATATTTCGGCAGGTTGACCGAAATCGGGATCGAGGCATCCTTCAGCTTCAGATGCGCGGGCTGGCTTTCTTCGTGGTTGGTGAAGGAAAACGCCACATTGGTCAGGCGGTCGAAGCTGAGTTTGCCATCAGGACGCGGATAGTCGATCTTCGGATAATCCGTCGCCAATCCGGTTGCTTGCGCATCGGTCTTGCCATGCTTCAGCGTGCCGAACAGCGAGAAGCCCAAGGTATTGGTCCACATATCCAAGCCGCCCAAAGCGAGCGAGGGGAACAGGCCCCATTTCGACCACATCGGTTTGACATTGCGGACTTTTTTCAGGTCCTTGCCGATGGCGCCATTGCGCACTTCGGCTTCGTAATCGGTCAGCTCGTCGCCTTCGCGGCCGCCTTGGATCGCCGCATAGGCCGCTTCTGCCGCAGCCTTGCCCGACAGCATCGCGTTATGGTTGCCCTTGATACGCGGCACGTTGACCATGCCCGCCGAACAGCCAAGGATCGCCACCCCCGGTGCGGTCAGCTTCGGCAGCGACTGATAGCCGCCTTCGGTGATCGCGCGCGCGCCGTAAGCCACCCGCTTGCCGCCTTCCAGCAGCTCGGCGATTTCAGGATGATGCTTGAAGCGCTGGAATTCCATATAAGGATAGAGATGCGGGTTCTTGTAGTTCAAATGAACCACGAAGCCGATGTAAACCTGATTGTTTTCCAAGTGATAGATGAAGGAACCACCGCCCGCATTGCCGCCCAAGGGCCAGCCCATCGTATGGGTGACGGTGCCTTCGCGGTGCTTGGCCGGATCGATTTCCCAGATCTCTTTCATGCCAAGGCCGTATTTCTGCGGGCAATGGCCGTTGGACAGGTCGTATTTTTCAATCACTTGCTTGGACAAGCTGCCGCGCACGCCTTCCGACAGGAAGACATATTTGCCGCGCAGTTCCATGCCCGGCTCGTAAGCGGGGCCCGGCGCGCCGGTTTCGCCGTCGCGGCCGAATTCGCCCGCCACAACGCCTGCAACACGCTCGCCGTCAAAGACCAGTTCCGAACAGGACATGCCGGGGAAGATTTCCACACCCAAGCCTTCGGCGACTTCGGCCATCCAGCGGCAGACATTCGCCATCGAGACGATGTAATTGCCGTGGTTGTTCATCAAAGGCGGCATCGGCCAGTTCGGGATGCGCATGCTACCGGCAGGGCCGAGCAGCAGGAAATTGTCTTCTTTCACGGCGGTCTTGATCGGCGCGCCCATATTGCGCCAATCGGGCAGCAAAGCGTCCAGACCCGCAGGGTCCAGCACCGCGCCCGACAGGATATGCGCGCCCACTTCCGAGCCTTTTTCCAGCACCACCACCGATAGATCGGCATCCAGTTGCTTCAAGCGGATCGCCGCCGACAATCCGGCAGGGCCGGCGCCAACGATGACAACATCATATTCCATCGATTCGCGAACGATCTCGCTCATGGCTCAAGTTCTCCCTTCGCATCTGCATAGTCTTCGCCCGCGAGATGCATCATTCGAGTGGCTAGGCAGTCAATCGCGGTCATGCGTAATCGCGGTTTTTACGCAAGGCAATATATAACCGCTGCATTGCAGAATACTGAAACAATGTTTCGCGCAATATTATTGCCCTAAGGTCGCATTGCGCGCCGTCACCCCCCTAGCAGCCCGTAAAACCCCCAGCCCCCGCGCCAATTCCTTGGCAAAGCATAGGCAGGCCCTGCACTTAGGAATCACGGCCCCTGCGTTGCGTTTGTCTGGTCGATGCGGGGTTTCCCGCCTGATTGCCCATCCTGCGGGCAAACTATGCCCATTGTTTCCGCAAGCCCCTTGCATTTCACCGCGCCATCCGCTTGGGTAAGTCGAAAGACGTTTTGGGCCATGGCCTCCTTACAGGGGCCGTGGCCTCCCTTTTCGTGAGAATGACGATGGAAAAGATACCGATGACGCGCGGCGGGTTTCAGGCTCTGGACGAAGAGCTGAAGACCCTGAAATCTGTTGAACGCCCCGCCATAATCCGCGCCATCGCCGAAGCGCGCGAACATGGCGATTTGTCGGAAAATGCCGAATACCATTCGGCCCGCGAAAAGCAGTCCTTCATCGAAGGCCGCATCAAGGAAATCGAAGGCATCATTTCGCTGGCGGAAGTCATTGATCCGACGAAATTCACCGGCTCGATCAAATTCGGCGCTACAGTCACCATCGTCGACGAAGACACCGATGAAGAAAAGACCTATCAGATCGTCGGTGAAACCGAGGCCGATATCGAACGCGGCCTGCTGAACATCCGCTCGCCCATCGCGCGCGCTTTGATCGGCAAGGACGAAGGCGACAGCGTCGAGGTCAAGACCCCCGGCGGCACGCGCAGCTATGAAGTGATCAACGTTCGCTTCATCTGATCCAAAGGGGCGGCAACGCCCCTTGCCCTACCCCAAGGCGCCCCACCCAAGGCGCCCTCCTCAAGGCGATTGCCGACCCGAGACGACAGAGGCGACCATGCCCGATACCCAAGATACGCCGCTAGACTTTGGCATACGTGCCACGCCCGAATATAAGCCAGTGACCATCGTAGAGGGCATTGCCGCTTTGGCCTCGGCGATCTGGCTGCTGCTGGTTTGGCTTGGATCGCCCACCCCAAGTGAGACGCAGGCCGCACTGGGCTGGGGCATGACGCTGCTGGTCAATCTGCTGCCTTTGGCGCTGATCTGGGGCTGTGCGATCAGCTATCGGCAGGTCAGGCAATTGCGCCAAGATACGGTGCAGCTGCGCGGGTCGATCGATACTCTGCGCAAGACCTTGGCCGCGGCAGAGCAAAGCGCGCTGGTGCAAAAGCCGCCGCGTCCGGCGGAAACCGCCGGCATGACAGCGCCGATCGCCAAGGCGGATGGCGCCAAAGCCCAAGACGGCGCGCAGGTTCAGGCCGATCTTGCTTTGGGCTTGGGCGATGATCCGCAAAGCCCGATGTCGCGCGACGATACCATCCGCGCCTTGCAATTTCCCGACGGGCCGGATGACCATCTGGGCATCCAAGCCCTTCGTTCAGGCTTGCTGGACCGTGATCTGGCCAAGCTGATCCGTTCCGCCCAAGATGTGCTGACACTGCTCAGCCAAGAGGGCATCTTCATGGATGACCTGCAGGCGGAAGTGGCGCATCCCGCGCTATGGCGGCAATTCGCCAAGGGGGAACGCGGCGGCGATATCGTCACTTTGGCGGGGGTCAATGACCGTTCGTCACTGGCGCTGACGGCGGCGCGGCTGCGCGAAGATCCGGTGTTCCGCGACGCGGCGCATCACTTCTTGCGCACCTTCGACCGGATGCTGCAGCAATTCGAACCGGAGGCGAGCGATGAGGACATCACCGCCCTTGCCCAGACCCGCACCGCCTTGGCGTTCATGCTGTTCGGCAAAGTGATGGATATTTTCGACTGATCCCGATGCGGATCGTTGACATGAAGACGGGGGCAATGGCCCCCGTTTTTTATTGGTCAGCGTCTCTATTGGTCGCGGGGGGCTGCCGCACGGCCCAAGCGGTCGTTGATCGCAAGGCCCAAGCCTTCGGTCGGGATCGGCGCGAAGGCGATGCGCCCATCCGGCCCCGCCACCGCATCCGCATCGCGCAGCATCTGGAACAGACCCGCCGCCGCTTCGACCAGATCGCCGCTTGGCGACAGCGACAAAGCCGCACCTGCGCAAGCCGGACCAAAGCCTACCCAAACCTCATCCGCGCGGGGTTCGGTCACATTCAGCCGCACGGCCGCTTCGGGGGCGTAATGGCTTAACAACTGCCCCGGTGCATTGGGTGTTTTGGCCGATCCGCCATGGCCGATCGGGCCAAGCACCGCTTCCAGCGCTTCCAAAGACAGACCACCGGGACGCAGCAATTTGGGCTCATCGGTATCAAGACCAAGAATGGTCGATTCCAGACCGACCGCGCAGGCACCGCCGTCGATCACCGCATCGATCTTGCCGTTCAACCCCGCCATGACATGTGCCGCTTTGGTCGGCGACACGCGGCCCGACGGATTGGCGGAAGGCGCGGCCAAAGGGCTACCATAGGCACGGATCAACGCATGGGCCACCGGATGCGCGGGGCAGCGGATCGCCAGCGTCGACAAGCCCGCCGTCACCAAAGGCGATATTCCCGCATCTTCGCGCAAAGGCAGCACCAAGGTCAGCGGACCGGGCCAGAAGGCCTTGGCCACCGCTTCCGCGCGGGCATCGAAATGGGCGTAACGCTTGGCCATTTCGATATCCGCCACATGGGCGATCAGCGGGTTGAATTGCGGCCGCCCCTTCGCCTGATAGATGCGCGCCACCGCTTCGCCAGTGCAGGCATCCCCCGCCAGCCCATAGACCGTTTCGGTGGGGATGGCGACCAGACCGCCACGGCGCAACAAGTCAGCAGCAGCGGCAATCCCGTCGGGCGCCGCGGTAAGTTCGCGAGTATTCAGGATCATGTGACGCAGCGTAGAGCTTGAGCGGTCGGCCCCCATGGCTAACCTTGCAGCGATACAAATAGCGGGGCCAGCCCTTTTTGCCAATGCCATGCGGCAGGGGCCAATGGCCCCAGACCTTGGGGAGGTTGCTTGCAATGCCTTATCGCGCGCCACTGGCCGATATCCGTTTCCTGCTGGATCACATTGTCGACTATGCCCAAGTCACGCAAACTCCCCGCTTTGCCGAAGCGGGCGCCGACAGCTATGACCCGATCCTGACCGAAGCGGCCCGCCTGACCCAAGACGTGATCGCGCCGTTGAACCGCGCGGGCGATCTGCATCCGGCGCGGCTGGAAAACGGCGTGGTACGGACATCGCCCGGATTTGCCGAAGGCTATCGGGTGCTGGCGGAAGGCGGATGGATTTCGCTCGCGGCGGGGGAAGACCACGGCGGCATGGCCTTGCCGCTGACCATTGCCAGCGCCGTCAATGAAATGCTGGCGGGCGCTTGCCTTGCGTTGCAACTGAACCCGCTGCTGACCCAAGGCCAGATCGAGGCGCTAGAGGCCCATGCCTCGCCCGAGCTGAAGGCGCTTTATCTGCCCAAGCTGATTTCCGGCGCATGGAACGGCACGATGAACCTGACCGAACCGCAGGCGGGCAGCGATGTGGGGGCTTTGCGGGCCAAGGCCGACCCCTTGGACGATGGCAGCTATGCGATATCGGGGCAGAAGATTTTCATCACTTGGGGTGATACCGATTTTCTGGAAAATACCGTGCATCTGGTGCTGGCACGCCTGCCCGATGGGGCTGCGGGCACCAAAGGCATCAGCCTGTTCCTTGTGCCCAAAGTGCTGCCCAACGAGGACGGGACTTTGGGCGCGCGCAACAGCCTGCAAGTGGTCAGCCTTGAACACAAGCTGGGCATCCATGGCAGCCCGACCTGCGTGATGCAATTCGACGGGGCCAAGGGCTGGCTGGTCGGCGCGCCGCATAAGGGCATGGCCGCGATGTTCACCATGATGAACAACGCTCGCCTTGGCGTGGGCTTGCAAGGGGTGGGGGTGGCCGAAGCCGCCTATCAGCAGGCCTTGGATTACGCGATCAGTCGCGTGCAAGGCCCCACGCCCCTGCCGCATGAACAGGGCATCAGCGCCCATGCCGATGTGCGCCGCGCCTTGGCATCCATGAAGGCGCAGGTCTTTTCCGCCCGCGCCATCGGCATGGCTTGCGCGGTCGCCTTGGATATGGCGCGCGCGACCGGATCGGCGGAATGGCAGGCCCGCGCCGCCTTCCTGACGCCCATCGCCAAGGCCTATGGCACCGATACCGGCTGCTTTGTGGCCTCCGAAGCGGTGCAGATCCACGGCGGCATGGGCTTCATCGAAGAAACCGGCGTGGCGCAATATCTGCGCGATGTGCGGATCACTCCGATCTACGAAGGCACCAACGGCATTCAGGCGATGGATCTGGTCGCCCGCAAGATGGCCGATGGCGGAGACGCCGCCTATCGCTTGCTGGGCGAGATCGAAGCCAATGCCCGCGCGGCGCGGGCCACGCATCCTGATCTGGCCGAAGCCTTGTGGCAGGGTCATGAAGCCCTGCGCGAGGCAACCGAAGCCATGCTGGCCCATGCGCCCAATGACCGCTTTGCCGGCGCGGTGCCCTATCTGCGGGCTTTCGCCTTGGTATTGGGCGGGCATTACCACCTGAAAGCGGCTTTGGCCGAAGGGGGCGCGGGCCCGCGCGCCAAGCTGGCGCGGATCGCCATCCTGCGGGTCATGCAGGAATATGGTGGACTTTTGGCGCAGGCGCGATATGGGGCGGAAGACCTGTATGCCCTGACGTTAGAAGATTTGGCCATTTGAACCCTATCAGCTTTCCTTTCACGACCCCGCCCGACCAAGACAGCGCCATTGAAATCGCCCCCCGTATCCTATGGATGCGGATCAGCCTGCCGATGGCTTTGAACCATGTGAATGTCTATGCCTTAGACGATGGCGAGGCCGGATGGACGCTGATCGACACCGGCATGGATTGCCCGCAGGCGCGGGCGCAATGGCAGGTGCTGCTGGCAGGCCCCTTGGGCGGGCGCCCCGTGCACCGTGTGGTGGTGACCCATCACCACATGGACCATATGGGGCTTGCAGGCTGGTTTCAGGCGCAAGGCGCCACCCTGCTGATAAGCCGCGTGGCTTGGCTGACGGGGCGGATGCTGCAACTGGATATGCAAGAGCGCCCCTCGCCGGAAATGCTGCGCCATTACGCGCGAGCGGGGATGCCTGCCGCCATGATCGAGGCGCGCCGCGATCAACGTCCCTTCAACACGGCGGATACGACCGTGCCGCTGCCGCTGGGCTATCAGCGGCTGTCGGAAGGCGAGCGGATCACCATGGGCGGCATCACATGGGATGTGCGATTGGGATCGGGCCATGCGCCCGACCATCTGACCTTCTGGAGCGATGATATCGTCATCACCGCCGATCAGGTCATCCCCGGCATCAGCCCCAATATATCGGTCACCGCATCCGAACCCGAAGCGGACCCCTTGGCCGACTGGCTGGAAAGCTGTCAGCGCTTGGCAGCTTTCGCCACCGAACGGCAATTGGCGCTACCCGGCCATAAACTGCCCTTCCACGGCCTGCCCCGCCGCCTGCGCCAGCAGATCGACGGCCATACCGCCGCCTTGGCACGGCTTGAAGCCTTCCTGAGCACGCCGCGCAGTGCCGTGGATTGCTTCTCGCTGCTGTTCAAACGCGATGTGACGGAGCCGGTCTATTTCTCGGCCATGGGCGAGGCTTTGGCCCATTTGAACCACTTGTGGCATCAAGGCCGCATTAACCGTGCACTGGATGCGCAGGGAACTTGGCGCTGGACAAAGCATTAAGATGGCGGCGCGCTTCACAGCCTGTGCAGCATAGCATCGCCAGGGAAAAATTCGGGGCCGCTGCTTCTGGCGCATAGGTGACAGCTTCGGTTGAATCAGCTATGCGAGGGAAAAGACCAACAAAAGGGAATTGGGAATATGGCTGAACATAAACATGGCAGCATGGATATTTCGGGACATGAGAAAACCTACAACGGTTTCGTAAGCCTGGTGACTTGGGGCGCAGTGGCTTGCGTCGTGATCCTGTGCTTCTTGGCGCTGGTCAACGCCTGATCCGAAACGCTTTGCGGCTGTTCACGCTTAATTTGTAATAAAGGCCTTTGCCAATGATCCGCTTTATGCTCGCCCTGATGGGATTTTTGACGCTTGCCGCTTGCGGTGCAGAACCAAAATGGGCGCCTGACGCGGATGTGGCAAAGGCCCATTACGTCCATAACGGCCCGACCAGCATCACGCTGTATACCGTGCTGTCGACGCGCGACCGCTCCGGCGCGCATTCGGGTCTGTTGATCAACGGGCGCGAACGGATCATCTTCGACCCTGCTGGGACTTGGCGCCATCCCCGTCTGCCGGAACGCAATGACGTGCATTACGGCATGACCACGCAGATGGTGAATTACTATATCGACTACCACGCCCGCGAGACTTTCGATGTGATCGAACAGACCATCGAGGTGCCGCTGGAAGTGGCCGAACTGGTGGCCACACGGGCGAAAGCCTATGGCGCGGTCAGCAAGGCGCAATGCGCCCGCGCGATCAGTGCCGTTCTGGCCGGTGTGCCGGGCTTCGAAGGCCTTGGCAGCACCTGGTTCCCCGCCAAACTGATGGATAATTTCGGCAAATTGCCCAATGTCAAAAGCCGCACCATCACCGATGACGATGCCGACAACAATCACGGCGTCCTGATGATCCAGACCAAAGCCGAATACAAGCACGGCGAGTAATCCCCTGCGGCCCATACCGGCCACCACACTTTACCGACCACAAGGCTCTTGACGATCCCCCCGAGAGAGCCGACGATTTGCCCTATCCCGCGCTTGACGTAATCCAGTTCAGGTGTTTTCCCCTGTGACGGCAGGCGCGGCCTGCCGCTCCGATCTCCCGAAAGGTGAGGCAAAATGGAGATAAGGCACAGCCTTCCGGAAACGATGCGCCATCAGGCCGTCAAGCTGTATTGGATGGCCTTCGGTGACAAGCTGGGCCGCGTCATGGGGCCCGAGCCACGTGCGCATGAATTCCTGTATACTATCCTGCGCAATGACCATTGCATCTGCGCCATTGAAGGTGAGCGGCTGCTGGGCATTGCCGGATACAAGACGCCGCAGGGCAGCTTTTCGGGCGGCGATCCGGCCAGCCTGAAGCGGGTCTATGGCCAGTTTGGCGCATTGTGGCGGTTGGGGCTGCTTAGGCTACTGAAAAGCGGCGTCGATAACGAACGCTTTCTGGTCGATGGCATCTGCGTGGTGCCCGATCTGCGCGGGCATGGCATCGGCACCGCCTTGGTGCATGGCTTGGAAGAAGAGGCGCGCCGTCGCGGCTATCCGGCCATCCGGCTGGAAGTGATCGACCGCAATATCCGCGCGCAGCAGCTTTACCAACGGCTGGGCTTTGTCGAAAGCCACCGCGAAAGCCTTGGACTGCTGCGCTTCGCCTTCGGCTTCAACCATGCCACCACGATGATCCGAGACTTGGCCGAACCGGCACAAATCACCCCTGCCACTTAGCCGGAACTCGTGCCATAGTGCGCCTTAGTCCCCAGATCAGCATCCACCGTCTCTGGGCCAATATTTTGATAGTTCAACCCGATCCATCCTGAAAAGTTGAGGGGATTTTTGTAATGCTTAACGAATTCAAGACGTTTATCGCTAAAGGCAATGTCATCGATCTTGCCGTTGGTATCATCATTGGCGCGGCTTTCACGGCCATCGTCAACTCGCTGGTGTCCGATCTGATCAACCCGATCATCGGCGTCATCACAGGCGGCATCGATTTCTCGAACCTGTTCATCAATCTGGGCCAAGGCGAATACGCATCGCTGTCGGCTGCCAAGGATGCAGGCGCTCCGGTCTTTGCTTATGGTTCCTTCATCACCGCCGTGATCAACTTCCTGATCATCGCTTGGGTGGTTTTCCTGTTGGTCAAAGCGGTCAACAAGATGCAAACCACCATGGCGCGCACCAAAGCGGAACAAGAAGCCGCCGCACCGGCTGGCCCGAGCGAGCTGGAAGTGCTGATCGAAATCCGCGATTCGCTGAACCGCGAAAAGCTGAAAAGCCAGATCTGACCTTCGAAGAATAGTTCTGCTAAACCCCTGCGTCGCGGGGGTTTTTCTTTACCTTCCCCCTGGGTCATGGCTAACTGCCCTATGCCGCTTCAGCCTTGGTGCCCCATGGATCTAGATGCCACCGACCGCCGTATCCTGACCGTGCTGCAACGCGACGGGCGGATCACCAATGCGGATCTGGCCGAACAGGTGAACCTGTCGCCTTCGGCGTGCCACAGGCGCACGCAGCGGCTGGAGGACGCGGGCTATATCTCGGCTTTCGTGGCGCTTCTGGATGCCAAGAAGCTGGGGCGCAACACCACCGTCTTCGTCGAGATCACCCTTGAAGGCCAAGCCGAAGAATTGCTCGATGCCTTCGAACGCGCCGTCGCCCGCATTCCCGATATCCTGGAATGCCACCTGATGGCGGGCACGGCGGATTATCTGCTGAAAATGGTGGTCGAAGATACCGAAGACTATGCCCGCATCCATCGCCAGCACCTGTCGCGGCTGCCCGGTGTGCGGCAGATGCAAAGTTCCTTCGCCCTGCGCACCGTGGTCAAGACCACCGCATTTCCGGTCTGAGACAAAGAAAAACCCCCGAACCGAAGCGCGGGGGTCTGACTTACTTGGACATTGCTGTCCCAGTGTCGCTTGATAAACGCCTTAGAGCGCGCCTTCGCGCTGCGCCTTCTTGCGTGCGAGTTTACGAGCCCGGCGTACTGCCTCGGCTTGTTCGCGCGCTTTCTTGACGGACGGTTTCTCGAAATGTTGCTTAAGCTTCATTTCACGGAAAACGCCTTCGCGCTGAAGCTTTTTCTTCAGGGCACGGAGTGCCTGTTCGACGTTATTGTCACGAACGCTGACCTGCATGTGGTTGTCACCACCTTCCTGAGTTAGAGTTGCACTGTAAGTGCAGGCAAGGCGCGCTATAACAAAGCTAACCCGTAATGTCTACCACCCGAACCGAAGGGAAAGCGATGATCAGCGAAAATAGCGAAAATACCGCCACGGGCGGGGCTGCCACCGATGCCACCGCTGACGCCAAGCATCGCCTGTTGCAGGCGGCACTGGCCAATGTCGCCTTTGACGGCTGGACCGAAGCGGCCTTCAAAGCCGCAATCCATGATTCGGGGGTTGATCCGCATCTGGCGCGCGCGCTGTTCCCGCGCGGTGGCGTCGATATGGCGGTGGCCTATCACCAACAGGGCGACGCCTTGATGGCCGAACGCCTGCAAGCCGCCGATCTGGACGGGTTGCGCCTGCGCGAAAAGATCGCCCGCGCCATCCGCATCCGCTTGGATCTGGTGGAAGACAAGGAAGCCGTGCGCCGTGGCACGACGCTTTTCACCCTACCCCAATACAGCGCCGAAGGCCTGCGGGCTTTGTGGGGCACGGCAGATACCATCTGGACCACCTTGGGCGACACCAGCGATGATCTGAACTGGTATAGCAAGCGCACCAGCCTGTCGGCGATCTATTCCGCGACGGTGTTGTTCTGGTTGGGCGATGACAGCACCGACCATCAGGCAACTTGGGCTTTTCTGGACCGCCGGATCGACAATCTGATGGCCTTCGAAAAGGGCAAGGCATCCTTGCGCGCCAATCCCTTGGGCAAGGCGCTGCTGGCGGGGCCGGACTTTCTGGCGTCGAAAATCCGCAAGCCCCAGCTGCGCGACGACCTGCCCGGCCATATTGGCCCCAAGGGATAATCCTTAGCGCACCGCCTGCATCAAGGCGTCCTTCAGGCTGCAATCCCTGATCACATCCGCGCCACACCGGCGCGGCTGCAGGTCCTTGGTCAGGCAGATCCGTACCTCCTGGATGTCGCGCCCCTTGCACATCACGGTGACTTGATCGCGCTTTAGCTGCGGATTGGCCTCGAGGAAGGCGTCTTCGACCACCGATGTCGGCAGCCGCACATCTTTTTTCATCGCCCCGAACACCGGATTGATCCGGATCTTGGTGAAGGCTTCCCGCGCCAGCGCGAAATATTGTGACGCGCTCAGCCCCGCACAGCGGCCATGCTTTTTCCACTGGTAAAACGCCGCCCCCGCGCCGCCGAACACATCCACCATCGCCGCCGTTTCCGAGCGTGCCGGATCACGCGCCGTGGTGCGGCAATAGCTGGGATAGCCGCGCTCGTATTGCGGCCAAAGCCCATGCAAAACAAAGGTAATATCCTGCTTGGGCGCGCATTGGGGTTCCCCCCGCATGTCGCCTTCCGCGGCGCACCAATTGGACGACCATGACAGGGCCATCACGTAATAATCAAAGGCTCCCGCCCTTTCACCTTCGGCCCGCAGCGGTCCGCAGACCAGTGCCAATGCCACCACGAGCATCCAAAGCTTCAGCATTTTCGCTTCCCCTTGAGTGAAAAAACGCTTATATCCGGCACTGAATTCCCCATATCGAGGAAAATCGCGGACGAAAAGTCTGCAGCCGTTTTCTCGGCACGGGAGAGATTTATATAAGGAGCCTGCGCATGAACAAGCCGCTTATGGCAAAAGCCACCGCCGTATGGCTCGTGGACAACACGACCCTGTCGTTTAAGCAAATCGCGGATTTCTGCGGTATGCATGAGCTGGAAGTGCAGGGCATTGCTGATGGCGACGTGGCCACCGGTGTGAAAGGTTTCGATCCGGTTGGCAACAACCAGCTGGACGCGGTCGAAATCACCAAAGGCCAAGCTGATCCGCTGTACAAGCTGAAGCTGAAGTTCAACGCAGCTGCTGTCGGCGAAGAAAAGCGCCGTGGTCCGCGTTACACCCCGCTGTCGAAGCGTCAGGACCGCCCGAATGCGATCCTGTGGCTGGTGAAGTTCCATCCGGAACTGGCCGATGGCGCCATCGGCAAGCTGGTCGGCACCACCAAGCCCACCATCCAAGCGATCCGCGAACGTACCCACTGGAACATCAACAACATGCAGCCGGTCGATCCGGTCGCATTGGGCCTGTGCAAACAGTCGGAACTGGACGCAGCCGTTCAAGTCGCCGTGCGCCGTCGTGCTGCCGAAGGCGGCGTGATGTCGGATGACGAACGTCGTCGTCTGGTGTCGACCGAGCAATCGCTGTCGATGTCGGAAGAACCCAAATTGGCAGGCGAACTGTCGGGTCTGGATGTCTTCGGCTCGATGACCCGCGAAGAAGAAGTCGAGAAATCGGCGGACTTCTCGGATGCGGACAGCTTCTTCAATCTGCCGCATGGCGATGATGAGGAAGA
Source organism: Paracoccaceae bacterium (assembly GCA_031991825.1). Lineage (GTDB taxonomy): Bacteria > Pseudomonadota > Alphaproteobacteria > Rhodobacterales > Rhodobacteraceae > Pseudotabrizicola. The sequence continues at coordinate 34,308 of DALYSR010000015.1, forward strand.
CGAAGACGACAACCTGATCACCTGATCGGTTTCCCCGTCTAAAGATAAGGCGCCCCTCGGGGCGCCTTTTTCGTTCAATGCAGCGAGACGTAGACAGGTATTAATGCAGCGACACGCTGCGGCGGGCCTTAGTGCAGCGACACGCTGCGGGCGACGCGGTAGACATCCTCGCCGCCGCCTTCCAGCGTCAGGGTGAACACTTCGCCCACCACCACCGGACGACGGGCGCTGATCAGGTTGAACTCGCTCCAGCGGTCTTCTTCCCAATCCGAACCCCAGTCCAGCGTGCCATCGGCATGCAGCACAAAAGGCGCCACGCGCTTGGCCGATTTCGACAGCCCCCCGCGCGCGCCGAATACCGCAGCCTCCACCACCGGCAGACGGTTTTCATCCAGATTCAGATCGACGGTGATATCCCAGCCTTCGGAATCCTCGTCTTCCGGCTTGGCGACATAGATCAACACAATTCGTTCGAAAGCCATCACCGGCTCCTTTGCAAGGCAGACTAAGCCGCCGATTTGAAAGGGGCGGCACCTGTGCAGCGCCGCCCCGTTATTTGGTCATCACAGCTTGCGTCTGGCGCGCAAGGCAGCCCCGATGGTGCCATCGTCCAAATAGTTCAGCTCGCCCCCAATCGGCACGCCCTGCGCCAAGGTGGACAGCTGCACCCCCGTCACCGCCAGAGTATCCGCGATGTAATGTGCCGTGGTCTGGCCATCGACAGTGGCGTTCAAGGCCAAGATCACCTCGCCCACCCCTTCGGCCCGCACTCGTTCCAGCAATTGCGGGATCCGCAGTTCTTCCGGCCCGATGGCATCCAGCGCCGACAAGGTGCCGCCCAGAACGTGATAGCGGCCACGGAAGCTGCCACCCCGCTCCATCGCCCACAGATCGGCCACGTCCTCGACGACACAGATTTCGCCGGTCGCGCGGGACAGATCCCCGCAGATGGGGCAAACATCTGCCGTGGCGATATTGCCGCAAATCTCGCAATCACGCGCTTGCAACGCCACCCCCGCCAAAGCCTGCGCCAAAGGGGCCATGACCGCCTCGCGCTTTTTCAGCAGATGCAGCACAGCCCGCCGCGCCGAACGCGGCCCGAAGCCCGGCAAGCGCGCCATCAGCGCAATCAGCGCCTCGATATCCTTGGGCGCTTCAGACATGGCGCGGCAAAACCTTTCCGGATCGCAAGATTAGAACGGCAGATTCATACCGGCGGGCAGACCAAGGCTTTCGGTCAGCTTGCCCATTTCCGCCTTGTGACGATCCGCAGCTTTCGACTGCGCATCCTTGATCGCGGCAAGGATCAGGTCTTCGACCACTTCCTTTTCGCTGGCCACGAAGATCGAGGGATCGATGTCCAGGCCGGTCAGCTCGCCCTTGGCGGTGGCACGCGCCTTGACCAGACCGGCACCCGATTCACCGATCACCACAATGCGCGCCAGTTCATCCTGCAGTTCGGTCATTTTCGACTGCATATCCTGTGCGGCTTTCATCATCTTGGACATATCACCCAAGCCGCCCAGACCACCCAAATTCTTGAACATCTTCGTCTCCTTCTCGTATCGTTCAAACCACCCGAGGCATTAGCCGTCCTCGAAGGGGTCCCATTCGTCATCAACTTCGGGCAAGGCGTCAACGGCGGCGGCTTGCGCCAATGCGGCTGCGCTGCGGATTTCGGTGATCTTGGCCCCAGGGAAAGCGGTCACCACCGCCTGCACCAAAGGGTTCAGCATCGCATCGGCTTCGGCCTGCAGGCGGTCGGCATCGCGCAATTCGGCAATGCTGGGCGCGCCCCCCTGCCCCACGACCGAAACACCCCAGCGCTGACCGGTCCAGCCTTGCAGCTTCTGCCCCAACCGCGCCGCCAAATCCTTCGGCGCTTTGTCGGACGGCTCGAACTCGATCCGCCCCGGCGCATAGCGCACCAGACGCACACCTTCTTCGACTTCGTACAGCAGCTTCATGTCGCGGCGGTCGCGGATCAGTTCCACCACCTGCTCGAAGCTGGTGTACACCACCGTCTGCTGCGCCAAAGCCATGGCTTGACCTGCGGCATTCATCATCGGCCCGCGCATCGGCGCGGAGGGCGCGCGGATCGGGCCCCGCATGACCACGCCATGCATCACCTGCCCACCGGCAGGCGCACCGCCCGCAACAGGACCGCCCGCCACCGCACCACCACCGCCACCCGACGCCCCCGCAGGCGGTTGCGGTTGGCTATTTTGCAAACGGCGCACCACGGTTTCCGGATCGGGCAGATCGGCCACATGGGTCAGACGAATGATCGCCATTTCCGCCGCCATCATCGCATTGGGGGCAAGGCCCACCTCTTCGATGGCTTTCAGCAGCATCTGCCACATCCGGCTCAGACTGCGCATCGGCAGCTTTTCGGCCATCTCCAATCCGCGCAGCCGTTCATCCGGCGGCGTGGTCGGATCTTCCGCTGCAGCAGGCGTGATCTTGATCACCGAAATCCAATGGGTGATTTCCGCCAGATCGCGCAGCACCGCCATCGGATCGGCCCCATCGGCATATTGGCCCGACAATTCGGTCAAAGCCTCTGCCGCTTGGCCCTTCATGATCAGATCGAACAGATCCAGCACCCGACCGCGATCGGCCAGACCCAGCATCGCGCGCACCTGATCGGCGCTGGTTTCCCCCGCCCCATGCGCGATCGCCTGATCCATCAAGCTCATCGCATCCCGAACAGAGCCTTCCGCCGCCCGCGTGATCAAGGCCAAGGCATCATCCGCCAGATGCGCGCCTTCCAAACCCGCCACACGGGACAGATGCGCCATCATCACTTCCGGCTCGATCCGCTTCAGATCGAACCGCTGGCAGCGCGACAGCACCGTCACCGGAACCTTGCGGATTTCCGTCGTCGCAAAGATGAATTTCACATGCGCCGGAGGCTCTTCCAACGTCTTCAGCAGCGCGTTGAACGCACTGGTCGACAGCATATGCACTTCGTCGATGATATAGATCTTATACCGCGCCGAAGCCGCCCGATAATGGACCGAATCGATGATCTCGCGGATATCGCCCACGCCCGTGCGCGATGCGGCATCCATTTCCATCACATCGACATGACGGCCTTCGGCAATCGCACGACAGGGCTCGCAAATGCCACAGGGCTCGGTCGTGGGACCGCCGGTGCCCTCCGCCCCGATACAGTTCAGGCCCTTGGCAATGATCCGCGCGGTCGTGGTCTTACCCACCCCCCGCACGCCGGTCATGATGAAGGCATGCGCAATACGATCGGCCGCGAAAGCGTTCTTCAACGTCCGCACCATCGCCTCTTGGCCGATCAGATCGGCAAAAGTCGCGGGGCGGTATTTCCGCGCCAGAACCTGATAGGATTTCTCTGAAGTTTCGGACATTTTGCCTTCCACAGCCGTTCAGGCAAACTTAGTCACCTCCGGTCCAAACGTCCACCCGAAGCAGGCAGATATGACCTTCACCCTTGCAGAAATCCCGCTTCTCGGCGGCCGCATCGCCATCAGCCCGCAACCGGGCCGATCCGGCACCTATGACGCCGATTTCAAAGCCCTGCTGGCATGGGGACCTGACCTCGTCATATCGCTGACAACAGAAGCGGAATTGCAAAGCCAAGGCGCCAAGGACCTCGCCTTCGATCTCGCCCTCTACGGCATAGACCGGCTACACCTGCCCATCACGGATTTCGCAACGCCGGATTTCGGCGACAGATGGCCCGCGCTCTCGCGCGCCTTCCAAACCCGCCTCACCAAAGGCCATAGCATCCTCATCCACTGCCTCGCGGGCTGCGGCAGATCGGGCATGATCGCGCTACGCCTGATGGTGGACGCAGGCCAGGACCCCGCCCAGGCCCTCAAAACCCTCCGCCAAGCCCGCCCCTGCGCCGTCGCGACAGATTCTCAACGCCACTGGGCCCAAAGCCGCGCCTGATTTGCACCTTTTCAAAATACTCCGGGGGCGCGGGGGCTGGCCCCCGCTCCTGCCGCTCCAGATCACACACGGTGATAGGGCAGACCCGCCAGAATGGATGCGGCGCGATACAATTGCTCGGCCAGCATGACCCGCACCAACATATGCGGCCAGACCATCTTGCCGAAACTGATCGAGGCATCCGCTTTCGCGCGCAGCGACGGATCGATCCCGTCGGCACCGCCGATAACAAAGCTGACATCCTGCCGCCCGCCATCGCGCCACTTCCCCAGCATGGCCGCGAATTCGGGGCTGGAAACCACCGAACCGCGTTCATCCAAGGTCACGATCATCGAACCCGTCGGGATGGCTTTGGCCAGCAATTCCGCTTCCGCCGCCATGCCAAGGTTCTTCTTATCCTCGACCTCGTGCAATGCGAACGGACCCAGCGAGAGAGCTCGCCCGGTCCGGTCAAATCTTGTGGTGTAATCGTCGAACAACTCGCGCTCGGGGCCGGAGCGAAGCCGACCCACGGCGCAAAGATGCAACCGCATTACTCTTCGGTCAGGCCCAGATGGCCCGAACCGCCTGCCGGCAGCCACATTTTTTCCAACTGGTAGAAATCGCGGACTTCCGGACGGAACACATGGACGATGACATCAGCCGAATCGATCAGCACCCAATCACCGGTCTCTTTGCCTTCCATCTTGCACAGGATGCCGAAATCGTCTTTCAGGCGTTGCGACAGCTTTTCAGCGATCGATGCCACCTGACGGGACGAACGACCCGAGCAAATTACCATGTAATCGGCAACATCCGAACGGCCGCGCAGATCGATTTCAACGATCTCTTCGGCTTTGTCATCGTCAACCGATGCCAGCACAGCGGCCAGCACATCTTGCGAACTATATTCCGGCGCCGCCTGACGGTCGGCGCGAGGTCCGACCGGGAGACCGGTCGCAGGATCAGAATGAGACAGGACTTCGTCCTCCAATGAGCGCGCCGCATCAAACCCCGACGCCGGGCCACCCTGAAAAGATAGCATCGCAAAAGCGCAATCTCAACAAATCAAGGCAAGGCAGGGGCATTATCGCCAATCGCGCCCCATCGCAAGGCCAGATCGCCGTTCGGGCCGTCTTCCGACCCCACCCCAAAGGCCAGTTGCTCCAAGCCGCCACGATCTTTGCGATTGTTGCGTAAAAAAGCCCGAAATAGTGTCCAAGCTTGCCTCGTCTCGAAAAGCGTCGTATAGGAAAGCCATGCACGGGTTCATCTATTTCAATATTACCGATCATGCGCGGCTTCCGGCCCGCTTTTTCGGCATGACCCGCACCATTCTCGCATATCTTTGACGCGGCAGGCCGCGCGTTCGCTGTCTGGCGCGTGCCATTATGCCGCATCGCACGCTTTGGCGTGCCCAAAAGACTACGCCCTGAAGCCATCCCAATTTTAAGGTGAGAGCCATGACTGCTCCGCGCACTTTGTACGACAAGATCTGGGACGACCACGTCGTCCACCAAGCGGAAGACGGCACCTGCCTGCTGTATATCGACCGCCATCTGGTCCATGAAGTGACCAGCCCGCAAGCCTTTGAAGGCCTGCGCATGACCGGCCGCAAAGTCCGCGCGCCGGAAAAGACCATCGCCGTGCCCGATCACAACGTGCCGACCACCGCTGGCCGCGATGTCAAAATCGACAATGTCGAAAGCCGCATCCAAGTCGAAGCTTTGGACAAGAATGCCAAGGATTTCGGCATCAACTATTATCCGGTCTCCGATGTCCGCCAAGGCATCGTGCATATCGTCGGCCCCGAACAGGGCTGGACCCTGCCGGGCATGACCGTGGTCTGCGGTGACAGCCATACCGCGACCCATGGCGCCTTTGGTTCGCTGGCCCATGGCATCGGCACCTCGGAAGTGGAACATGTTCTGGCGACCCAGACGCTGATCCAGAAGAAGTCGCTGAACATGAAGGTGGAAATCACCGGCTCCTTGCGTCCGGGCGTGACCGCCAAGGACATCACCTTGTCGGTGATCGGCAAGACCGGCACCGCTGGCGGCACCGGCTATGTCATCGAATATTGCGGTCAAGCGATCCGCGAATTGTCGATGGAAGGCCGTATGACCGTCTGCAACATGGCGATTGAAGGCGGCGCACGCGCGGGCCTGATCGCACCGGACGAAAAAACCTTCGACTATGTCACCGGCCGCCCGCATGCCCCCAAGGGCGCGCAGCTGGAAGCCGCGATCGCCTATTGGAAGACGCTCTTCACCGATGAAGGCGCGCATTTCGACAAAGTCGTCACCATCCGTGGCGAAGAGATCGAACCGGTCGTCACTTGGGGCACCTCGCCCGAGGACGTCTTGGGCATTTCCGGCGTCGTGCCCAGCCCTGAAGATTTCACCGGTGGCAAGGTCGAAGCCGTCAAGCGCGCCTTGGACTATATGGGCCTGACCGCTGGCCAGAAACTGACCGACATCAAGATCGACACCGTTTTCATCGGGTCCTGCACCAACGGCCGGATCGAGGATCTGCGCGCCGCCGCCGCGATCCTGAAAGGCAAGAAGATCAAGGACGGCCTGCGCGCCATGGTCGTGCCGGGTTCGGGTCTGGTCCGCGCGCAAGCCGAAGAAGAAGGTCTCGCACAGATCTTCTTGGATGCGGGCTTCGAATGGCGTCTGGCCGGTTGCTCGATG
>DALYSR010000016.1:0-11966 GCA_031991825.1 Paracoccaceae bacterium
GGGTCACCTTCGACCAACATATCGCCGCCCGAATGGGTCGTGACGATCACCCGATCGCTAAATTGGCGCTTGGCATCGGTGACGGCGGCATCGATGACATCGCGCAAGTCAATCAATCGCTTGGGTGGTATTTCATCATAGGTTTCAATCGACGCTTGCGTCAGGAATCCGCCCACGATCCGCTCCAGCCGGTCCGTGGATTCCATGATTGTCGCGAATTTGCGCCGCAACACATCCGGCGGCGACAATTCGGAGCTGCGCAATTGGCGCTGTGCAATCATATGGATGATCGAAATCGGTGTGCGGAATTGGTGCGACACGGTCACCACGAAGCTTTGATACGCGGCGCGCGCGCGGCGTTCCACATCCAAGGCCGATGCCAGTTCGCGCGTGCGCTGTTCAACCCTTGCTTCAAGATCGCGACGATGGACTTCAAGCTCATGTTTGGCACGCTGCAACCGCCGAAGGTTGCGCCAAAGCATCACCACCATCGCCATCGTGGCTATAAAGATGCCGCTGATCGCCACCAAGGCGATCTCGATCATACGCTGTTCGACATCGCGCCGACGGAACTGGCTGACCCTTTGTTCCAATGCCGTCGAAACATTGATCCCCTGCAGATCATCCGACACCTTCACAGCCATTTCCCGCATCCGGGTCACCGGAGGCGGAGTGCTTGTGTCGTAAACCATTTCTTCCAGCGCTTGAAGATCGCGCCAGATGCGGTTCATGATCGGCTCATCTTCTTGGAATTGCATGAAATATTCGGCCAAAGCGGGTTGGCGCATCAGATCGACCCGACTGTGTAGAATGTCATAGCGTAGCTGCAGATGGGTCAGGCCATCCGCCGCCGGTGTTTGCGTTTCTACCCGATCCGCCTCTTCGACGGCCAGCAGCATCCGCTGCGCTTCAAGCGAGGCCTGCCCCGAAATCCACAGCTTGGAATCATCGATTTCGCGCCGAAGTCCCGTATTCAGCTGCAAAAGCTGCATCAAGGCATAGCCAAACAACACCACGAAAATGATGGTAAATAGCCCTGCAACATATGAGGCGCGTATCCTCATCAGCGGATCGTGATTTCGGACAATTGCCAAATCCAGCGTTCATCGACCAAAGAATTCTGTAATTCGCGATGGCTATCACGCGGATAGACCAACCAAAGCGGGCCTTTATCGCGCACGCGCATCGGCTCTCCGTCGATGGTGCGCGCCAGGATCGGATTGTAGGTCCATGCATCCCCGCCTTCTACCCCGATGTGAAAGTCGTTCAACGCCGATAGCAACAAGCTGCGCTGCCGCAGATCGGCTTCGGGCAAGCCGCTGGCCAATAACACGGCCTTCAGGCTTGGCCCTTCGAAGCGCCTCACGCCTTCGACCCAACGCGAACTTGTGGTGATCGCGGTCCAGTCCATCCCCCGCAGCTGGGTTTCGGTGAACCCGATCACCTTGCCATCCGGCAACCTTAAACGCAGCAGAACATCTGCCGCTTGGGCCGGCGCCGGACCTAAGACCATCAGAAACGCCAAAAAGCCCGCAAGTGCGAGCCAATAGCGACCCAACGTCGCCTCCCTAATTCCTCGCTTCATGCCGCCTCCGCCAACCAACTGGGGAACAATGTAAGTGGAATAAACGTAGAAGAGAGCTTGCACAGACAGCGGACTGTCCGGTGCAAGCTCCTTACACGCCGTCAGACGGCACACTCGTTACTCAAGAACAATCGAATCGGCTGCGAGTTCCAAACGAAACTCAAAAAACAACGGAACGCAGCGCAAAAAACGCACAAAAGGTTACAACGTTGAACTTCGCCGCAGCGCGGCAATTGACAGAGGAAATCGGGGCAAGGTCTAGCGTCTTTCCAGTCCCGCAGTTTTTTCGTTCTGCATATGCTGACATTGCCCAATGGAGACGACTCGCTCCATTCCCCAAAATGGGGGAATAGCACCCCCTAAAGTAGAAAATGTCGGATACAGATGGGCGAAATACACGCAATACACTGATTTAAAATAATATAATATTCAGAGTATTTCATGTCTTCAAAGGGATTCACCGCGATCAAGCCGTTCCAAGGCCTTGGAACAGGCCGCCAGCACCTCGGTCAAAGCATGGCTCAGGACCGTTGCCTGACCCGCCGCGCTTTCCACTCTGCTCTCTGCGATCAAGGCTTCAAGCCGCACTGCGGCAGCCATCAGCGTTTCGGCCGCAAAATAGCCCGAAACGCCGCGCACGCGGTGCGCAATGCGGCCCAGACTTGCCAGATCGCCGATCGCCGCAGCTTTTTCCAATTCCGCCACGGCGGGCGTGAAATCACTGACGAAAAGATCCAGCATCCGGCGCAAACGGATTTCATCGCCGCGCACCCGCGCCATCGTCTTGGCGAAATTCGCCGCCGGGCCGCGCGGAACGGCACGGGCGGGTTGGCCTGCTTGCTGCGGCGTGATCGTCACCACCTCGGGTTTGGATTTTCGATGCAAGACGCGCGCCAAAGACTGATAAAGCTGCACCTCGTCGATCGGCTTGACCAGATGTTCTGCCATACCGACCCGCAATGTGGCCTCGCGGTCTTCCAAACGCGCCTGTGCGGTCAGCGCGATCACCGGAATATCGCGCCACGCCGGATTTTCACGGATGCGCCGCGTGGTCTCCAGCCCGTCCATTTCGGGCATCTGCATATCCATCAGGACAATATCGAAACGTCCGCGCGTCAATTCGCTCAAAGCCGCCTGACCCGAGGCGGCCAAGGTCACATCGACCTGCGCCAGCGACAGGAAATCCGCCGCCACCTCAAGGTTGAACTGGTTGTCATCCACCACCAGCACCCGCGCGCCGCGCAGGATCGACGGATAATCGGTCGCCATCTGCGCCGCCACCTCGGCCGCTTCGACAGCCAGCGCGGTCTTGGGGGTGAACACCTGCTGCAAGGCATTGAACAGGATCGAATCCGTCACCGCTTTGGTCAAAATCCCCTGCAATGGCAGGCTTTCGACATAGCGCTGCATTTCCTCTCGGGCCTGCGCGGTGGTCAGAGCGATAATTGCCGTCTCGCGCAATTGCGGATCGGTGCGGATCAGCCGCGCGGTTTCAAGGCCCGACAGGCCCGGAATCCGCCAGTCCATCAAGACCAGATCATAGGGCCAGCCATCTTCAACCGCCTCGCCAAGCGCGTCCAAGGCATCAACGCCGCCCGATACGCCATAGGCCTGCAGGCCCAATTGGCCAAGCATCGCGGTCAGGCTGTTGCGCGCGGCATCATTGTGATGCACGACCAAGATACGGCGATTGCCAAAGCCGCTCACACGAGGCGGGGCTTTTTCCCCCACCACGCCTTGCGGCCAAGTGAAGGAAAACGTGCTGCCCTGCCCCAAAGTGCTAGAGACGGCGATTTCGCCCCCCATCATTTCAACCAAGCGCTTTGAAATCGACAACCCCAAACCCGTGCCCCCAAAGCGCCGCGCGATGCGGCTATCGGCTTGGGTGAAGGGGGTGAACAGCGCCGCCATCCGTTCGGGTTCCAAGCCGATACCGGTGTCGCGCACGGCAAATCGCAGCATACGCGGCGCGCCGATCGGGGCCGGCAATTGGACCAGCGAAATCTCGATCTCGCCGCGTTCGGTAAACTTGACCGCATTGCCGACCAGATTGGTCAGCACCTGCCCCAGCCGCAAAGGATCGCCACGCAATTGACGCGGCACATCGGCCCCAAGGCTGAACACCACCTCCAGCCCCTTGTCTTCGGCCGCCAAAGTCGTTGCGCTGGCAAGGTTCTGTAGCAGCGTCTCAAGCGAGAAATCGATATCCTCCAGCTCCAAGGCGCCCGCCTCGATCCGCGAGAAATCCAGCGTGTCGTTGATAATCCCCAGCAATATCCGCGCCGACGTATCGATCTTGCCCAAATAATTGCGCTGGCGCGGCGACAGATCGGTGCGCAGGGCCAGACGCGTCATGCCGATCACCGCATTCATCGGTGTGCGGATTTCATGGCTAATGGTGGCAAGGAAATCGGATTTCGCCCGTTCGGCAGCTTCGGCATCTTCCTTTGCCTGCCGCAGTGCCGCCGCCACGGCGTGATCTTCGGTGACGTCCATCACGATGCCGTCCCAGACAACGCCATGTTCGGTCTGACGCGGGGCTGACCGAATTTCCAGCCAGACGATTTCCCCCGACGGTTTGATCAGGCGGAACTCACATTCGAAGGTGGTGCTCGCCAGCGTGGCCTTGCGCGAGGTTTCGATGAAACGCATGCGATCGGCGGGATGGACCGCGTTGATCAAACGCCCCGCGTCATTCATCAAAACTTCCGCAGAAACGCCGATCAGGCTTTCGATCCCCGCACTCACGTAAGACACCCGCATATCGCGCGAAAGATTGCGGCCATCCCCGCCGATTTCGGGGGACAGGTTATCAAGCCGGTAGATCGCGCCATTGGGCAAACTATCGGCAATGGCGGTCAATTGCGCCCGTGCCGCCTCGCGTTCGCTGACATCTTGGACGGTGCCCGCAACGCCGGTGATGCGGCCATCGGGATCATAGATCGCCTCGCCCCGAATAGCGGCCGCGAAGGTGCCCCCAGATGCGGATTTATGCGCGACATCAAGTGCATAGGGGGTGCCGCTTTCCAGACACCGCCGGATTGCCGCCCCCACCCGCAGGAAATCTTCTTCCGGCATCATATGGCGCAGCCGTTCGATGGTGATTTCCTGATCCGGCGGCACGCCGTTCATTTCCAGCATGGTCTGCGATGACCAGAAGCGCCCCGTATCCGCCGACAGCCGCCACGAGCCGATCCGCGCCAAACGTTCCGCCCGCAGCAACAGCTCATAGCTTTCGCGCAGGCGCAATTCGTTGATATGGCTTTCGGTCACATCGCGGAAGACGGCAATCATTCGGCTTGACGCGGTATCGCCGCCATCAACCACGCGCGCGGCGGCCGATACCCAGCGCGTTTCGCCATCACGGGTGCGGATGCGGAAGTGAACATCGCGACGTTCGTCCCCCTGCATCACCTGCGCATAGGCGCCATCGACCACGGCCCGATCCTCGGGATGGACGCGGCGCGACAGGGTTTGCAAGGTCAATGGATCCGCGCCGATATCGAACAGTTCGGTCAATTCCGCATTGCCGATCACATCCGGTGCCGCCGCCCGATGTTCCATCACCGCCAGACGCCCCACGGTGGCCGCCAGCATCTGCCGACCCCGCTCAATTCTCAGATCCGTTTCGACTTTCTTCTGCGCGGTGATATCATGCGAGACATTGACAATGCCGACGATCCGCCCCGTCGTGTCGCGCCAAGGCGAGCAGGTGGTCAAAAGCGTGCGATTGCCCAGGCTGAGCGGCGCGCGTTCCTCTTGGGTGACAGGCGCGCCGCTCTCCAGCATCAACTGGCGCGCTTGTTCATCACGCGCGGCCAAAGCGGGCCCGACAAGTTCGGCAAAGGCCAGCCCCGATACCTGATCCACCGGCCGATCATACAGCATTGCCGCCGCACGGTTGATCAACACCACATCGCCCTGCGCATCACGCAATATGATGGCATCTTCCACCGAATCCAGAATTGCCTGCATCCGTTCGGTGGCAATCTGCGCTTCGCGGCTTCGTGCCTCGACCCGCGCTTCCAGATCGGCATTCAACGCCTCTAGCCGCGCTTGCAACTGCACATATCCGGTCATGTTGCGCGCGAAACCGACATAAATTTTCCTGCCGTCAACCTCGTGACACGAAACCATCACTTCGGCGGGAAGTTTCGAACCGTCCTTGCGCGTATGATGAACCGACACCCGCGCCGCCACGCCGGTCGTCATCTGATCCCACAGCGCCTGCTGTTCCGCCGAAGGCTTTTCACGCGATAGATCGGGCAGCGACAACGCCATCAACTCGGCGCGCGTGAAGCCCAGACTGCGACAGGCCTGTTCATTCACATCTAAAAAACGCCCGTTCTCGTCATGGATGAAGAAATCATCCATGGTGTTTTCAATCACCAAACGATAGCGGCTTTCGGTCTGTTCTCGCGCCTTTCCCGCAAGACGCAGCGCCGTCTTCAGGTCAGTTTCTTCAGATGTATCAATGATATGAAGGGCAACGCTGTCGCGAATGGACCTCGCCAGCTCTGCCGCCAATTCCTGATGCGCCACGGTGAAAGCCGCAGGTTTATCCGCATAAAGCCGTAAAATCATCGCTGGCTGCCCATCCGGCGTGCGGATCGGCAAAGCCAAAGTGCTATGATCCGCTTCCTGATCCAGCCACGGCCTGCCGGTATCCACCAGATACCAATCCAGCGCTTGGCCGATCTCGCGACCATGCCCTGCAATGGTTTGACCATCGATTGCCTGAAGAATGACGCCTTGCGCCGCCGTGCCATCGCACAGCATACGCAATATCCCGCTCCAGCGCTGTAAGAGGGCCTGCGGAAAAGCGGTAGCGTCAAACATCCTCGACCCCTCAATTTTTTGGGCAGGATAGCGAGCAGGCTGACGCTTGCCTAACAGAAATGCACCCATTCCGCGCAAGCGTAGCTGCCGCTGCGGCATTCATGCCAAATACCCCCCAAGGGGCGATACGGCATCTATCGTTCGACTATGGGTTAAGTCGCGCAATCAGCCTTGGCGAAACACACGCGTTATCAATATAATTTATCATTTATATACAATGCACTAGATCTATATGTGATCAATCATATCTCTGACATTCACCAATTCCCCCATTTTGGGGAATGGAGAGAAAGCGCCCAAAATGGTCTTAAATTCTTATGAAGACGGTAGTTACAGATTTAAGATTTGCTTCTGGAGCCTATTATGGATTTCGACGTTCAGGACATAGCGATGCCGCCGGCAGGTAGAACCCCCCTCGCCGCCGTGACGAAGCAAGCCGACACGCTTCGTTCCTTCGTCGAGCGTTTCACCATTCTTCTGGCAGCGCCGTTGATTCTGTCAATCGGACTGGTCTTGTTCCTTGCTATCCGTCTGACCAGCCAAGGTCCGGCCATCCTGCGTCTGACCCGCGTCAATGCCGCCGGCCAAAGCTATCAGGAACTGCGTTTCCGCTGTGTCTGGATGGATGCGCCGGCCCGTCATTTTCAAAGCCAGTTGACCCAAGGCACCAGCGTCCGCGATCCGCGCCTGACTCCGGTCGGGGATTTCATGATCCGCACCGGCCTTAACCGCCTGCCGCGCCTGTATAACGTCCTAATGGGTGATATCTGCCTGCAGACGCTGAGCCGCGCTTACTGAAGTCGCCGTAACGAGTTTCCCAGACATACTGCCATCAAGAGCGGAAAAAGTTTCATCACCGAGAAAGGATAGTGCCCCAACACTGTCCTTTTTTCATCTCGAAAGTGATGATCATTTCTGCCAGACAGAGCGCATCTGCCGCAGGGCCCGCAGATCCTCGGCAATCATATCACCCGCATTCCCGCAACGACCCCGACACAGCCAGCCCGCGGTCATGAAGCTGACCAGCCCCCACAGGCTACCAGTCAACCAGACAAGCGCCACGGTCGAATGGCTTGCACCCATGATCACTGCGATCGCGGTGACAAGAAGTCCGGTGATACTTCCGAATATGACTGCAATCGTTGCCACGACACGCCTTTCCTCCAGCGTTACCTTCCAAGGCAGCTCAGTATGCCTGCAATTAATCATATATAATAAAAATAGTTTCCAACTTATGAATATAAAACGTAAGCGAAAAAACGCGGATTAGAAAACACTGCCAACCGCTTCCGCACAATGTTGCAAATGTCGCACAAATTCCGTCTCAACCTGTGCAGCAGAATATTGGCCAGACGGGAAAATGATGGATACCGCCCCGATGATGCGGCGTTGCGGATCGAACACCGGAACCGCAAGTGACGCGACTCCTTCAACATATTCAGATTGCAGCCATGCGAAGCCGCGCAAGGAAATGTCACGCAATTGGGTTCTTAGCGCGGCCGGATCGGTCTGGGTCTGATCGGTATACCGCACCTGTTCGGCCTGTAGCAGGATCTGATCCACCTGCGATTGTGGCAAAAAGGCCATGATGACCCGTCCAATTGCCGTGGGCAGCAAGGGGGCGGGACTGCCCACAGTCACCATATTCAAGGTGAATCGGCTCGGCACGAAGGCATGGGCGACATAGACCGCCTCTTCGCCGTCGCGCATCGCGAAAGACACTGATTCCCCGATCTCGATCGAGGCGGCGCGCAAAACGGGCTGCACGACGCGTGGAATCGAGTGGCTTTCCATGAAGCCCCGCGTCAAACCCAGAACCCGAGGCGTCAGCCGGTAGCGCCCGCGATCTTGCACGACAAAGCCCAGTTGCTCCAATGTGCGCACTAAACGGCGGGCAACGGCGCGATTCAGGCCAATTTTTTCAGCGATCTCGGCAATGGTCAGATCGGCACGGGTGCCTTCGAATGCCATCATCACCGACAAACCCTTGCCGAAGGTAAGCGAGATTTCTTTATCATCCGCCGCCAAGCGGTGGTGCAGAGCGGGTTGCGTCACGTCGCTTCGGCCTTTCAAGAGGGGCGCGACAGGCAGTTCGGCCAGCGCGCATGGGTAAGGAAGTCTAGCGCAAGGCAATTGCCCCTTTCAACCTTCGGCAAACTGCACAGAATTAAAGCAAAGTCTTGGGATTGATGGAAATCTTACCCCCAACTCCTTGACGCTGGGGCCTTAGCTTGTCACGATTTACGAACAGTCGGTCGATAATCGGACAAATATCATGGCGCATCACCTTTGGGGAGACCTGAAAGCTCGCGAGCTTTCGGCACTCGTGGACGACAGAACGGTGGCTCTGCTGCCCATCGGCGCCATCGAACAGCATGGCCCGCATCTGCCGTTGAACACCGATGCGGTCTTGGCCGAATGTATCGCGACAGATGCGGCGGCACTGGTGGAAGGTGCCACGATCCTGCAACTGCCCTGCTTTGCGATTGCCAAATCGGACGAACATACCGGATTTGCGGGAATGCTCAGCTTTGATGCCGCGACCTTGCAGGCGATGCTGATGCAGCTTGGCCGCAGCCTGCATGCCTCGGGCATCCGCCGCTTGGTGATCCTGAATGCGCATGGCGGCAATGTGCCGGTGCTGCAACTGACGGCGCGCGCTTTGCGGATCGAGCTGGGCATGTTCTGCGTCGTTGCGGGCTGGATGTCGATGGGCGTGCCCGAAGGTCTGTTGCCTGCCTCGGAAGCGGCCGACGGCATTCACGGCGGCCTGGTCGAAACCGCCGCCATGCTGCATTACCGCCCCGATCTGGTCGATATGAGCTATGCCAAGAACTTCGTACCCGCCTCGCGCAAGGTGATGGAAGAAAACCAGATTTTGCGGATCACCGGTCCGGTCGGCGCGGGCTGGACGATGGCGGATCTGCATCCCGAAGGGGCGGCTGGCAATGCCGCCCTTGCAAGCACCGATATCGGGCGGCAATTGATCGACCATGCGGTGCAACGCTATGCCGTGCTGCTGCAGGAAGTGGCCGATTACGCGATTCCGTTTGAAGGCAACGTGGCATGACCTTGACCCTGCGCAACGCCGCAATACTCCCCGCTTTGGTCGAAGGCTTCACGCCAAAATGGGTGAATCCGGAGACCGGACTTGGCCTTTACGATCTGGGCATCAGTTCCGAAGGGCTGTTCGAAGACCCGCATAACGATGCCGATCAGATTGATCTGGCAGGCAAAATCGCACTGCCTGCCTTCATCGACAGTCACGTCCATCTGGACAAAGCCTATTCCGTGCGCCGTACCGGATTGCCTGCGGGCGGCTTGATGGATGCGGTGGGACTTGCTTGGGCTGATAGCGCGCATTGGAACGATACCGACCTGCACGCCCGCATGAGCCAAGCCTTGGCACGCGCTTTCGCTCATGGCACCAGCGCCTTGCGCAGTCACTTGGATAGTCCGGTGCTGCCGTCGCAAAGCCTGTCTTGGCGGGTGCTCAAGCAATTGCGCGCCGAATGGGCGGGGCGGATCGATATCCAGATCGTGGCCCTGATGTCCATCGATCGGGTCTTGGGCGATGATTTCCCCCAACGCGTGGCCGATGTGGCTGCGGCAGGCGGTGTTTTGGGCTGCTTCATCCCCGATCATACCGCGACACCCGAACGGTTGGACCGCCTGTTCGAAATGGCCACGGCCCACGGCTTGGACGTCGATTTCCACGTTGACGAAACGATGGACCCGAGCGTGACAGGACTTGAACTGATCTGCGATGCCATCTTGCGCACAGGCTTCACGGGCCGCGTGGTGGCAGGCCATTGCTGTGCGCTTTCGGCGATGGATCACCCCACCCAAGACCGCGTGATCGCCAAGGCCGCAGCGGCGGGCGTGCATATCATTTCCTTGCCGCATTCCAATCTTTTCCTGCAAGATCGGGCCGTTGACCATAGCCCGCGTCTGCGCGGCGTGACCGCCGCTCGGGCGCTGCATCAAGCGGGTGTCTCTGTCCATTTCGCATCCGACAATGTGCAGGACCCCTTCTATCCCTATGGCGATTACGACCCAATCGAGGTGTTCCAAGCCGCCGTGCGCCTGTGCCATCTGGAAACCGAGCTGCCCGACTGGCTGGCAGGGCAGTATCTGGCGGCGCGCAAAGCCTGCGCCATCACCGACCACGGGCTGATCGCCAAGAACCGCGCCGCCGATCTGGTCGTGCTCGAGGCCAAGGACTGGCTGGACCTGATGACCCCGCGCCTGACGCAAAGCCGCAGCGTGATCCGCAATGGTCAATTGCTGGCCACCAGCGCCCCGCTTGCCCCTAAATCCACGCACCACCAGACCGTAATGTCGGAGTTGTTATGACCGCCCCCGCTCGCACCCCCGATATTGCCGCCTGCAAGGCCGCTTTAGCGCATCTTGAAATCGATGACACGCCGAAGACGCTGCAGCAAAAAAGCCGTGATTTCTATTGGTATAGCCCGATCCTGAAGCCGATTTTAGATCAGGTCTGCGCCGATTTCATCGTCAGCCCGCGCAGTGTTGACGAGGTGATCGAGGTGCTGGCCACCTGCTATAGATTCGACGTGCCGGTCACCACGCGCGGCGCGGGCACCGGCAATTACGGCCAAGCCATGCCGCTGCAGGGTGGCGTCGTGCTGCATATGAAGCATTTGAACCGCGTGCTGGCGATCCATGAGGATCACTTCATTGCCGAAGGTGGCGCGATAATCGAAGCCATCGACCATGCGCTGCAGGCGCAAGGCAAGGAAATCCGTCTGTTCCCCTCCACCGTGGCATCGGCCACCATCGCGGGTTTCATCGCGGGCGGGTCCAGCGGCGTGGGCGCGGTGCGTTGGGGTGGCTTGCGCAATCCCGCCAATATCCGCCGCTTGCGGTTGGCAACCTTGGAGGAGACGCCGCGCATCATCGATCTTATCGGTCCGGAAGACATCTCGAAGGCCGCCCATGCTTACGGCGTCAACGGGGTGATCTTGGAAGTCGAAATGCCCTGCGATCCGGCGACCGATTGGGTCGATGTGCTGATCGGCACCGAAACTTACGAACATTGCTGCCGCTTGGCCTTGCAGATCGGCGATGACAACGCGCTTTTGAAGCGGATGATGTCGACCTTCGAAGCCGAAATCCCCAGCCTTTATTTCACGCGCCATCGTCCCTATCTGCTGGACGGCGAAGCGCTTTTGGCCGTCACCGTCGCGAAAGCCGATCTGGACGCGCTGTTGGCCCAAGTCGATGCCTTTGACGGCGCGACCCTTCGCCT
This sequence comes from Paracoccaceae bacterium, assembly GCA_031991825.1. Lineage (GTDB taxonomy): Bacteria > Pseudomonadota > Alphaproteobacteria > Rhodobacterales > Rhodobacteraceae > Pseudotabrizicola. Next base: position 11,697 of record DALYSR010000016.1, read on the forward strand.
GCGCTATGACGCTTTGCCCGAAGGCGCGAAATTGGTCGCGGCGTTTGAACTTGCGTGGAACCACACCACCTTGCGCGCGATCCGGACAGATGCCTCGATCACCTATTTGCAGATGATGATGCCGCGGCCGCAGATGTTTGAAAAATATGCCGAAGTGAAGGCGCGCTTTGGCGACGAGCTGATGCTGCATTACGAATTCACCCGTTTCGACGGGGTGATTTCACCGGTTTGCATGCCTTTGGTGCGTCATACCACCAACGCGCGGCTGGA
>DALYSR010000016.1:11976-40549 GCA_031991825.1 Paracoccaceae bacterium
GGCTGGAAGAGATCATCGTCATCTTGGAAACCGAACTTGGCCTGCCGGTCTTCAACCCGCATCGCATCACGCTGGAAGAAGGGGGCATGAAGAAAACCAACCCGACCCAGTTGGCCTTCAAGCGTGAAACCGATCCCAAGGGGTTGATGAACCCCGGCAAGATGATCGCCTGGAGCGACCCCGATTGGCAGCCTGTGGCCGGAAAGACCTATCTTTTCGCCCAATAATGCGCATATCCCTGCCTTGGATTTCCCTTCATTCCGCCGGTAAGACTGACCCATGACCCAAAGCCTACTGTCCCCTGAACCGGCTCTTGTCTTCGACAAGGTCTCGATGCGTTTCGCCGATGGCACCTTGGCGCTGGAAGATGTGTCGCTGACCATCAACAAAGGTGAATTCGTCTCCATCGTCGGCCCATCGGGCTGCGGGAAATCAACCCTTCTGAAGATCGCATCCGGTCTGGTGCCCCATTCGGAGGGCACCGTGCAGGTGGACCGTTCGCAACTGGGCTATACCTTTCAGGATGCGACTTTGCTGCCGTGGCGCAAAGTGCTGGGCAATGTCGAATTGCTGATGGAATTGCGCGGCGTGCCGAAGGCGGATCGCAAGCGCATCGCGCTGGAACAGATCAACATGGTGGGTCTGGAGGGCTTTGCCAACCACTACCCCAAACGGCTGTCGGGCGGCATGAAGATGCGGGTCTCGCTGGCGCGGTCCTTGGCGCTGAACCCGTCGGTTTTCATGTTCGACGAACCTTTCGGCGCCTTGGACGAAATCACCCGCGAGCGTCTGAATGATGAGGTGATCTCGCTTTACCTTCAGAAAGGTTTCACCGGCCTGTTCATCACCCATTCGATTTCCGAAGCGGTCTATATGTCCACCAAGGTCATCGTGATGTCGCGCAGGCCGGGCAAGATCCAACAGGTCTATGATATCCCCTTCGCCTATCCGCGCGACGAAAGCCTTCGCTATGACCCTGAATTCACGCGGCTTTGCGGCGAGATTTCGGTGGCCCTGCGCCAAGCGATCGAGGATTGATCTGATGTCGTCGCGCAAAACCTATCCCGCGATCCCTTTCGTCAAACCCAAGGGTGGCGCGATGCGGCTTTTGGCGGTGATCTTGCCGCCCTTGGTGTTTTTCATCGGTCTGGCGCTGATCTATGCTTGGGTGCGATCAGGTCTGCCCGCGCATCGCCAGTTCCTGATGCCCTCGGGTTGGGCCTTGTGGGAACAGGCCTTCGGCATTGCCGAGGTTCGTGCGGAAATCGCCGAACGCGCGCTGACCACCTTGGGGATTGCCTTGGCCGGTCTGGCGATTTCGATGCCTTTGGGGATGCTTCTGGCCATCATCATGTTCCGTGACGTGATTTTGGAACGTGCGCTTTTCCCCAATATCGTCCTGAACCAAGCGATCCCGACCTTGGCGGTGATCCCGCTGATCCAGACCGCCTTGGGCTTTGGCTTGCTGCCCAAAGTGTTGATCGTGGCCAATTTCACGCTGTTTTCGATCCCGATCACCCTGCTTTTGGGCCTCAAATCGGTGGATCGCGGCATCATCAACCTGTTCCGCCTGCAAGGGGCCAGCTGGACGACGACCTTGGTCAAGGCCTGCCTGCCCGCCGCGGCGCCCGCGCTGTTTTCGGGGCTTCGGATCGCGGCATCCATGGCCGTTCTCAGCGCCATCGTGTCGGAACTGTTCTTCCTTGCCGGACGTGGCGGGCTTGGTCAGATGATCATCAATGCCAAGATCGATTTCAAATACGAACAGATGTATGCGGGCATTCTGGTGGCGACGCTGATGTCATTGGCGGTCTATGTCGCCTTCACTTGGGCGGGCAACAAGCTGTTTGCCGATTGGCACGAGTCGAGCGCCCCCAAAACCTGAGAAAGGCCTGATATGGCAATCCTTCTTGATGGCGATGCTTTGGCCGCCACGCTGCGCGCCGATATGGCAGCACAGGTTCTGGCCCTGAAAGCGCGCGGGATTACGCCCTGTCTGGTGACGGTTCTGGTCGGCGATGACCCTGCGAGCCGCAGCTATGTGGGCCGCAAACATGCCGATTGTGCGGCTTTGGGCATTCAGTCGCGGGAAGTGCTACTGCCGGAAGATTGCAGCGCCGCGCATTTGTCGGCTGAAATTGCGGCGCTGAATGCGGATGACTCTGTGCACGGCTTCTTGGTGCAGCTTCCCCTGCCCGCCCATCTGGATGAAGCGCGCCATCTGGCCGAAGTCAGCCCGCATAAGGATATCGACGGCTTGCACCCTATCAATCTGGGCGCGCTGCTGGCGGGTCGCCCGACGGTCCTGCCCTGCACTCCCAATGGCATCCTGACGCTGCTGCAAGCGCATGACATTGCCCTTGCGGGCAAGAGGGTGGTGATCCTGGGTCGGGGGCCTTTGGTCGGTCGTCCGCTTTCCATGTTGTTAAGCCTGCAAGGTATTGATGCGACAGTTATTCTGGCACATCGCCAAACCCCCGATCTGGCTGCGCTGACCCGTCAGGCGGATGTGGTGATCGCCGCCGCCGGTCAGCCGGACCTGATCCGCGCCGATATGCTGCGCCACGGCGTGGTCGCGATCGGTGTCGGAATTACCTATGACGATCAGGGCAAGATGGTATCCGATCTGGCGGATGACGTAGCGGCGATTGCCAGCCATGCCACGCCAAAGCATGGCTCTGTCGGTGCGTTGACGCGGGCCAAGCTGTTGCAAAACCTTCTGGATTTTGCATCTCGCACAGAAAAAGGGGCTGCCGGTTAAGGCAGCCCCTTCGCGATTACTTCTTCAGGCCGATTGAAGGATCGATGAAGCGGTTGGTCACAACCATTTCCGGCGTTACTTCCGGATCGGCACGCTCGTCCAGCCACGGCTTGACGGTTGCCGCCATCTTGGCCACGCGCTCCATGTCGAAATCACCGATGGTATCGTTCGGGCCATTGCCCAGAACACCCCGTTCGACCATGGTTTTCCACGAATATTCCAGCTTCGCCATCGGGGTCTTCCACCACGACGTCGCATAACCGCCTTCGTTGAAGGCAAAGATGGTATCCAGAGCCTCTTTCGGGTCTTGGGCGAAATCGACCACGGCTTGCTGCATCACCGGCACCAGCTTTTCAAGGCAAGGCGCAAGTTCATCCATGCGGTTGGTCGCGACCGACAGCATACCGGTATAATTGTCGTAGCCCAGCTCGCCCACGGTGGCCGCATTGATCGGCTTGCCCCAGTTGTTGCCATTGGCAAAGGCATAGGGTTCCGAGGTCACGAAGCCTTGGTTCAGCCAGGTGCCATTATTGGTGACGAAATTCTCGCCATCCCCCTTATAGCCTTCGACAAAAGCATCCCGATTGACGCCCTGCTGCACCAGATACAGCCCGAAGGTGCGCTGAATGGTCGAGACATAGATCTTGCCCTTGCCGCTATCGGCGAAGGCTTTCAGAGCCTCGATAGACCGGAAGCCTTCGGGATAGGTGCCCGCATCCCACCAGATGCCTTGGGGGGCCACATCCATCGGGGTAATCACGCCGACCACAGGGAAGCGCTTCGAAAAGATAAATGCGTTATCAAGTTCTTGGTAGCCAAGATGCGGCTGCACGCCCGCTTTGGAATTGCCCATATACAGCGCGGAATAAGCGGTTTCGCCATCGCCCAGACCAATGCCACCACCGCCTTCAAGGATTTGCAGGTCGATACCGGTCGAACCAAGCGGGCCAGTATAGCTGCCGCCTTCCATTTTGCCGCCTGCGCCGATCAACTGATACAGCGGACCATGCTCGGCCTGCGCCAGCCAGTCCTTCTGCACGATAAAGGGGCTGGGGCAAACATCAGCCAGCGGCGTGGTATAATGGGCCTTGGCGAAAGCACCCGGTTCATAGGCCGAAGCCAGCGTCGGCAGAGCCAACAAGGCCGAGGTCAGCAGGGCGGTTTTGACGGATTTAACGGACACTGGAAGCTCCCGTGTGGAGTGAGGACATTAAGGAGGAGGAGGTTTAGTCCTGCTTGCCACCTGAATCATGCCATGCCGCGAAAAGGCGATGGCCCAACCAAGTAAAGGCAATATAGCAGCAAAGCGACATGAAGGTTGCGGTAATCAGCCCCGCATACATCTGTTCGTATTTGAAATCCAACTTGGCATTGATGATCATCTGACCAAGCCCGCCACGTCCGGCAAGGAAGAACAGTTCCGACACGATGGCCGAAATCACCGCCAAGCTGGCCGCGATCCGCAGACCCGCGAACAAGGCCGGTGCGGCGGATGGCAGGCAGGCCTTGATCAGGATCGTGGTCCAGCTTGCCCCTTGCAAGCGGAACAGGTCGATAATGCCGCGATCCACCGATTTCAGCCCCAAAAGCAGGGTGATCGGGATCGAAAACATCGTGAATTTCGCAACGATCAGGATTTTCGGCAAGATCCCGAACCCCAAAGCCGTCTGGATCAACGGAATGATCGCCAAGGTCGGGATCGCTTGCAACAGCACCAAATTCGGGAACATGGCGCGTTCGATCAGCAAAGCGCGGAACATGATGACCGCCAGCAATATCCCCAGCGGAATGGAAATCGCCAGACCGATCAGCGCGATGCCCAAAGTGGTCAGCGCGCGCTCGAACAGTTCGGCGCGCACTTCGGCCAGCCCGAAGGCCTGATCCCAAAGCGCCCAGCCCGACGGCATCAGGAATTGACGGTGATCCGGCAACCCCGCCCGCACCCAAGCGTAAAGGCCCATCAACCCCGCAAACAGCACCAAAGGCGGCAGCACCAGAAGCATAAGCTGCGATAACCGGTTCGGCGCCGCGACATAGGGGGTGGCGGCATAGCTTTGCAGGCTCATATACGGCGTTCCTGTGGCAACGATCTGGTTGGACGATCCATCGCCTTCCCCTTAGAAATTGGCCATCTCGCGGCGGATCTTGGCTTTGAAGGCGTCGATCTTCGCCGGCGTGATGTTATTGATGTCATAAAGCGCGTGATAGCCCACTTTAACCCTAGGGGAACAGACCACGCGCAAGAAACGCGTGCCATTTTTACGCGGCGGATCGCCCAGCACCACGGCGCGCCACTGCTTGGACCCGTAAGTCGCAACCGTCACCAGTTTACGGATATTGCCCAACCCCGGCCCCAGCTTGCCATCTTTCATCTTGAAGGACACGCCAGGCAGGAAAACACGGTCAAGATAGCCCTTCAAGATCGCGGGCCAGCCGAAATTCCACACCGGATGGCATAAAACCACCGCATCCGCGGCTTGCAGACGCGCGACATAGCTGTCGACCAAAGCGCGGTTCGAGGGAATATCGTGATAGCCGTCGCGGTCTTCGCGGCTCAGGACCGGATTGAAACCTTCGGCGTAAAGATCAAGGTCGTCGACCTCGTGGCCCGCGCGGGTCAGTTCCTCGACGACGATCTGATGCAATTGCGCGTTCAGGCTGTCCGGTTGGGGATGGGCATAAAGAACGTGGACGCGCATGGAATTCCTCTGGGTATTGGAGCCAATTTGTCGAATATCGACCCGCTGTTCGGATAAGGTGAAAGCGGGTCGCAGTCGCGTCAACCGCTAAGCAATCTCGGGGACTATGTCTGCAAAAAACGACAGGGCCTGCGCTGAATTCGCGCGATGATCGCCCAAAATCGATGCAGAATAAAAACTTGCTATCCCAGCAGCTTATCGCAATCTTGCCGCAAATCACCGGAGCCTGCATGACCCAGATTTTCACCGGCCATTCCCTTGCCGAAAAGCTGCACCAAGATATTGCGGTCAAAATTGCCAAACTGGGCCGCGGCCCGCAGTGCATCGCGCTTTACACCCAAGGCGATGAGCCGATGGCGGCCTATTTGGCGCGACAACAGGCGATGGCTGCCAGCCTTGGGATCACGCTGACACCCGAACCCTATGCGACAAGCCATGCCGCCTTGCGCGCGCAACTTGAAGGATTGGCGGCGCGGGCCGATGGCGCGATCCCGCTGTTCCCCCTGCCAGACGGCGCCAGCGCCGCCGAAGTCGCCGCATGGATTGGGCCGCAGCTGGATCTGGACGGGCTGCATCCGGCCAATAGCGGCGCGCTGGTGAATGGTGCGGCGGCGGGGATCGCACCTGCAACGGCGCAGGCATGTTTGTTGGTATTGCAGCATCTTCTGGGCGATCTGCGCGGGGCAGAGATCTGCCTTGTCGGTGCCTCGCGCTTGATCGGCAGGCCCTTGGCGCAGCTTTTGCTGGACGCTGAAGCGACGGTCACGATCTGCCATGCGGCCACGCGTGATCTGGCACGGCACACGCGCGCGGCCGATGCGCTGGTCTGTGCGGCGGGCGTGGCGGGGCTGATCGGTGCGGATCACATCCGCACAGGCGCGGTTTTGTTGGACGTATCCATCATCCGACGCGAAAATGGTCTGGTGGGCGATGTCGATCTGCAAGCCGTCATGGGCAAGGCAGCCGTTGTGACCCATGTGCCCGATGGTATCGGTCCGGTCACAACAGCATGTCTTTTCAATACCTTGCTGGATCAGGCCTTGGCGGCTTCGCCCAGCTGACGCAGGCCGTTTTCGGTCAGGATTTCGGCTATCGGCAGATCATGCCGCTCTGCCGGAATATGCGCCACTTCCTGCACGGAAAACGCCATGCCGATCAGTCTGGGCTGCAAACCCCGAGCGGACATCCGCGCCAAAGCCCGATCATAGAAGCCGCCGCCATAGCCAAGACGGTTTCCCGCCGCATCAAACCCCGCGAGCGGCATCAAAACCACCTGCGGATCAAGCTCGGCCGCATCGGCGGCGGGGCCCATGGTTTTAAAGCCCATCTCGACCAAAGGCGCGCCGCTGGCCCAAGCCCGAAAGACAATGGTTTCGGTATCCAGAATGGCGGGTAGGCTAAGCTGCAAGCCCTGCGCTTCCAAAGCGCGCAACAGCGGGCGCGGATTGATTTCCGACCGGATCGGCAAAAACCCTGCAATCACGCTGCCGGATTTGATCTCCAGATCAGCGGCATAACCTGCCAAGCTGTCCGAGGCGGCGGCGCGCCACGCGGGGTCGAGAGCGTCACGTTTCGCCAGACAGTCTTGCCGGATCAACTGCTTTTCTGCCGCACTCATAATCGCCCCCGCTTTGCGCATGAAAAAGGGCGGGGAAACCCCCGCCCTGTCTATCTGCCGGAAAAGGATCAGAAATCCCAGTCGTCATCTTCCGTGGCGACAGCTTTGCCGATCACATAGGACGAGCCCGACCCCGAGAAGAAGTCATGGTTTTCGCTATCCGGCGACAAGGCCGCCAAGATCGCCGGATTGACCTCGCAAGCCGCCGGCGGGAACAGGGCCTCATAGCCCAGATTTTGCAGCGCCTTGTTGGCGTTGTAATGCAGGAAGGCTTTGACGTCTTCGGTCAGGCCAATACCGTCATACAACTCGGCGGTGTATTTCTGTTCGATGTCGTAAAGATCGAAAATCAGAGCGAATGCGAAATCTTTCAGCTCGTCCTGACGTTCTTGCGACAGCTTTTCCAAGGCGCGCTGGTACTTATAGCCGATGTAATAGCCATGCACCGCTTCGTCACGGATGATCAGGCGGATCAGGTCGGCGGTATTGGTCAGCTTGGCGCGGCTCGACCAATACATCGGCAGGTAGAAGCCCGAATAGAACAGGAAGCTTTCCAAGAAGACCGAAGCGATCTTGCGCTTCATCGGGTCGGCGCCCGATTTGTACTTTTCAAGGATGATATTGGCTTTGGCCTGCAGATGCGGGTTTTCTTCCGACCAACGGAAAGCCTCGTCGACTTCCTTGGTCGAGCACAGCGTCGAGAAGATCGACGAATAGCTCCGCGCGTGAACGCTTTCCATGAAAGCGATATTGGTCAGGCAGGCTTCTTCATGCGGCGTCACCGCATCCGGCATCAGCGAGATCGCACCGACCGAGCTTTGCACGGTATCCAGCAGCGTCAGACCGGTGAACACACGGATGGTCAGCTCGCGCTCTTCGGGACGCAGGGTCGCCCAAGATTGCACGTCATTCGACAGCGGCACCTTTTCCGGCAACCAGAAGTTGACGGTCAAACGGTTCCAGACCTCAAGGTCCTTGTCGTCGCCGAGACGGTTCCAGTTGATCGCCTTCAGCACGGTCCGGCTGGGCATATGGTCCTTCATGGGCGAAGGCTCCTCTTTTATCATTTGCTCAGAACAAGAATGGTGCGGGAAGACCCCGCACCGTCCGTGTGATTACAAGCTGCAGCTTACGCAGCCCTGCACTTCGGTTCCTTCCAGCGCGGTTTGGCGCAGGCGGATGTAGTAGATGGTCTTGATGCCCTTCTTCCACGCGTAGATCTGCGCTTTGTTGATGTCGCGGGTCGTGGCTTCCGCGGGGAAGAACAGGGTCAGGGACAGGCCTTGGTCGACATGTTCGGTCGCTGCCGCATAGACGTCGATGATGGCTTCGGGGCCGATTTCATAGGCGTCGCGGTAGTATTCCAAATTGTCGTTCGACATGAAGGCCGCCGGATAATAGACGCGGCCGATCTTGCCTTCTTTACGGATCTCGATTTTCGCCACGATCGGGTGGATCGAGGAGGTCGAGTTATTGATATAGCTGATCGAACCGGTCGGCGGCACCGCTTGCAGGTTGCGGTTATACAGGCCGTCTTTCATGACAGCGTCTTTCAGCGCAGCCCAATCGTCACGGGTCGGCAGTTCGATCCCGTCAAAGACCGAGGTCACTTTTTCCGAAGTCGGCAGCCAATCGCGGGTCACGTATTTGTCGAAGAACGAGCCATCCGCATATTTCGACTTGTCGAAATCTTTGAAGGTGCTGCCATGTTCTTTCGCCAACAGGTTCGATGCACGGATCGCGTGATAGGCGACCGCTGCAAAGTAAACCGACGTGAATTCAACAGCTTCGGGGCTATCGTAGTGGATGTGTTCACGCGCCAGGAAGCCGTGCAGGTTCATCTGGCCAAGGCCGACCGCATGGGCTTCGTCATTGCCGCGACGGATCGAGGGCACCGATTCAATCGCCGACATTTCCGACACAGCCGTCAACGCACGGATCGAGGTCTCAATGGTCGCGCCGAAATCGGGGCCGTCCATGGTGGCCGCGATATTCAGCGAGCCCAAGTTGCACGAGATATCGGTGCCAAGGTGGCTATAGCTGAGGTCGTCGTTGAATTCCGACGCCTCGTTCACCTGCAGGATTTCCGAGCAGAGGTTCGACATGGTGATGCGGCCATGAACAGGGTTCGCCTTGTTCACGGTGTCTTCGAACATCACATAAGGATAGCCGGATTCGAACTGGATTTCAGCGATGGTCTGGAAGAACTCACGCGCGTTGATCTTTTTCTTCTTGATCCGCTTGTCGTCGACCATTTCCTGATATTTCTCGGTGACCGAGATTTCCGAGAACGGAACGCCGTAAACCTTCTGGATGTCATGCGGCGAGAACAGATACATGTCCTCGTTTTTCTTGGCCAATTCGAAGGTGATATCCGGAATCACCACGCCCAGCGACAGGGTCTTGATGCGGATCTTCTCGTCAGCGTTTTCACGCTTGGTGTCCAGGAAGCGCAGGATATCGGGGTGGTGGGCGTTCAGATAAACCGCGCCCGCACCCTGACGCGCACCAAGCTGGTTCGCATAAGAGAAGCTGTCTTCCAGCAGTTTCATCACCGGAATGACGCCCGACGACTGGTTTTCGATGCCTTTGATCGGCGCGCCTGCTTCCCGCAGGTTGGTCAGCATCAAAGCCACACCGCCGCCGCGCTTGGAGAGCTGCAGCGCCGAGTTGATCGAGCGGCCGATCGATTCCATGTTGTCTTCCAGACGCAGCAGGAAACAGGAAATCAACTCGCCGCGCGATTGCTTGCCGGCGTTCAGGAAGGTGGGCGTCGCAGGTTGGAAACGGCCCGCGATGATTTCGCCCATCAGGCGCATCGCCAAGGCTTCGTCGCCCCGCGCCAGCGCCAAGGACACCATCACGACACGGTCTTCGTAACGCTCAAGATAGCGCTGACCGTCGCGGGTCTTCAGCGTGTAGCTGGTGTAATATTTGAACGCACCCAAGAAGGTCGGGAAACGGAACTTGGCCTTATAGGCAGCATCCCAGATCGCGCGTTGGAAGTTCTTGGAATATTGATCCAGAACATTGGCCTCATAGTAGCCTTCCTCGACCAGATAATCCAACTTCTCGTCCAGCGAGTGGAAGAAGACGGTGTTCTGGTTCACATGCTGCAGGAAATACTGCCGTGCTGCCATACGGTCAGCGTCAAAGCGGATCTTTCCCTCTCCATCATAGAGATTGAGCATCGCATTGAGCGCGTGGTAATCCAACGCAGGCTTCACGCCATTATCGAGCATTCCGTCCCCCAGAACTTGGCCAGTCCCTCTTGGACACGGCTGACATCGTTTACTGTTCCCGCCAATTCGAAACGATAAAGAACGGGAACGTGGCACTTAGCAGCGATCACTTTGCCCGCCAAGGCATAGGTCTCGCCAAAATTTCTATTGCCCGCCGCGATGACGCCACGAATGCCTGCACGTCTTGCAGGGTCATTCAGGAAATGGATCACCTGCTTGGGCACCGCGCCCCTGCCCTCGCCATCCGCAAATGTAGGCGTAACAAGGACATAGGGCGCGTCAGGCAGCGGCATTTCATCTTTCGGCGACATCGGAATCCGCAAGGCGGGCATGCCCAACTGGGCGATGAACCGCGCGGTATTTCCCGATCCGGACGAAAAATAAACCAGCTGCCCCATGCGAGCGACCCGATTAGGACGCCAGCTTGCTGATCATGTCGGGACGGAAGCCCGCCCAATGATCTTCGCCCGCGATCACGACCGGAGCCTGACGGTAGCCAAGCGCGGTGACTTTTTCCATCGCGCTGCTGTCTTGAGTCAGGTCGATCACGTCATAGTTCAGGCCGCGGGCATCCAATGCGCGAGTGGTCGCGGTGCATTGCACGCAGGCGGGTTTGGAATAAACGGTGATGGTCATGCCTCGGTCCCGGTCGTTGTTGTGCAAAGCTCGCCAATGGCCTAGCCCAAGGCATCCCTGCCCGAACTCTGCCCGCGCGCGTTGCACGGTTAAAATGTGCTGCCATGGCAGGGTGTCACCACGGCCCGCAAAGGGACCTAACGGCAACAAGAACGGTCATCAGAAGTCTTCCGAATACCGTGCTTTTCTTTCTCTCCCACGGCGTCTTCCGCAGGTCCATGACCCCTCCATTTGGGCCAGAAGGACCGCCAGTGTCAATACGCTGGCACGCAATATGATGGGGAAAACTCGGTGGGCTTTCCATACATATTGTGGTGATCAATGAAAACAAGCAGATAGGCCCTGCTATGGTTTTTGCCATGGCAGGGGGTGGTTCGGACAGAAAATGGAGCTATTTTGCGCGGTTAGCGCGCAGCCAATTCCGCCATCGGAACCAAGGCCCCTTGATAGGCCAAAACCCGCAAGGCCATGGCATGTCCGGCACTGACCGCCTCTGCGGCGGAATGCCCCTGCATCCGTGCCGCAAGGTAGCCACCGTTGAATGAATCACCTGCCGCCGTGGTGTCGATCGGGGTGATCGGGTCGACGGGGAAATGGGTGATCCCCTCATCCGTGCCAAGCATCACGCCATTCGCGCCATCCTTGACGACAACCTCGCCTTTGCAAACCGCGCGCCAGCGTTTGCAGCATTCTTCTTGGGTGGCATCCCCGATATGAATGTGGTCATCGCTGAAGCTTGCGAAAACGACGGTCGCGGCCGCTGCGGCTTGCATGACAAAGCCCAGCATCGTCGCTTTGTCTTCCCAGAGCCGCACGCGGATATTGGGATCAAAAGAGACGATCTTGCCCGCAGCCTTGGCGCGGCGCATTTCGGCAATCAAAGCTGCGCGTCCGGCAGGCGGCAGGATTGCCAAGGTGATGCCCGAGACATGGATCACTTGGGCTTCGTCGAAAGCCGCCGTCAGCTGTTCGGGCTGATCGGCCAGTCGTCGCGCTGCCGATTGGCCGCGCCAATAAGAGAAGTTCAGATCGCCCGACTCATCATGACGGATCGCATAAAGGCCGATATTGCGGTTCGCTTCGCGGCGGATATGCTTGGTCTCGATGCCGTTTTCGATCAGGAAACGCTCCATTTCATCCGAAAACTGCTCTGCCCCCAAACGTGTGAAATAGCTGACACGCCACGATTTAGGCAGTGCGGCGCGGGCATACCAAGCCGTATTGAGGGTATCGCCCCCAAAGCCTAGCCGCCACTGGCCATTGCCCGCCTCAAACAGCTGGACCATGACCTCGCCCACAGACAAAAAGACGCTCATGCTATTCCCCTCGCGGTTGCGGGGGCACCATAGGGGGGTGACCGCGCCACGGCAAGCGCTACACAGCAGGTGGTTAAGAGCTATACCGCAGACGCAAGGCAGCCGCGCAAGATGCTTGGCGCCTGTCGCAGGGTCATGATACCACCGTGCTGAATGCGCATTTGACACGCATTGGCTTTATAACGCTTGAAACGCCCGAAGGATCCGCCGATGGCCACCGATTTTGCCGCGACCAAAGCTCTGTTCGATCTGCCCGCAGGCGTCATCTATCTGGATGGCAATTCCTTGGGTCCCTTGCCAAAGGCCTGTGGCCCCCGCGTGGCACAAGCGATCGGGCAGGACTGGGGTAACGGCTTGATCCGCAGCTGGAATAGCGCGGGCTGGATGGAAATGCCCCGCCGTGTGGGGCGGCGCGTGGCGCATCTGATCGGTGCCGAAGAGGATGCGGTGGTGATGGGGGATACCCTGTCGATCAAGGTCTATCAGGCTTTGGCATCGGCCTTGGCCTTGCGCCCTGAACGGCGCGTGGTGCTGTCGGACAGCGGGAATTTCCCGTCGGATCTATATATCGCGCAAGGTCTGCTGGGATCGCTGGGCGCGGAGTATCGGCTGAAAGTCGTGGCACCGGAAGATGTACATGAGGCGATTAATGACGAAACCGCCGTCGTCATGGTGACGGAAGTCGATTATCGCACCGGACGGCGGCATGATATGGCCGCGCTCACCGCGCGCGCCCATGAAAAAGGCGCACTGGCGATCTGGGATCTGGCCCATTCGGCAGGCGCATTTCGCGTGGATGTCGCCAAAGGCAAGGCCGATTTCGCGGTCGGTTGCAGCTATAAGTTCTTGAATTCTGGTCCTGGTGGCCCCGCTTTCATCTATGTCGCCCCCCGCCATGCCGATGTCGCGCGCCCTGCCCTGTCGGGCTGGATGGGCCATGAAGCGCCTTTCGCTTTCGATCCCGATTACCGCCCCGGCCAAGGGATCGAGCGGATGCGCGTCGGCACGCCGCCGATCTTGCAACTGGCATCGCTTGATGCCGCCTTGGACGTCTGGAGCGGGGTCGATCTGGATGATTTGCGCGCCAAAGCGCTGGAACTGGGCGATCTGTTCATCGCCAAAATCGAAGCTGCCGGACTTGCGGAGGTGCAACTCGCCACGCCCCGCGCGCATGGTGAACGCGGCAGCCAGATCAGCTTCCGCCATGCCGAAGGCTATGCGGTGATGCAGGCTTTGATCGCCGAAGGGGTGATCGGAGATTTCCGCGCGCCCGATATCCTACGCTTCGGGATCACGCCGCTTTATGTTTCGGAACAAGATGTTACGCGCGCGGCGGATATCCTGATCGCGGTCCTGACGGATCGTCGTTGGGATCAGCCCGCCTTCAAGACGCGGGCTGCCGTGACCTAAGGCTTAAGCCGCCAAAGCCGCCGCCGTCAAAGCGGCCACCTGCGCCAGCCCTTCCGGCTCGCGCACATCGATTGCCTGCATGTCGGCCGCAAGGGCGGCTTGCAGGCCTTGGATGCTGTCTTCCAACACGATGCAACGGGCCGGATCCACGCCCAAACGCGACGCGGCGAGCAGGAACATTTCCGGCGCGGGCTTGGGCTTGCTGACGTCATCAACCGATACCACCGTATCGATCACTGCGCCCAAACCCAGCCCTTCGACGGTTGCGACAACCACAACACGCTCGCCATTCGACCCCACAGCTGAGGGACGGTCCTTTCCCCAAGCCCGCGCCAAACCGGCAACCGGCGGATTTTCCGACACCAGATCACCGCTTTTCGCCAAAGCAGCCGCGAAACTAATGCTGTCAGCAATCAGACGATCGCGGTCCACAACCACACCGGTGCGCGCGATCCAGCCATCGATCAGATCGAACCGCGCCAATCCGCCATTGGCGTGGAAATAGTCATAGTCAAAACTCTGCCCCTGCGCGGCGAAGGCTTGTTCAAAAGCCCGCCAATGCAGATCGGCGGTCAAAGCCAATGTGCCGTCACAGTCGAAAATCAGCGCGTCAGGCAGAATAGTCATCGCTTGGTCTTTCTTGCAAACAATCCGCCAAAGCAGCGGCGTTAATGGGTTTTGGTAAACAGAAGGCACGCCCCGGGAAAGTGGCGCTTAACGGGTCATGCGCCGGCAAGCGACCCGACACCACGACGATCTTGGTGCGCGGATCCCGCATCAGGGCGGTTTCGGCAATACGCCAACCAGCGGCTTCGCCCTGCAAATGCAGATCGCTCAGCACCAGATCGAAGGGTGTGCTTTCGGCCAAGATACGCAAGGCCTGCTGTGCATCGCGCGCCTCTGTCACCACCGCTTCGGGGCCAAGCGCATTGCGCGCGCGGGCGGCATCCAACGGATCGTCTTCGACCAAAAGCACGCGCAAGGGTCCAAGATTGGCCTGAGCGGGCAGGGCTGCGGGTTCGGCCAAAGGCAGCAACAGACGGACCAAGGTCCCCTCGCCTTCCTTGGATTCGATTACCACATCGCCCCCCGATTGGCGCATGAAGCCGTAAACCGTGGCCAGACCAAGACCCGTTCCCGTGCCATCGGCCCGAGCGGTGAAGAAGGGCTCGGTCGCATGGGCCAGCACTTCGGGGGTCATGCCACAGCCGTCATCTCGCACATCAAGCTGCACCATATTATCGCCATGGATGGAAAGGCTTATGGAAATATTGCCTTCCCCTTGAATAGCTTGCGCAGAATTCAGGCAAAGATTCAGCAATGCGCTTTCCATTTGCCCCGGATCGATCCGCACCAAAAGCGGCCGTGATGCCACCTTGATTTCAAGCCCGATGCTTTCATCCAAAGCCAAGGCGATTAGGTCTTCGATCCCTTCGACAAGGGTGTTCAGGTCCATCACCTCGGGTTCCAGATGCATCCGCCGTGCGAATGCCAGCAGGCGCTGGGTCAGGGCGGTGCCCAGTTCCAAAGCCGCCGCCAAGGATTGCGCCAGACTGGCCGCGCGCGCCGGAGTGGCTGTCTCCATCAAATGCAGATTGGTGGATATCGTGGACAGGATATTGGCGAAATCATGCGCCACCTCGCCCGCGATCTTGCCCAAGGCTTCGCTGCGCTGCGCTTGGCGCAGTTGTTCCTCCAAGAAACGACGTTCGGAAATGTCGTTGAACAGGATCACGGCACCGCCCGAGGGCAGCCTGCCTTCGCGCAGTTCCAAAGTCGCGCCTTCGGGATGGACCAGTTCGGTCAGCCCTTCCGCCCCGATCCGACGCTGCCAGCCCGCTGCCGCAAGCAGACTTTCCAATTTTGGGCGACCGCTCAGTTGATCGGAGTGCAGGCGCAATACCTTGGCAAACTTATTGTTGCGCGCCAGAACGCGGCCGGTTTCCGACAGGATCGCAAGGCCGTCCGACATGGCCTCATAAAGGTTTTCAAAGACTTGATTTCGCTGCGCCAATTGCCGGTTTGATCGGTCCAGCCGCAGCGTATTGGCACGAAACGCGCGGAAGGCGTGGAACAGGGTGCCGATTTCATCGCCGCCATGTTCGCCGCGCGGCAGACGGCTTGACCGATCCCCCGTCGCCAAGCGCATCATCGCATCGGCAATCGCCCCCAGATTGGCCGAGACATAGCCCGACACGAAGAAGGAGGTCATCACCGCCACCGCCACACTGATCAGCGCCACGACAAGCACCACCCCCATCGCGAAACCGATGGCGGAACGGGTGCGGCTGCGTTCCGCGTCGATTTCGGCCTGCGCGCGGGCGGTGGCTTCGGCTGCGGCGCGGCTGATCGCTTCGGCGCCAAGGCGGATGCTGCTCAGCGCGGCATTTGCCGCGACACGGTGATCCAATTCAAGGCGCCGCAGTTCGAAAATCCCGTTCGGCCCCAGAGCGATAGCTGCCAGTTGATCCAGCATCAGCTGCACATCGCGCGATGGCGCGCCCAGCAATTGCAGGCTTACATGATGATAATCGCGCTGGAATTCACCCAGACCGATCAGATTATCCGCACGCCCTGCGCCGACCAAGGCACGAGTAAGACGTTGAAGCGCAAGCCATTCATGCACATCTGGTTGTTCCGCCGCACGACGGATCAGCACGCGTTCCAATGCGATGCTATTGGCGTTCAGGCGTAGATGTTGATCGGTCAACTTGCTTGCGGCCAGTGCTTCTTGTTCAAGCAGGCGCACCGAACGGGTCATGCCTTCCAAGGTCTGGCGCATGGCATCGGCCTGATCGCCCAAGGTGCGGGCGATGTCCGACACCAAAGCTTGGGCCGCTTCCGCTTCCAGTCGCAGACGGAATTCGCTTTGCAATGTCAGCAGATAGGGGGCACGCGTCGCAAGTTCTGACGCTTGTTGCGACAATTCGAGCGCGACGGATACCGAGGCCAGCGTCCCGTCATGCAGCCGATCGGTCCGTTCCGTGGTGCGCAAAAGCGCGATCCAACTGGTCAGCCCGACCACCAGAACCGCGCTGACCAATGCACAAAGAACCACCAGCAATCTGGTGCGGACGGATAATCTGGAACGGTTGGACCAGCGCCGCATCAGATCAAGGCGCTGTGACAAATATATAGCCCTGCCCGCGACGCGTTTGCAGATGGACAGGCTTGGACGGCACGGGTTCAATCTTGCGACGCAGGCGCAGAATCAACACGTCGATTGTACGGTCCATATATAAGGAGAGATCATTGCCCAATTCCGCCAGCAATTCGGTGCGCGGAATGATGCGATCGGGGTGCCGCAGGAAATATTCAAGCAACCGATACTCGGCATTGGTTAACGGTATTTCAATTCCGTCGGGCCCGAAAAGCTCGCGTCGGGTGACGTCCAGACGCAAGGCGCCAAAGCTGCGAAGCTGGCTTTGGCTGCGATCAGTCGTGACGCTAAGGGCCGGATGGCCCGAACGACGCAAGACCGCACGCAGACGTGCCACCAATTCGCGCGGATTGAAGGGCTTCATCATGTAATCATCGGCACCGGTTTCAAGCCCGATAATCTTGTCCGTTTCATCGCCGCGACCGGTCAGCATGACAATGGGCAGACCCATCGTTTCCCGAATACGGATCGCCAAAGTCAGCCCGCTTTCGCCCTTTAAACGTAGATCAATCAACGCCAAATCGATTTTTGTATCAGCCGAGGCTGCAAAGAAATCCGCGCTATCGGCCATCGGCAGAGGCGAGAAGCCGTTTTCTTCCAGCAAGGCCGCCACGGTCGCCCGCAATTCGGGATCATCATCGACGATCGCCACAACCGGTGCTTGCAACTGCATCAACTCTGGCGGGAGCCCAGCGGTGGTCATACGTTTGGCCCCCCTGCTCATCTGGGATTACACTTCTTACCTGGCGCCATGATGCACCAGTCCTTGGAAGCAAGGGAGAGCCATTTAGATTTCATTTGTAATCTCAGCATACCGAATTTGTAATATTATTAATCTAATTCGGATTAGAGCTGCTCATTGTTTACGCTAACAGGACTCGCAGGGGAAGAGCCAACATGTCACGTTTCCGGCACATCCGGAAGCTTGGTCAGTGTTCGGTCGAGATACGGATAAGTGGGAGGCTTATTTTATGAAGACTTATACCCTCAGCGCTCTGACGCTGGCTGCAGTAATGGCGGGCTCCGCTACTTATGCAGAACAACTGAACGTCGTTTGCTCGAACGAGCAAACCTGGTGCGACTTGATGGCGTCGAACTTCAAGATCGATACCGGCGTCGACGTGGCCATGGTGCGCAAATCGACCGGCGAAGTGCTGGCGCAGCTGCGCGCGGAAAAAGGCAACCCGAAGGTCGACGTTTGGTGGGGTGGCACCGGTGACCCGCATATCATCGCAGCAAACGAAGGCCTGACTCAGGCTTCGGGCGTCGATGTTTCGGGTCTGCTGGGCTGGGCACAAAACATGACCTCGATGACCGACGGCAAAGCGGTCGGCGTTCACGTCGGCCTGTTGGGCCTGATCTACAATACCGAAGTGCTGAAAGAGAAGAAGCTGGAAGCTCCGGCGTGCTGGCGCGATCTGGCAAAGCCCGAGTATAAGAACGAGATCCAAGTCTCGAACCCGAATTCGTCGGGCACCGCTTATACCGAGCTTGCAACTCTTGTTCAGCTGTTCGGCGAAGACGAAGCGTTCAAGCTGCTGGCTGACATCGGCCGCAACGTGAACCAATATACCAAATCGGGTTCGGCTCCGGTGAAGGCAACTGCACGCGGCGAAACCACCATCGGCATGGGCTTCATGCATGATATGGTCAAGCTGAAGAAAGAAGGCTTCCCGGTCGAAATCGTCGCGCCTTGCGAAGGCACCGGCTATGAGCTGGGCGCCGTTTCGGTTGTCACCGGCACCCCGAACCTTGAAGCCGCGAAAAAGTGGGTTGAATATGTAACCTCGGCAGACGGTCAGTCGCCTGGTCTGGAAGTTGGCGTCTACAACATCCCGTCGAACCCGGGCGCTGCGACCGATCCCGACGCACCGGACATGGCTTCGGTCAAACTGATCGACTACGACTTCAAAACCTACGGCGCGGCTGACACCCGTGAGCGCCTGCTCGCTCGCTGGGAACAAGAAGTCAAAAACGCTGGCGGTAAATTCGAGGAGTAATCCTCTGGCTTAGTCCCGCGCGCGTAGTCCCTTACGCGCGCGGGCTTTTCATTTTCTGGGAAACAAACGATGACACGCACCGCAAGGCTTTGGAGCTACGTGGGGTTGGCGGGATTCTTCCTGCTACCTTGGTACATGGCGACAGGCGGCCTCCTCTCCTTCCAATGGATGACGGACCAAGGCAGCGCCATCTCGCAACTCTTCTCTGGCCGTTGGTGGTTGGCCGGTCCGGTGCTTGCCCTGATCGCATCGCTGGCGGTGAGCCATCTGTCGATCCATCCGGTCACGAAAGCCCGCCTTTGGGTGGCTTCGGGTGCCATCGGCATTATCCTGACGATCGCGCAAGGCCTGCTTATTCTTAATCAGGGCACCAGTTTCATCGGCGACCTGCACCAACCCGGCATGGGCGCGGGTGCTTTTGTCGTGTCGATGGCGCTTCTGTTCGTGTTGACCACCGGTATTTCGGGCATGGGCAACGGATCGGGCGATGCTTTCGTCACCGGTCTGGTCGGCCTGATCGTCGGTTTGGTCGGCGTCTTCGTCTTCTACCCGATGGCCTTCGTCTTGGTGCAAGCTTTCGCCCTGAAAAACGGCCAAGGCTTCGGTATTTCGGAATTCCTACCGCGCTTCTTCGATTCCAATGTATGGTCGCTTAAGTGTCTGGCATTGAACGGTTATTGTGGTCCGGCGGTGAACTCGCTGGTGCTGGCAATCGCGACCGGTGTGGGCACCACGCTTCTGGGCCTGTCCTTCGCGCTGATCTTTACCCGCACCAATTTCTTCGCCAAGAAATTTCTGCGCGTGCTGACCATTCTGCCGATCATCACCCCCCCCTTCGTGATCGGTCTGGCGCTGATCCTGCTGTTCGGCCGTCAGGGTTCGGTAAACGAGATCCTGTATACCGTCTTCGGCATCGAAAAGTCGCGCTGGATCTATGGTTTCTGGGGTGTCTATATCTCGCAGCTGCTGTCCTTCACGCCCATCGCCTTCCTGGTTCTGATCGGCGTTGTCCAAGGCATCAGCCCGTCGATGGAAGAAGCATCGCAAACGCTTGATGCCGACCGTTGGCAGACCTTCAAGAATGTCTCGCTACCGCTGATGCGTCCGGGTCTGGCAAACGCCTTCCTGCTGGGCTTCATCGAAAGCTTGGCCGACTTCGGCAACCCGCTGGTTCTGGGTGGCAACTTCAGCGTGCTTTCGACCGAGATCTATTTCGCCATCGTCGGCACCGTCGCCGATCCGGCGAAAGCCGCGATCTTGTCGATGATCTTGCTGGTCATGACCCTTGTCGCCTTCGTGGCACAGCGCAAATGGCTGGGCAAGAAAAGCTATGCAACCGTTACCGGCAAAGCAGATAACGGCCAGAATTCCGGCCTGAACCCCGGCCTGAAATGGGCTTGCTATCTGACCGCGCTGCCGTGGGCTGCCTTCACCTTGCTGCTGTATCTGTTGATCGTCTTCGGCAGCTTCGTCAAACTGTGGGGCGTCAACCATACCTTCACGCTTGAGCATTATAAGACCGCCTTCAAAGTCGTGATCCGCAACGGCATCCACTTCACCGGTTCGGCTTGGGACAGCTATTTCACCACCATCACCATCGGTGCGATTTCGGCGCCGCTGACGGCGGCAATCGGTCTGGCAACGGCCTATCTGCTGGTGCGCCAACAGTTCAAAGGCAAGAACGCCTTCGAATTCTCGACCATGCTGTCCTTCGCGATCCCCGGCACCGTGATCGGCGTGGCTTATGTCATGGCCTTCAACTTCGCGCCGATCGAACTGACCGGCACGGCGCTGATCCTGCTGTTGGTCTTCATCTTCCGCAATATGCCGGTGGGTGTGCGTGGTGGTATCGCCGCCATGAGCCAGCTGGACAAATCGCTTGATGAAGCCTCCATCATGCTGGGCGCGAATAGCTTCACCACCCTGCGCCGTGTCGTCCTGCCGCTGTTGGGTCCGGCCATTCTGGCGGCTGTCACCTATAGCTTCGTGCGGGCGATCACTTCGGTTTCGGCCGTGATTTTCCTTGTCTCAGCGCGCCACAACCTTGCGACCAACTTCATCGTCGGTCGGGTGGAAAACAACGAATACGGCATCGCTATCGCCTATTCGGTCGTGCTGATCGTCACCATGCTTGTGGCAATCCTGCTGCTTCAACTCATCATCGGTCGTCGTCGCTTGCGTCGTACTGATCGTGTCGCCGCATAAGAAAGAGAGGGTCCTGTTATGACCAAAGGTACCGTTCGCTTTGAAAATGTCACCAAGCGCTATGGCGATGTCACCGCGCTGAAACCGCTGAACATCAATATCGAGCAGGGCACTTTGTGCACCCTGCTCGGGCCGTCGGGTTGTGGCAAAACCACGACCCTGCGTCTGATCGCAGGTCTGGAAACCGCGTCGAGCGGCAAGATCCTGATCGGCGGCGAAGATGTGACGCATCTGTCGGCGACCTATCGCAAGGTCTCGATGGTGTTCCAATCCTATGCCTTGTTCCCGCATATGACCGTGCTGGAAAATGTGGCTTACGGCCTGACCGTCAAGCGCCTGCCGAAAGCCGAAGCTTCCGCGCGTGCGGAAGCGGGCCTTGAAATGGTCGGACTGAAGGGCTTTGGCAGCCGTCTGCCGTCGGAACTTTCGGGCGGCCAACAACAGCGTGTGGCCGTGGCCCGCGCCGTCGTGCTGGAGCCGGAAGTTCTGCTGCTTGACGAGCCGCTGTCCAATTTGGACGCCAAGCTGCGCCGTCACGTCCGTGAGGAAATCCGTCAGATCCAGCAGCGCCTTGGCCTTACCGCCGTTTACGTGACGCATGACCAAGAAGAAGCGATGGCGGTGTCTGACCGCATCATCGTGATGAAGGCCGCGGAAATCGCGCAGCAAGGGTCGCCCTTCGATCTGTATGATCGTCCGGCCAATGCCTTCATCGCCGATTTCATTGGCGACGCGAACCTGTTGGACGCAGAGATCACCGGCAAAACCGCCGGCACCCAGATGCGTCTGAACGGCAATGATTACGCGCTGCCGCTGCAAACCGATCTGTCGGGAGCGGCCAAGATGGTCTTGCGTCCGCATCATGTGAAACTGAACGCAGCGCCGCTTCCCGGTTCGGTGCCTGCTGAAGTCACCTATGCGGCCTATCTGGGCAATTCGATCCAATACACGTTGTCGAGCCCAGTTGGCGAAATCTTCGCGATCTTGCCCCCGTCAGGTTCCCCCTTCCGCAAGGGCGATACCGTGCATGTCACTTGGCAGGCAGAAGATATCCGCCTCGTGGCAGCCTAATCTCTCAGCCGAACATCACGATAAAAGGGGCGCTTTTATGCGCCCCTTTTTTCTATGGCTGCATAAAATCAGCGTTGCCTTGTAAATGTCCGATAATCAAAAATTAGATAAAATGCTGTAATCATAATGACTTAATAAAGATCTTTGTGGTCAATGCGCCGCTTTTTTTTGTGGCACACCAGATCAAGCAGCGAAGCAATCACGCCGCGTTGCAAGATGACGCGAGCGGCATCTTTCCCAAAAAGCTGCCGAGATCGAAGCGAGTGATAATGTGATTATCCTTCCAAAAAGAAGATGTATTCGCCACATTCCAACCCGTTTCACAGCTGTGAACTTAGTCGTTTGCTCGACTGAAACCGGCCAGAAACCACATTCACCCATTGGCCAATAGACAAGCCCTTGTTGCCATTGTCTGTGCAAAGTTTGACAAGATAGGCGCTTGGCGACGGAATATCACCAATACGTTCCAGCATTGCGGCGATTGTAATCGCAGCTTTACTCAAACCGAAAGTTGCAACGGCCGTATTCCAGCTTGCTTGAGATAGGCCCATCATTGGACGAATGATCTCAGCCGTATTGATCAAACTGCGCCAATCTTTGATCTTCACAGCTGCAAAGGTTTGAATTTCGCTTAGGGCTTCAAGAAGAGGCTCTAACGGCAAAGGCTGGGCCCTATCTGTTTTCATCGCTGTGCAGTCCAACCTATCAACGGCGGAAGAATCTATTTCTTTAATAGTCTTCTGATAGTGCTGCTCAATTTGGGTGGCGTTGGTGCTCATTTCTTCAGGAACAGGCATGACCAACAGCGCCTTGATATCGGTCAATAGGGTTTCGGCTTGCGCCAGAAGCTCACAAAGCTGGCTGTGACCCAAGCGACGCTTCAGGGGGTTTCCGCTTTCAACTGCCGTTGCGTGGAAGGCGTCCCAATCGGCACGGATTGCGTTCTCGCGGCCATAAGCAATCAGCGCGAAGATATCACGACGCATCAGGCTAAGGCTCTGGCGTTGATGGTGTAGCGCTTCTTCTTGCGCCGTGACCTTTGCGGCTTCGTCCGCAAATTCCCGTTGACGTGTCAGAAGGGGGCTGAGATCAAAACCGAAGCAGATCTTTTCGCCCATGAAGCTTTTGCTGTAACGCTTGCCATTCGGACTGTCGCGACGGATCAACAGACCCGCAGCGATCAGCTTCGCCAGATGACGCCGCATGGTCGAGCAAGGCATGCCGTTCAGACGTTCACAGATGCTGGCATTCGATGGATAGACCACCAAAGGCTTGCCGGTCTGCCCAAGCAGAACTTCGGGATGGAAGCTAAGCAGGGCTTGCAGCACGGAAAGATCGCGATCCGTGAGGTTATAGCTTCGCTTTGCGGTGGATAACTGCTTGAGCAATTCCCATTTATTGACTGGCTGACGGCAAAACTCTGCCGTTGACTTGTCTTCAACAAGCCCAAGTCGTGCCACTTGCGCAGCATCAACCGACCGCCGGAACGGCGTTATGGGGGTGTAGTGCATTTTTTGTCACGAAAGACAAAAAGAATTCGGTCCGCAAATCGCTAAAGACTTGCGGTTCAAACTCCGAGCCATTACTCTGAAAGTGCTAAGAACAGAGGGGTCTCGTGGAGTGTAAGCTTTGCGGGACCTTTTCTTTTAGCCTAGGGCCGTGCCTCCTGAGCTTGAGTGATGTTAAAAGGGGACATCAGCGCTGCTTCCAACGCTGATACAGGTCGTTAACCAGATCCTGCGCCTGATCTTCCAACCAAGCTGCAAAATCAGGATCTTGCAGATGCAAATCCAAGCGCAGACCCTTGGCGGTGCGCTGCACTTGACCGGCGGGTTCGCCATCAATTTGCAAGGAAACGGCCGAAGATTTGTCGCGCTGGACCGATTTGCCCTGTGCGGTTTGCTTCTTAAGACGCTTAAAGACCGCCTCAAAAGCCGCAACAGAGGCGTCAGCAGCGCTATCTTCGCCCTCAGCCACATCGGTGGTTTGCGATTGCGCCTTGGCAGCCTCGGCAATGGCAATCAGCTCTTCGGTGGTCGAATTGCTGTCGATCAGGGCTTTCGAGAAAGCCTCCCAACGCGGGCGACCGATGCCATGCGCGGGACCGATGGCATAAGCAAGCTCGGGACCGACGTTTTTGGCTACCGACATGGCCATTGAAATGGCCGATTTGCTCGCATTCAACACTTCTGCGATCTGCGACTGGTTGCCGTAACCATTTTCGGCCAGTTCCCGCGAGAACATGGCGCGTTCGATATAGCTTAGATCGCGACGGGCCGCATTCTCGGAAACCTGCGCTTTAAGGGCGGCTTCTTCGTCCAAAGTCGCGATAAGGGCGCGCACTTTATGGATTTTATCCGAACCACGGATCGCTTCCAGACGCCTACGACCATAGACCAGCAGATATTTGTTCGGCTCTGTCTGATGGCGGCGCACCAAAATTGGCACGGTTTGACCATTGGCCTCGATCGAGGCGCGCAGATCCAGCATGTCCGATGGATCAAGCCTATCGGCGATGCGGGTATCATAGATATCCGCCGGATCGAGTTCCCAGATGTGATGCCCGTCAACCGCATCGCGCGCCGAACGCAAGGCGCGGTTGGTCGACATCATGCTCGGCGTGCCCGAAGCCGCCAGACCGGCTGCGGTCATGCTATCAAGCATGGACATGCGACGTTTCTTGGTATCGGTCATTTCCGCCCCCAAGTCTCTTGAATTAACTGTGCAATTTCGTCGTTGACCGCATTGACGCTTTCGATGGCGCGATCATAGGTCGTGCGGGTGAAAGCGCTGCGTTCGACTTCGTATAGGGTCTGTTTGGTCAGGCCCGCATCGGAAATCGCGGTGGATTTCAGCATGGGTGCGTTCAGGACCTTGTCGCCATACATCGTGCGCAGGAAGGCGACGATGCGGTTTTGCGGCGCGTCGGTGGGCTCATAACGGGTCAGCAGATATCGCATCCAGTCATGGGACATGTCCGCGCCGGAATCCGCGATCACATCCATCAGATCGGCGGTCATCCGCAGGAACTGGCTCATCGACATCACGTCGAGCATTTCAGGGTGGATCGTGACCAGCACGCCGGTCGAGGCCGACAAAGCCGACATGGTCAGGAAGCCCAATTGCGGCGGGCAGTCGATCACCACCACATCGTAATTCTGCTCAACCTGGGCGAGAGCGTCGCGCACGCGGAAGAAGAACAGACCCGCATTGCCCTGCGCCAAAGCGCGCGGCGTGTCATGTTCGAATTCCATCAATTCCAAGTTGCCCGGCACCAGATCAAGGTTCGGGATATAGGTCTTGCGGATAACCTCTTGAATCGGGACGGGATCATCATAGCGGATCGCATCATATAGCGTGCCGCCATCGGTCAGATCCAGTTCCGGCTGAACCCCGTGCAAGGCGGTCAGGGAGGCCTGCGGGTCAAGGTCGATCGCCAGAACGCGGTAGCCTTTCAAGGCCAGACGTTGCGCCAGATGCGCGGCGGTGGTGGTCTTGCCCGAGCCGCCTTTGAAGTTCATCACGCCGATGATCTGCAAATGGTCATTGCCACGGCGACCCGGCAGGTAATCGCCTGGACGACGCGCGGTTTTTTCCAGCAATTCACGCAAAGATTGGATATCTTCGACCGAATACAGCCTGCGGCTGCCGGGGGTCATTTCGGGCGAGGGGCCTTTGCCGTCCAGATGCAGCTTGCGCAGATAGGAATCATTGACCCCCAGCAGCGTCGCGGCTTCGCCCGAGCTGAAACGGCGCATAGACTTGGAGGCATTCGGCGGGAAGATGCTCTCACGTTGCACATGCAACTGATTGGCAAGCCACTCAGAATGCTGGCGGATCACCGTGTTGAGATCTTCTTGCTCGTCTTTGCTCATGTCTTGGCCCTAGCGCGTGGTCACGGAAATAGGCGTTTGATCGCGCATTTCCGTGACTATTCACCCATAGGCCCGTGGCTTGCAAGCAGATTCTGGTTTTTTCCGTGACTTCACATTTTTACCGTGAAAAGTTCTCCGTATTCATTGAACTTTTCCCGATTCTATCCACAGGCGCCCTGCGCCATGCTGGGCTCACAACCCCGCCGCTTTGGTCAGATTGACACGGAATCGGTCACGTCTGCGCTGATAGCGCCGTGTCATCTCGGCGCTGGCGTGGCCCAATTGCTTTTGCACGAATCTCTCATCCACCTCCGCCGACGAGGCAAGCCCCGCTCGCAGCGAATGCCCCGCGAACAACGCCTCGCGCTTGGCTTCCGGTAGATCGCCACGAACGCCGGCCGCCAAAGCGGTGCGTTTGACCAGACGTGCCACTTCGCGGTCGTTCAGGCGCATCGGCCCCACATCGCGGCCTTGGCTGGTGACACGGCGGAAAATCGGTCCCTGACTGATGCGGGCGAATTTCACCCATTGCTCAAGCGCGGTCACCGGACAGGTTTCGGGCCTCGAGCCGCGACCGATCTCGACCTCGCGCCAGCCGGTTTTGCCACGCAGGGTCAAAAGCATGCCTTCGGGCAGGATCTCGATCCAGCCGCGACCGTCTTCGGTATGATCGCGTCCCATATCAAGGCCGGTCACCTCCGAGCGACGCAAACCGCCCGCAAAGCCCAAGAGCAGCATCGCGCGATCGCGCATGCCGCGCAACGTGCCGCGATCGCATTGATCCAGCATCGTTAGCAGATCTTCGGGCATGATCGCCTCTTTCTGCTTGGGCGGTGCGCCGTGACTATTGCGGATGCCGGCCAGCACCGTCGCGATATGACGGTCGCGCCGGTCCAGCAGAAGACCGCGCTGGGTATAATTCCAGATCAGCGCCGACAGCCTGCGTTCGATGGTCGACACGCTATTGGCCTTGCCGCCCACCGATTTCGCCCCCGAGGCGCAAGCGGTAATATAAAGTCCAATCACCTGCGGTTCGGGCAGGCCACCGCCAAGCGGCAGCGCCTCCAAGCCCTCGCGTCGGCACCAGGCGTTGAAATGACGCCAGTCGGATGCATAGGCCTTGCGCGTATTGCCCGAACTGGCAGCTTCCGCATAGCCGCGCGCCCGATCCGCCAGATCACGCAGGCCCAAGGTCATATGGCCGCCCTGATCGGGCATCACTTCGGGCAAATTTTCAGTTGAATCGGACATGGCAGGGCCTTTTGGGAACGTCTCGCGAACACTATTTCACAAATGGCTGATAAAGCAAGGTTATTGGATTAAAATGGGATCTGTAGCCTTGCGGCGCATTTGAATGCGATGCGCAGGTGCTGCGCCGCAGTTGCGATCTCGACAAAAAGTTCGCAGCTGTGAATTTTTTCTTGCAAAGGATTGGCAACGGTAAAAGATGACATGTGGTTTATTCTGGCATAGGCTGCGTGATACGCCCCTTTTACCAAGGGGTGCGCATATGGGAGGCTGAGATGTTCAAGCATATCCTGACTGCAACCGATGGCTCGGACTGGGCCTTCAAGGGCGTAAAGGTCGCGATCGATATGGCCGCGACGCATCACGCCAAACTGACCGTTTTAACGGTTACCGAACCCTATCCGGAATATGCCTATGCTGAAGGCATGATCCCCATGCCCGACAGCGAACAGATCCGCGCGGCCAATCGCACCCGCGCCCGCGAGGTCTTGGATGGCATTCATGCCTTGGCCGTCGAACAGGGGGTGGAAACCTTCACCCTCCATGTTCCCGATGCGCATGCGGCGACCGAAATTGTCGCTCAGGCAGAGGGGCTCGGGGCGGATTTGATCGTGATCGGCTCGCGCGGTCGCCGCGGCCTGACCAAACTGATCCTCGGCAGCCAAGCCGCCGAAGTGCTCGCTGGAACCCAACTTCCGGTCCTTATCGTCAAATAATCCGGCGTGCCGGATATATAGCTCTGCAGTTTCGCCCATCCTTTGACAGGAGACGTAACAATGTTTGACACCTTCGGACGATACCAACCCTATGCGATCGCGTTGCTGCGGATCATCGCAGGCCTGCTCTATCTAGCGCATGGCACACAAAAGCTGTTCAGCTTTCCTGTGGCGGGTCCCGAAAGCCTGCCGCCTTTGATCTTGGTATCCGCGCTCCTAGAGGTCGTCCTCGGGATCATGATCGTGATCGGGTTATTCACGCGACCGGCCGCGTTTCTTGCCTCGGGCCATATGGCGGCTGCCTATTTCATGGCCCATGCGCCGCAAAGCTTCTATCCCCTCGCCAATGGCGGCGAAGCTGCGGTGCTGTTCTGCTTTGTCTTCTTGGCCTTGGTCACGACAGGGCCGGGCGCGTTTGCAGCAGATAACGCTAGGAAAACATAAGTGATTCTCGGCCCATAGCGTTTTTGCAGCGTCAAAGAATGGTCTGGATCATAGGTTTTACATCATTATAAAGATAATAATATCAAAGGCTTATCACGTTAATTCTGGTAAGCCTTTGCTTTCCCTCTTGCGGTTGATTTGATCTGCCCCTAGAAGCACCGAACCGAAACGA
>DALYSR010000017.1:0-39891 GCA_031991825.1 Paracoccaceae bacterium
GCAGGCTGGATCCGCATAACATCCGCGCCACCGTGCTCAAGGACAATCCCGCTGGGCGCAAAGCCGCCTAAGGCAGGCTGCGGACCCTGAGATTCCACCCGAACCGGCGGCGGCAGTTTCTGTTGCCGCCGGTTTTTTCAAATGGCTTGGACCAAAGGAGAGATCATGACACAGACAGCATATAAACCGACGGCGCTGGTGGTGGGCGGCAGCGGGGGCGTGGGATCGGCGATTGCGGCGCAACTGGCAGCCGAGGGCCAGCATGTCGCGCTGAGCTATCTGTCGGGCCAAGACCGCGCGCAGCGGGTGGCCGACGCGATCATCGCCCAAGGCGGCAGCGCCTCGATCCACAGGCTTGATGCCAGCGATAGCGCGCAGGTGGGCGCGGTGATCGATGCGGTTGCCGCCGATAACGGGCTGCAAACGCTGGTCTATGCCGCGGGCCCCTTGGTGCCGCAGATCTATCTCAGCCAGACGACGCCCGAGCAGATGCGCCGCCATCTGATCGATGACAGTCTGGGGTTTTTCACGCTATGCCATCACGCCTTGCCGCATCTGCGCCGCGCCAAGGGTTCGATCGTGGCGGTGCAAAGTGCGGCGCAATATCGCTGGTGCCCCGCCGACGGGCTGTCGGTCGCGCCCAAGGCCGCGGTCAATGCGATGATGACCGGCTTCGCCAAGGAAGAAGGCCGTTTCGGTGTCAGGGCCAATGGCGTGGCCTTGGGGATCATCGCCACCGGTTCATTCGACCAGCTCAAGGCGCAGGGCCATATCTCTCCGGCCTATCTGGAGGCGGCGGTCGCCAATACGCCGCTGCGGGGCTTCGGCTCGGCGCAGGATGTGGCCGAAGCGGTATGCTGGCTGGCCTCGGCGAAAGCCAAATTCGTCACCGGACAGGTGATCTGCGTTGATGGCGGTTTCCATATCTAAGCCGGATGCTGCGCCATTTCCCAAGCGATGTGGCGGCTTTAGTCCGGCTGGACGATGACCCTGACGCCGCAGGACCGCAGTCTTGGACCATAACGCGGCCCGCCTGTGATCGGGCCGTCGCCCGTTCATTCAGGAGACTTTCCCTTGCAAGATGCCGTCATCGTTTCTTTCGCCCGCACCCCGATCGCCAAGGCGTTCAGAGGCGCCTTCAACGATACCGAAGCGCCGACCCTGGCGGGACATGCCGTGGCCCAGGCCGTGGCCCGTGCGGGCATCGCGCCCGATCTGATCGAAGATGTGATCTTGGGCTGTTCGGCGCAGCAGGGCACGCAAGGCTATAACATCGGCCGCCTTTCGGCGGTGGCGGCGGGGCTGTCGGACAAGGTGGCGGGCATGTCGGTCGACCGGATGTGTTCGTCAGGACTGATGGCGCTGGCGATCGGCGCGCGTCAGGTGATGTTCGATGGCATGCAGGCCGTGGTGGCAGGTGGCGTCGAATCCATCAGTTTGACCCAGAACAAGCACAAGAACAGCTATCGCAACCGTGCCGAAAAGGTGCTCGAACAATCGCCGCATATGTATATGACGATGATCGAGACCGCTGAAATCGTCGCCAAACGCTATGGCATCTCGCGCGAGGCGCAGGACGAATTCGCCTTGCAAAGCCAGCTGCGCACCGCCGCTGCCGATGTGGCGGGCCGGTTCGCCGCCGAAATCGTGCCGCTTGCCAGCCGCAAAGCGGTGCTGGACAAAGCCAGCGGCACCACCAGCATGGTCGACACCTTGCTGACCCGCGACGAAGGCTTCCGCGCCGATACCACGCTGGAAGGCTTGCAAAAGCTGGCACCGGTCTTTGCCAATGGCGAGCTGGTGGCACAGGGCGAATATATCACCGCCGGAAACTCGTCGCAGCTGTCGGATGGGGCGGCGGCTTTGGTCGTGATGTCGGCAAGCCGTGCGGCGGCTTTGGGACTGACCCCGATGGGGGCGTTCCGCGGCATGGCGGTGGCGGGCGTGGCCCCCGAGGAAATGGGGATCGGTCCGGTGGTGGCGGTGCCCAAGCTGTTGGCGGCGCATGGGCTTTCGGTCGCCGATATCGATCTGTGGGAATTGAACGAAGCCTTTGCCAGCCAAGCGCTGTATTGCCGCGACATGCTGGGCATCGATCCCGACAAGATGAACGTGAACGGCGGCGCGATCGCGGTGGGCCATCCCTTCGGCATGACCGGCGCGCGCACGGCGGGCCATATTCTGGTCGAAGGCAAACGCCGCGGTGCCAAACTGGGCGTGGTCACCATGTGCGTGGGCGGCGGCATGGGGGCGGCGGGCCTGTTCGAAATCTATTGATCGGACCAACAAAAGGGGCGCGCGGGAAAATCCCGCGCGCCCCTTTTTCTATGCCGACGGATCACGCCGCCGCCTGATGCCTTAGCCTTTCGCGGCACTCTGTTCGGCGAGAAATCCGCCATAGCTGCCATGGCGCAAGATCCGCGTGCCCTTGGGCGCGCCTTCCAGATAGCGGCGCACGGTGGCGCGTGCTTCCTGCCATGCGGGGGGCACGATTTCGATCATGATGCCCATCAGCTCGGGCGCATCGAAATAGGTGATCGCATGGGATTGGCCGGCAATCGGAATTTCCAAGGCGGGACGATAGCCCGCGGCGAGCAGAGCCGCATGGGCGGCGGCGAAATCGGGCACCACATAGCCCAGATGCTGCAATCCCGCCCGCCCTTGGGCGAGACAATCGCGATAGGGCGATGGGGCCTCGTTCACCTGTTCGATCAGCTCGATCTGCACCTCGCCCATATAGGCGAAGGCCAGCCGCAATTCGATGACCTGCGGCTTGCCGTGATACAGCGATGCGGCGGGTGGCCTGCCGGTGCCTTGGTCGAAGACGATGAAGGGACCGATGCCCAGCACCTCTGTCCAGTGGTGCAAGGCGGCATCCAGATCGGGCACGACGAAGCCAAGTTGGGTCTGGCTGCCCAGCAGCGAAGACAGCGGCGCGGCGCATTCGGTCATTGCAAGCTCCATGCGTTACGAGATCAGGATACCGCTGTCGACGCCCAAGCTTTGGCCTGTGGTGCGCCTGCTTTCGTCCGAGGCAAGATAGATCGCGGCATGGGCCACATCCTCCGCTTCCGCCAGACCCAGCAGATAGGCTTTGCGCTGCGCTTCCAGATGCGGTTCGGTTTCAAAGAATTTGCGCACTCTTTCGGTGGCCACCGCACCGGGAATGATCACATTGACCCGCACGTTCTGGGCGGCATATTCGACCGCCATCGCACGGGTCAGCGCGATCACCCCGCCTTTGGATGCGGAATAGGCGTCGCGATTGGGCACCCCCATCGCCCCCATGATCGAAGCGGTATTGATCACCGACCCGCCCCCTGATGCGATCAGATGCGGAATGCCGTGATGACAGCACAGCCAGGTGCCGAACAGATCAAGGCTGATGGTCTGCCAGAACACATCGGCAGGCGTTTGCGTGACCTTGCCGTCGCGCGCCGAAGAGCCGCCCGCATTATTATAGATCACATGCAAGCCGCCGAAATGCGCGACCGTTGCGTCCAATGCGGCCTTGACGCTGTCGTCTTGCGTCACATCGGTGCGCAGGAAGATGGCCTTCGCGCCGCCCTCGCGCAGGCGTTGGGCCAAGGCCTCGCCTTCGGCCTCGCGGCGTCCGGCAAGGGCGAGCGCCGCCCCTTGGGCCGCGAACATCGCGGCCGCTACCGATCCGATGCCGCCGGTCGCACCGGTGATGAAGGCCACTTTGCCGGTCAGTCTTGCGGACATGGCTCAGCCTTTCCGATGGGGCGCGGCAGGGCTATAGCCGTCGCGCTCGATCACCGGCAGATGGGTCCAGCGGTCGTCTTGCATCCGCAGCCATGATCCTGCCGCGAAGGCGCCGCCATCGACCAGAATGGTGCTGCCGCTGACCCAGCCCGATAGCCGATCGGAGGCCAGATACAGCACCGCGCCCGCAGAATCCGCCCCCTCGCCGAAGCGCCCGATCGGGAACCAGCGTTTCATATGCTGCAGGTTTTCCTCCGGCACCCGTGCGGTGGCGGTGATCTGCAGCGAATTGGTGGTTTCGGGGGCCACCGCATTGACGCGGATGCCGAATTGACCCAGCTCGACCGCAAGGCTTTGGGTGAAACCGGTGATCGCCGATTTGAAGGCGGCATAGACCACCACCTCGGGAATGCCGCGGAAGGCTTCGATGGTGGAAAAATTGATGATGCTGCCGCCGCCGCTGGATTTCATCAGCGGGATGGCGGCTTGGGTCATGCGCAGCACATGCAGCAGATTGACATCGTAAAGCGCTTGCCATTGGGCTTCGGTGCTGTGTTCGAACGGCCCCTTGATCTTGAGGAAATCGCCCAGATTATTGACCAGAATATCCAGCGTGCCGAAGTCGCGCGCGATCTGCCCCATCACCGCAGGCGCGGTGGCGGCGTCGATGGCATCGGCCTCGATCACCAGATGCCCCGCGCCCAAGGAATGCCGCACCAAGGCCGCGCGTTCGGGATTGACCTCCACCACCACCACGCGGCAGCCTGCTTGCGCCAGCAATTCGGCGCTGGCCCGCCCGATGCCCGCGCCGCCGCCCGTGATCAAGGCGACCTTGCCCTTTAGCCCTAAAAGGCTGATCTCATCCGCCTGTTGCATCCGTTTTCCCCCTTTGATGGGCCTTTGGGCTCAGCCCCAGCCTTGGTTGACCTGATCCACGATGGCGCGCAGCGCGTGGTCGACATCGTTTTTGCGATAGCCAAGCCGCGCATCTTCGGCAGGATCGGTGCGATAGGCCAGACGCACGCCGCGACCGGGCACGATGAAGGCATCGGGCAGAATGGGATGTTCCTGATCGCGCTCTTCCAACGGGCGGCTGCTGCCAGCCGCCGTGAACAGCTTCTGGAAGAAGTCGCGGAAGCTGAGGTTTTCGTCGCCGATCAGATAGGCTTTGCCGCTTTCGCCATGTTGCAAGGCGCCCGCCACCGCTTCCACCAAGGAGCGGACCGACATGTAATTGGTGCCGCCCGCAGGGGCATAATCGGGAATTTCGGGGCGTTTGCCCAAGGCCCAATCGACCAGACCCTTGTAGCGTTTGGCCGAAACACCGGGCGAGATGCCCACGATGGAAGGCGGGTTCAGCGTGGTGACATTGAAGCCGTCCCCCGCCAGATTGCGCGCGCCTTCATCGGCCAGTTGGCGGGCGCGGACATAATCGTCGCGTGTGGCCAGTTCGGGCATCACCTGATGGTAATAGCTGCCCAGCTGCACCAACCGCCCGACGCCCGCCGCCTTGGCCCGCGCGACGAAAGCGGGCACGCCCTCGATCTGCATCCGCCGCCAGAAGGCGTCGCGGTCGATACCGGCGCTCAGATGGCGGATGTCGTTGCCTGCCGCGAACACCACGGCATCGAAGCCTTCCATGTCGCGCGGAGTGAAGCCGCCTTCGGCATAATCGCCCAGCAGGACCGGCAGATGGCCCAGCGGATGATCGGTCGCCAGCGGCTTGCGCGCGCCCAAAGTGACCGCTTGACCTTGGTCCAGCAGATGTTGGGCGATATGGGCACCGATCATGCCGGTGCCGCCGATAATCAGAGTTTTCATCCCCGCTCCATCCCGTGCCGTCCTTGTTATTCCACCGGGCAAGGGTGGTCGCGGCGCGGCCGCATGAAATCGTCCGTTCGGACCATTGCCGTGGCCCTTTCGGGGCCTGCGCGGGCGGATACTGCGAACGGACGATGTTGCCACCTGGCGGCTCTGCTTTGCTTCACGCCAAACGGAGGATGGCATGGAACGACAACGCTTTGCAGGCAAACGGGTCTTCGTGACCGGCGCGGCGGGACGGATCGGGGCTGCGACCGCGCGCGCCTTTGCGGCCGAAGGTGCACAGCTGGTTTTGGGCGATCTGCCCAGTGCCGCGCTCGAGGCATTGGCGCAGGAATTGGGCGGCACGGCACTGCCCTATGATGCGGCCATCCCCGCCGAGGTGGCAGGCGTCATCGCCCGCGTCGTCGAATTGGTCGGCGGATTGGACGTTTTGTGCAATATCGCCGGTGTCTATGCCAAATCGCACACCCTTGCGGTCAGCGATGCGGATTGGGCACGGACCTTGCAGATCAATCTGTCCAGCGCCTTCACCCTAAGCCGCGATGCCATCAGCCCGTTGGAACAGAGCGGCGGCAGCATCTGTTCCACCGCCTCCTTGGCCGCGCTGGAGGGGCTGGCCTATGCCACCGCTTATGCGGTCAGCAAGGCGGGGATCGTCGCCATGACCAAATCCATGGCCAGCGAATTCGCCAGCCGCGGCATCCGCGTGAATTGCATCTGTCCGGGCGGGGTGCGCTCGCCCATGAGCAATGTGCCGCCGCCGGAAGGTTTCGATCCCGAACTGGCGCTGCGCCGCTCCAGATTGAAGGGTCTGGTCGATGGCTATGGCGAACCCGAAGATATCGCCGCCGCCTTCTTGTTCATGTCCTCGCCCGAGGCGCGTTACGTGTCGGGCACCGCATTGCTGGTCGATGGCGGCCAGAACCTGCTGTGACATCCCCCCGCTTTGATCAGTTGACGGAACCATCATGCAAAGCTTGAGCCAAATTCTTGCCCAGACCGTGCGGTCCTTGCCCGAGCGGATCTTTCTGCGCGACGCGACCCAGACGCTGAGTTATGCGCAATTCTACGCCCAGACCGCGCGGCTGGCGCATGTCTTGGCCGCGCGCGGGGTTGCCAAAGGCGATATCGTCGGGCTGTATCTGCCGTCGCAGGCGATGATGGGCGTGGCCTTTTGGGCCTGCCAGCGGCTTGGGGCGATCCCCGCTCCGGTCAGTGCGATGTTCCGCCATGCGGAATTGCGCAAGATCATCGACAAGACGCAGATGAAAGCCCTGATCGCCGATCAGAGCACTTGGCCGTATTTTTCCGAAATCCGCGGGGAATTCTCGGGTCTTGCCTGCTGTCTGGTGGCGGGGACGGGCGCGGGAAATGATGATCTGTTGGATCTGATGGCGGCCGCGCCTGCGGACTTCGCCGATGAGCCGGTTGATCCGCAAGACACGGCCTGCCTGTTTTTCACATCGGGCACCACTGGCACCCCCAAGGGGACCGCGCAGTCGCATTTCGCCATCAGCTCCAGCTGGCGCGACATGTTCGTCAGCC
This sequence comes from Paracoccaceae bacterium, assembly GCA_031991825.1. GTDB lineage: Bacteria > Pseudomonadota > Alphaproteobacteria > Rhodobacterales > Rhodobacteraceae > Pseudotabrizicola. Next base: position 7,096 of record DALYSR010000017.1, read on the forward strand.
ATCGCAACCGCTATGGCCAAGAGGTCTATCTTTGTGCCGTGCCCTTGTTCACCAATTTCGGGCTGAACGTCACCTTCAACCTATGCCTTTACGGCGGCGGCACGATCATCCTGCACGAGCGGTGGAACACCACAGAGGTCTTGGCCGATATCGTGCGCTACCGCGCCACCTATTTCGGTGGCACGCCGACGATGTATGTCTATCTGGTCAATGACTTCGAAGAGGGACGCCATGATCTGTCGTCCTTGCGCACCTGCACCACCGGCGGCGCGCCGGTGCCCCAGCCGGTCATCCGCCGCTTCGAGGAGTTGAGCGGTGCGCGGGTGACGCAGGTTTACGGCTCGACCGAAACCTGCGGCCAGAACGTGATGGAGCCGACATCGGGCCTGCGCAAGGCCGGATCGGCGGGTCTGCCAGTGGGGGCCTCGCGCATCCGCATTGTCGATGAACAGGACCGCGCCTTGCCCGTGGGCGAGATCGGCGAGGTGATCATCGGCGGCGATTGCGTGGCGCAGGGCTATTGGCAGGACGAAGAGGCCAGCCGCGAGGCCTTTTGTGCCGATGGCTGGCGTTCGGGGGATCTGGGCTATCTGGACGAGGACGGCTATCTGTTCATCGTCGACCGTAAGAAGGATGTGATCATCGCGGGCGGCCATAACATCTATCCGCTGGAAATAGAGACCCAGCTTTACAAGCATCCCGCCGTTGCCGTCTGTGCGGTAGTGGGCATCCCCGATGACACCAAGGGCGAAATTCCGGTGGCGGTGGTGGTGCGCAAACAGGGGGCGGATTGTGACGCGGCGGCCTTGTTGCTTTGGTGCCGCGACCATCTGGCGGCCTATAAGGTGCCGCGCCGGATCGAATTCATCGACCAGATGCCGGTCGAAGCCGCCAAGATCCGCAAGCGCGATCTGGTCTTGGCGCTGAAGGCCGATGATTTGACGCAATATCGCGTCCCTGCCTAAGGCGTGATCGCATAGGTCCGAATGAAAAGGGGCGGTGGTCAACCACCGCCCCTTTTCTTTATGCCGTCGTGATGCGTTGTCCGTCTCAGGATACGCTTCAGGATACGGGTGGCGTCTTGATCACATCGCCGGCCGCGCCATAAGCGCTCCAGCCGCCATCGACGGGCAGGGTGGTGCCGGTGATATAGCTGGCCCAAGGCGACAGCAGGAAGATGATGGCGCGGGCCATTTCTTCGGGTTCGGCAAAACGGCCCAAAGGGGTGCGCCTTTCGATCACGGCGGGGTCGAAAACCTTGCGCTCCAGCAGCGATCTGACCATCGGCGTGCGGGTATAGGCGGGCGCGATGCAATTGACGCGGACACCGCTGGCCCCCCATTCGCAGGCCAAAGTCTTGGTCAGATGGATCACGCCCGCCTTGGCCACGCCATAGGCCGACCGGCCCGGAAAGGCATCAAGCCCCACGATGGAGGATATGGTGACAATCGCCCCCGCGCCTTGGGCCACCATCACCTGACCGGCGGCGCGGCACATCAGATAGCTGCCCAGCAGGTTGACATCGACCACCTGCCGCCAGCGTTCGGGGTCTTGTTCATGCACCGGCATATGATCATCGCCGATGCCCGCCGCATGGATCAGGAAATCCAGCCGTCCCGCCGCTTTGATCGTCTCGCCGACCATCCGCTCGGCATCATCGGCTAGCGTCACATCGCCTTGGACCGCGGCCACGGCCCCGATCGGTCCTTGGGCTTGCGCCAAGGCTTCTGCATTGCGGTCGGCAATGACCACTGTCGCGCCCAGCCCCACCAGCATCTGCGCCGTGGCCGCGCCGATGCCGCTGGCACCGCCCGTGACCAAGGCCACTTTGCCTGAAGTTCCCATCGGATCGGCATCATGCATCCGGATCGCTCCCGTCGGTTTCATCGGCTTTGAAATGGTAATCGGCCTGCCAGTCTTCCGGCGCGGCGCGGCTGCGGGCCAGATAGCTTTGCGCCACCTTGTCATGGGCATAGGCCGATCCCGCCCGCATGGTGCCATGGATGGCGATGGTTTCGACTTGGATGTTATGCGGGCGCAATTCCTTGGCCAGCGAATGACCCAGCGAGCGCAGCGCCGCCTTGCCCATCGAGGTGACGCCCCATTCGATCCAAGGCGCGAAGGCCAAGACGCCGCCGGTCAGCAATATCGTGCCGCGCCGCCTTGCGATCATCGCGGGGGTGACAGCGGCTGCGGCATGATGCGCGCCTAAGACATTGCTGCGCAGACATTCCAGCAGATAATCGGTGCTGGCAGGCTGGCCCCGCGCGGCCCAGCCCTCCGCCCCGTCATAGGCGGCGGTTTCCAAGCCCGACGGGGTGACGAAACGGGCGGGTTCGATGCGCGCGGCGTTATAGATCAGCACCTCGGCCTCGCCCAGATCGCTTCGGATCGCGGCATGGACCTGATCCATCTGCACTGGGTCGCCCGCATCGCCGATATAGCCACGCACGGCCAGACCTTCGGCCTGCAGCCGGTGTTCGGCATCGCTCACAGCCGCCGCGCGGCGGGCAACGAAAGCCACCGCATAGCCCGCAGCGGCAAAGCTGCGCACCAAGGCCTCGCCCAGACCAGGCCCCATGCCGATGACGATGGCGAGCGGTAACGGCGCGGGACGGCTCATGACTGGTCCTTTCCGGCGGTTGCGGGTTTGGCAGCACGGCTATCGGCATGGCGCGGCGATGCGCTTTGCTGGCGGCTGTCGCTGCGATTGGCCAGATATTCCTGCAAGGTGCCGACCAGCCCCTTGCGCAGGAACAACACGCACAGGATGAAGATCACGCCTTGCATCACCACCACCCAAGACCCGTAGATCGCAAGTTTGGTCTGCAGGCCCACCAGCACCGCCGCGCCGACAATCGGCCCCAGCAAAGTGCCAGCGCCGCCGATCAAGGTCATCAACAGCGCATCGGTCGAGATCAGGAAATGCACATCCGCAGGCGATGCGATCTGGAACACCAGCGCCTTCATACCCCCCGCGAGCCCTGCGAATGTCGCCGATAAAGTGAAGGCGATCAGCTTGAAGCGCGATGTCGAATAGCCCAGCGAAATCGCCCGCGCCTCGTTTTCGCGGATCGATTTCAGCACCTGACCGAAGGGCGAATGCACGATGCGATAGAGCAGGGCAAAGGCCGCAAGGAAGACCGTAAGCACCACGAAATACATCGTCAGCGAATGCGACAGGTCGATCAGCCCGAACAATTTGCCGCGCGGCACCGATTGGATGCCGTCTTCGCCATGGGTCCAGTCGCTTTGCATAACATAGAAATAGACCAGCTGCGCCAAGGCCAAGGTGATCATGGCGAAGTAAAGCCCCGTGCGCCGGATCGCCACCGCGCCGAAGATCAGCCCCACCACGCCCGCGACCAGCACGCCCGCAAGCAGGCTTAGTTCCGGCGATAGCCCCCAGACCGCCGCCGCATGGGCCACCACATAAGAGGAGGACCCGTAAAAGGCCGCATGGCCGAAGGCGAGCAGCCCGCCATAGCCGAAGATCAGGTTATAGGCCATGGCGAACAGCGCAAGGCACAGGATCTTCATCGCGAAAACGGGGAACAGCAGATAGGGTAGGGCTATGCCGATGACCAGCAGCACGAAGAACCACGGCAGGCCCTTTTCAAGGAAGCTGTCGCTGCGCCCCGATGACAGGTCTGATACCGCATGGGCCTTGGTGTCGCGCCCGAACAGGCCCTGCGGGCGCAAGAACAGCACCAAGACCATGATGACGAAGATCACCACCGATGCGGCTTGCGGCCAGAACACCTTGGTCAGGCCCTCGATCATCCCCAACAGCAATCCCGTGACGATGGCACCGCCGACCGATCCCATGCCGCCGATCACCACCACGGCGAAAATGACGATGATGATATGCTGGCCCATCTGCGGCCCGACCTGATAGATCGGTGCCGCCATCACGCCGGCAAAGCCCGCAAGGCCCACGCCGAAGCCATAGGTCAGCATCAGCATCAGGGGCACGTTGATCCCGAAGGCGCGCACCATCTGCGGATTTTCGGTCGCGGCGCGCAAGTAGGATCCCAGCTTGGTGCGTTCGATCAGATACCATGTGGCGGCACATACTACGCCCGCGGCGATCACCACCCACAGCCGGTAATAGGGCAGGACCACCGGTCCCAGCCGCATCACGCCCTTCAGCGCCTCGGGCACGTCATATTGCTGGCCTGCCGCGCCATAGACGACGTTGAAGCAGCCCTCGATCACCATCGACAGCCCGACGGTCAGCAGCAAGCCATAGGCATGGTCCAGATCATAGACACGGCGGATGAACAGCCGTTCGGTCACAACACCGATCGCGCCCACCACCAGCGGCACGATCGCCAAGGCCCACCAATAGCCCAAGGATGGCAGGCCCAAGGCGGGGAACAATTCGGGCAGGCGCAACAGATACCACGCGCCAAAAGCGCCCAGCATATATTGCGCGCCATGGACGAAATTGCCGATCCGCAGCAGGCCGAAGATGATCGCCACACCCAAACTCATCAAGGCATAGAACGAGCCGTTGATCAGCCCATATAGCAATTGCCCGAACAATAGCGTCAGGGGAATTCCGAAGATCATGGTCATGGCTCAAACCCCCAATGCGGCATGGATGCGGGCCTCGTCGCGCAGCAATTCGGCGCGGGTCAAGGATTCGACGACCCGCCCGTGCTCGACGATGCAGAAGCGGTCGGCAATCTTGGCGGCAAAGCGGAAATTCTGTTCGACCAGCAAGATGGTATAGCCCCGCTCTTTCAGTTGCAGGATCACCTGACCGATCTGTTTGACGATGACGGGGGCAAGGCCCTCGGTCGGCTCGTCCAGCAAAATCATGCGCGCGCCGGTGCGCAGGATGCGCCCGATCGCCAGCATCTGCTGTTCGCCCCCCGACAATTTGGTGCCCTGCGAGGTCCAGCGCGCCCGTAGATTGGGGAACATTTCCAAGATTTCTTCGGTGCTCATGCCGCCTTCGGCAATCACCGGCGGCAGCAACAGGTTTTCGGCCACCGACAGGCTGGAAAAGATCGCGCGTTCCTCGGGGCAATAGGCGATGCCCGCCCGCGCGATCTGTTCGGTCGATGCGCCGATCAATTCGCGCCCGTCATAGCGCACCGATCCTTGGCGCTTGCGCAACAGACCCATGATCGCGCGCAGGGTCGATGTCTTGCCCGCGCCATTGCGCCCCAGCAAAGTGACCAATTCGCCGCGATGGACGTCGATATCCATGCCTTGCAGGGCCTGACTTTCGCCATACCAGCCCTTCAGGTCGGAAATCCGCAACAGGGGCTCAGTCATCGCTGCCTCCGATATAGGCCTCAACCACGCGGGGATCGGATGAGACGGTGGCGTAATCGCCTTCCGACAACACCTGTCCGGCGGCCAGAACGGTGATGCGATCCGATAGCGCCGCCACCACGGAAAGGTTGTGTTCCACCATCAATATCGTGCGCGATGGCGCGATGCGGCGGATGACCTCGGCGATGCGGTCGACATCTTCATGGCCCATGCCCGAAGTCGGCTCGTCCAACAGCAGCATCTCGGGGTCGAGCGCAAGGGTGGTGGCAATCTCCAGCGCGCGCTTGCGGCCATAGGACAATGCGGCGGCGGGGCGGTGCGCGTCGGACAACAGCCCCATCTGGTCCAGCAATTCCTCGCCGCGCCGGTTCAGATCGGCCAGCGATGCCTCGCTTTGCCAAAAGCGGAAGGACCGCCCCGTCGGGCGTTGCAGCGCGATGCGCACGTTTTCCAGCAGGCTCATGCGCGGGAAGATCGCCGATATCTGGAACGAGCGCACCATGCCCATCCGCGCCACCTGTTCGGGGGCAAGGGCCGTGATATCGGTGCCGTTGAAGGTGATGCGCCCCGCGCTTGGCTGCAGGAATTTCGTCAGCAGGTTGAAGGTGGTGGTCTTGCCCGCGCCATTGGGCCCGATCAGCGAATGGATCGAATGGCGGCGGATGGCCAGATCGACGTCCTTCACTGCGGCAAAGCCATTGAAATTGCGGCCAAGTCCCTGCGCGGTGACGATATTATCGACCGGCTGCGGCGGGGATGGGGCGATACCGGCAGGGCCGGTCGGATATGTCATGCTCATATAGGTTCCGCGAATAGGGGATCGAGGCTGCGGATCAGGACCCCTTTGGCATCGGCGGCACGCTCGCGCAGGGCCAGCATCTGCTGATAGGGGGCCGACTGGTAGAATTTGCGCGCCGTTTCGATGTCGGGAAATTCGACGATCGACAGGATGCGGGGTTGCCAATCACCGTCCAACCGCTCGGCTGCCGGATCATTGGCCAGAAAACGCCCGCCGGCGGCGGCCATCAAGGGGCCTGCCTTGGCGCGATATTCATCCCACAGCGGCTGATCGATGATGTCGATGTCGAAAATCATATAGGCAGGCATGCGGCTTCCTTGGAATTGAAAAGGGAGCGGGACGGCAAGCGGGATGGATCACCCCGCTTGCCGTGTCATGTCACTTGCCGATCTTGCAGACCGAATCCGACCAAGGCTTGAAGGCCGTATCTGCCGGAATGACCGAGATCGCCTTGAAGTAATCATCGCCTTCCTTGACTTCGGCGGGGGTCTTTACCTCGATGAATTGCATGTCATGGATTAGGCGGCCATTGGGATAGAGCGTGCCGTTGGACACGAACAGATCGGTCTTGTCGATTTCGCGCAGTTTGGCCAGCACGGGTTCGGGATCATCGGTGCCCGCCGCATCCACGGCCTTGAGGTAGTTGGACACTGCCGAATAGGCGCCTGCCGCCACCCAACCCGGCGCATTGCCGGTGATTTCCTTCATGCGCCGCCCGAATTCCATCGACGCCTCGTCCTTGGTCCAGAACCACGGAATCGTCAGCCGCAGGCCCTGCATCGCATCGACCCCGATGGCGCGGGTATCGGATTGGTGCAGCACCGGCAAGGCGACGGTCATCACCTCCATCACGCCGAATTCGCGGGCCTGTTTGACCGCATTGACCAGTTCCGGCCCCGAGACGTTCAAGATCAGCGCCTCGGCCCCCGAGCTTTGCGCCTGCAACAGATATGAGGAGAAATCGGTCGTGCCCAAAGGCGCGCGGATGGTGCCGCTGACCGTGCCGCCGCCCGCCTCAATCGCGGCCACTTCAGTGGCTTCTTGCACCTTGCCCGCCTCGTAATCGGGCGACAGGATGAAGAAGGTCTTCTTGCCATCGGCCAGCAGCGCCTTGACGGGTCCGGTAAAGACCGAATGCGCGTCATAGGCCCAAGATACGACATAGCCGTTGCAATCGGCTTCGGTCGGCTTGTCGCTTAAGGGGGATACGAAAAGCCCCACCTTCTTGGTTTCGCCCAAGAGCGTATTCACCCCCAGCGAAACCGCCGAATTGGCGACATCGGCCAAGGCATCGACATTTTCCTGTTCCAGCCATTGGCGGGCAAGGGACAGCGCGACCTCCGGCTTGTTCTGGTGATCGGCCGAGACCAGTTCGATCGGCTGGCCCAATGCGGTGCCGCCGTGATCCTTGATCGCCAATTCGACCGCGCGCACTACCTCGGTGCCGCCCAAAGCCGAGAAGGAGGTGCTTTGGTCGTTCAGCACCCCGATCTTGATCTTGCCATCGCCCGCATGGGCGGTAGCGGCGCTAAGGCCCAGCAGCGCCAAGCTTCCCGCAAGCGCCGTGGCCGTGGCAAAACGGCCCCGTTTCGTGACTTTCCGTGTCATGCTTTCCTCCCCATGAAGGCCCGACCTCCCCCTCCCAAGGATATGGCACGGACCATGCGATCGCCTATCATCCGCACGGCGGGTCTGCGCATCATCGTCCGAAAAGACTAAGGGGCCCAGCCCCGTCTGCGCGTCCCGCACAGGCCCTAAGACGGGCCCCGCGCCAGCTAGTCCTAGTGGACGATGATAGGGCGGCCTTGCTTGTGCAGCCTTTGGCCAAGGCGCCCATGGCTTATGGGACGCAGCCAGAGGAGACGTCAGAACATGAGGGCGGTTGTTTGCCAAGAATTCGGCCCGCGCGCGGAACTTGTGTTGCAAGATATCGCAACACCGGTGGCGCAGGCGGGACAGGTCTTGCTGGAGGTGGCCGCCTGCGGTCTGAACTTTTTCGACGGGCTGATGGTCGAGGGCAAATACCAGACCCGCCCTGAACGTCCCTTCACACCGGGCAGCGAGGTGGCGGGCGTGGTGCGCGGCCTTGGCGCGGGTGTCACGGAATTTGCCTTGGGCCAAAGGGTCTTGGCCTTGGCGGGCACCGGCGGCTATGGCGAATATGTGGCGGTGGATGCGGGCCGCGTCCTGCCCATCCCCGACAGCATGGATTTTGAGACGGCGGCGGGGTTTTTGATCACCTATGCCACCTCGCATCACGCCTTGAAGGATCGGGCGGCCTTGCAAGCGGGGGAAACCCTGCTGGTGCTGGGGGCGGCCGGCGGCGTCGGTCTGACGGCGGTGGAAATCGGCAAGCGGATGGGCGCGCGGGTGATTGCAGCCGCCTCCTCGGATGAAAAGCTGGCGCTGTGCCGGGCCCATGGCGCGGACGAGGTGATCAACTATGCCACCCAAGATCTGCGCGGCGCGCTGAAGGAGCTGACCGGCGGACGTGGCGTGGATGTGGTCTATGATCCGGTCGGCGGCGCGCAAAGCGAACAGGCCTTGCGGTCCTTGGCGCTGATGGGGCGGCATCTGGTGATCGGCTTTGCCGCCGGTGACATCCCTAAGGTCGCGCTCAACCTGTTGCTCTTGAAGCAATCTTCGCTGGTAGGGGTGTTCTGGGGGGCATTTTCGCGCGCCAATCCCGACCGGCACCGCGCCAATATGGCCGAATTGTTCGGCTGGTATGAGGCGGGCGATCTGAAGCCGCATGTATCGGGGATCTGGCCGCTGGAGGATTTCGCCACCGCGCTGGACACCGTGATGGAGCGGCGGGCGCAGGGCAAGGTGATCTTGCAGATCGGCGCCTCGGGCGACGGCACGCCCCATGAATTCACACAGGAAAGCATCGCATGACGGAGATGACGGGAATGGCGGTATCAATCGAAAGACGCGGTGACATCCTTGTGGCCAAGGTGAACAACCCGCCGGTCAATGCCTTGTCGCAAGCGGTGCGCGCGGGGCTGCTGACGGCGGTGGACAATCTGGCGCGCGATCCGGCGGCCAAGGCGCTGGTGATCTTATGCGAGGGACGCACCTTCATCGCAGGGGCCGATATCACCGAATTCAACACCGGCCCCAAAGCGCCGCATCTGGGCGATGTGATCAAGGCCTTGGACGCCGCGCAAAAGCCGGTTGTCGCCGGATTGCACGGCACCGCCTTGGGCGGCGGCTTGGAAGTGGCGCTGGCTTGTTCGTCGCGGGTGGCTTTGTCCAGCGCGAAGATGGGTCTGCCGGAAGTGAAGCTGGGCATCCTGCCCGGATCGGGCGGCACCCTGCGCCTGCCGCGTCTGGTCGGCGCGGAAAAAGCCTTGGATATGATTTCGACCGGCACGCCGATTGCGGCGGCTGAGGCTTTGGCCATCGGGCTGATTGATGCGGTGGTCGATGCCGATCTGGAAGCCGCCAGCATCGCGCGCGCGCAAGCGCTGGTCGATGCGGGGGGCGCGGTGCGGCGCACATCGGATCTGGCCATCGCGCCGGTGGCGGATGATTTCTTCGCCAGCAAGCGTCAGGAATTCAAGAAGAAACACAAGGGCTTCACCGCGCCGCATGTGGCGATCGATCTGATCGAAGCGGCCACCCGTCTGCCCTTTGCCGAAGCGGTGGAAGCGGAATATGCGACCTGCAAGGCCCTGGTGTCCACGCCGCAATCGCAGGCCCTGCGCGGCTTGTTCAAAGCCGAACGGGATGCGACCAAGATCGCGGGCCTGCCCGAAGGCACCAGCCCGCGCAAGATCGATCAGGTGGCGATCATCGGGCCGGGCACCATGGGCCGCGGCATCGCCATCTGCTTCCTGAACGCGGGGATCGGCGTGACCCTGATCGGGTTGACGCAGGATGCCTTGGACAAGGCGCAGGCCTTTATCCGCAAATCCTATGACGGCCAGCTGCGCAAGGACCAGATTTCCGAAGCCGAGGTGGACGCGCGCATGGCGCGTCTGCAGTGTCAGACAGGCTATGCGGGGCTGGAAAGCGTCGATCTGGCGCTAGAGGCGGTGACCGAGGATATGGCGGTGAAATCCGCGGTCTTGGCGCAGTTGAACGGCGCGCTGCGTCGGGGGGCGATCATCGCCACCAATACCTCTTTCCTTGACATCGAAGCTTTGGCTGCTGCCTCGGGACGGCCGCAGGATTTTGTCGGGATGCATTTCTTCAATCCCGCCAATATCATGAAACTGCTGGAAAACGTCCGCACCGCGCAATCGGCGCCCGATGTTCTGGCCACCACCATGGCCTTGGCCAAGCGGTTGGGCAAGACGGCGGTGATGGCGGGGCGTTCGGAAGGGTTCATTGCCAACCGGATGCTGTCCAAACGCTCGCGCGAGGCGCAATTCCTGCTGGAAGACGGCGCAAGCCCGCAACAGGTCGATAAGGTGCTGGCCGGTTTCGGCTTCCCGATCGGGCCTTTCGCTTTGGCCGATCTGGCGGGCATGGATGTAATGGCGGCGGCACGCGCCGCGCGCAAGGCAGGCATGACCCCGCGCGAGCAGGCCTGCGATATCGTCGATCAACTGCTCGCGGCCGGTCGTCTGGGGCAGAAAAGCGGCGCGGGCTATTATCTTTACGGCGAAGATCGCAAGCCCCAGCCCGATCCGGCGGTGGATGCGATCTTGCAGGCCCATCGCGACGCGCAAGGGCGCGTGGCGCGCCAGATCACCGATGAGGAAATCCTCGAACGCTGCTTGCTTGCCATGGTGAACGAAGCGGCCAAGATTTTGGGCGAGGGCGGTGCGGCACGGGCGTCGGATATCGACGTGGTCTGGACCGCCGGTTTCGGCTGGCCGCGCCATCTGGGCGGGCCGATGTTCTGGGCCGATCAGCTGGGGCTGAAAGTGGTCAAGGCCAAGCTGGATCATTACGCCGGACTGGTCGGGCCGGAGTATTTCCGCCCCGCGCCGCTGATCGAAACCCTTGCTACCGAAGGAAAATCCTTCCTTGGCGCGGCTTGATCGCCGCGACCTTTGCACCCTATCAAACTGGTTGCGGGCGGCAGGCCGCACGCACCGGCCAAGGAGACGAGAATGGACTTCGACCATAGCCCGCGCACCCGCGACCTGCTGACCCGCCTGACGGCCTTTATGGAGGCCCATGTCTATCCCAATGAAGCGCTGTATTTCGAACAGGTGGCGCAATCGCGCTGGCGCACCCCGCCGATCATTCACGAGTTGCAAAAGCTGGCCAAGGCCGAAGGGCTGTGGAACCTGTTCCTGCCGGAATCCTCGCATGGCGCAGGGTTGACCAATACCGAATATGCGCCTTTGTGCGAGGTGATGGGGCGGGTGCATTTCTCGTCGCAGATCTTCAACTGTGCCGCCCCCGATACCGGCAATATCGAGACCATCGAACGCTATGGCACGGAAGCGCAAAAGGCGCGCTGGCTGCCCGATATGCTGGATGGCCGCATCCGCTCGGCATTCGCCATGACCGAGCCGCAGGTGGCATCGTCGGATGCCACCAATATCGAGGCATCCATCATCCGCGACGGCGACGATTATGTGATCAACGGGCGCAAATGGTGGATATCCGGCGTCGGCGATCCCGATTGCAAGCTGATGATCTTCATGGGCAAAACCGATCCGACCGCGCCCAAGCACAAGCAGCAGTCGATGATCCTTGTGCCCACCGATACCCCCGGCATCGAGGTGCTGCGCCCGATGCATGTGCTGGGCTTCGACGATGCCCCGCATGGCCATATGGAAATCGTCTTCCGCGATGTGCGGGTGCCGGTCGACAATATCCTGCTGGGCGAGGGGCGTGGTTTCGAGATCGCCCAAGGCCGTCTGGGGCCGGGCCGCATCCATCACTGCATGCGGCTGATCGGTCTGGCGGAACGCTGCCTTGAGCTGATGTGCCGCCGTGTCAGTTCGCGTGTGGCCTTTGGCAAGCCAATTGCCGAACAGGGCGTCACCTTGGAGCGGATCGCCGAAAGCCGCATCATGATCGATCAAGCACGGCTTTTGACGCTGAAGGCCGCGTACATGATGGATACCGTCGGCAATAAGGTCGCCAAGGCGGAAATCGCGATGATCAAGGTGGCCGCCCCCAATATGGCCTGCAAGGTGATCGACTGGGCCATTCAGGCACATGGCGCGGCGGGCCTGAGCCAGGATTTCGTGCTGGCGCATTATTATGCCCATGCCCGCAAGCTGCGCTTTGCCGATGGCCCCGACGAGGTACACCGCGCCCAGATCGGCAAGCTGGAACTGGCGAAATACGCGCCTAAGGTGACTGCATGAGGGCAGATCAGCTTGGCGGCACCGAACCGCTGGCCCCAGAGGCCCGATTTGACGTGGCAGGCTTGCAGCGCTGGTTGCAGGCCCGTCTTCCCGATTGCGATGGCGTGATGCAGGTCGACCGCTTTCGCGGCGGCCAATCCAATCCGACCATGGTGCTGTCCTTCGACGGGCAGCGCCGCTTGGTGGTGCGCAAGAAGCCCGACGGGGTCTTGCTGCCTTCCGCCCATGCGGTGGACCGCGAATTCCGCGTGATCTCGGCGCTCAGCGGCAGCGATGTGCCGGTGGCCCGCCCGCGCGCCTTTTGCCCCACTGAGGACAGCCCCTTGGGCACCATGTTCTATGTCATGGATTATGTCGAAGGCCGGTCGTTTTGGGAACCCGCCTTGCCCGACATGGCCCCCGAGGCCCGCGCGGCGATCTATGCGGAAATGGTCAAATCCATCGCGGCGCTGCACAGCGTCGACTGGCGCGCCGCCGGATTGGAAGGCTTTGGCAAGCCGGAAAACTATGTCGCCCGTCAGGTCTCGCGCTGGACCGGCCAGTATCGGGCATCGGAAACCGAAACCATCGCCGCGATGGAGGGTCTGATCGGCTGGTTGCCCGACCATCTGCCCGCGCAATCCCGCGCCAGCCTGATCCATGGCGATTACCGCATCGACAACATGATCTTCGCCCCCGACGCGCCGCGCATCCTTGCACTGGTCGATTGGGAATTGTCGACCATCGGCGATCCGATGGCCGATTTCGCCTATCACATGCTGACATGGCTGTTCCCGCACCTGCCGTTCCGCGGCTTGGGCGATGTCGATCTGGCGGGCAGCGGCATTCCCGAGCTGCGCGCCTATCGCGACGATTACCTGCGGATGACGGGTCAGGACAATGTCTCGGACCGCGATTGGTATAGCCTGATCGCCTTCAGCTTGTTCCGTGTGGCCGCGATCCGGCAGGGGATCATGAAACGCGTGGTCGACGGCACGGCGACATCCGCCCATGCCGCGACGGCGGGGGCCTTGGCCCGTCAGGTGGCGGAGATGGGCTGGCATTTTGCCGAAAAAGCCATGCGCAGTTAAGTGGCGCGCGGCCTGAACGAAAACGGGGCGGCACAAAAGTGCCGCCCCGTTTCTGTTTGGCCTGCAGCCTTAGGAGGCGGCGAAATTCGCATCGCGCTTGTCGACGAAAGCATCGCGCGCTTCTTGGGATTCCTGCGACAGATAGGCCTGCGCGGTGAAGCCCTGTTCCCAGCGGTATTTGGCTTCCAGATCGCCATCTTCGACACCGTTGAGCGATTCCTTGGCCAGACGGATCATGACGCCGCTTTTCGCCGCGATCTTGGCGGCCAAGGCCATGGCCTCGGCGCGCAACTCCTCGCGCGGGACGATCTTTTCGATCGCGCCCAGCCGATAGGCTTCCGCCGCGTCGATCGGCTCGCCGGTGAAATACATATGGCGGACCTTTTGCAGCGGGAACATGCGCTGCAAATGCGCGCCCGCGCCCAAGGCGCCGCGATCAACCTCCGGCACGCCGAAGGTGGCATCGGGCGAGCACAACACGATATCGGCCGAGCCGCAAATGCCGATGCCGCCGCCCAGCACATAGCCATGCGCCGCCACGATCACCGGTTTCAAGCCGCGATGCACGGCGCGGAAGGTTTCCCAATTGCCCGCATTCACTTCGGTGATCAAAGCGGAATTGGCTAGCAATTCCTTGATGTCGACACCGGCGCAGAAGCCGCGTCCCTCGGCGCGGATGACGATGACGCGCACCGCATCATCGCCCTGCAGCCGGTCGATTTCTTGCGACAATCCCCGCCAGCCCTTGCTGTCCAGCGCATTGACCGGCGGGTTTTCGATCACCAGCTCGGCGATATGGTCTTCGATATGGGTCCAGAATTGGCGGCGCATCGGCAGTTCTCCGTGAAAATGTATCATGTGGTCGCGGCCGGAAGGATCAGCTCAGGCTGCCACGGGGTTCTTTGGGCATCCCAAGGCCCTGTTCGGCCAGAATGTTCAGCTGGATCTCGTTGGTGCCGCCATAGATCGTATCGGCAGGCGCAAAGAGATACATCTGGCGCAGGCGTTCATAGCGCTCATCGCTTGCGCCATCCGATAGATCGCAGCCCCCAAGCGCCATCACATCCATCGCCAGCTGGCCCAGATCGCGGTGCCAATTCGACCATTGGTATTTATAGGACAGCCGCTCGCGCAGGGCTTCGGTGCCGGTCTCGTCCTCAAGCACCCGCATCGCCAGATAGCGCATCGCCTTCAGCCCCGCCCAGGATTGCGCCAGCCTTTGGCGGATCATCGGGCGCTTGGCTGCGCCGTTTTCGCGGGCGATCTGGCAGATATCGGCGAATTCGCGGGCAAAGGCCATTTGCTGGCCCAGCGTCGAGATGCCGCGCTCATAGGACAGCAGCGTCATCGCGATCTTCCAACCGTCCCCCGCTTGGCCCAGCACATCGCAGGCTTTGGCGCGGGCCGCGTCGAAGAAGACCGAATTGAATTCCGCGCCGCCGCCGATCTGACGGATCGGTTGGATGGTGATCCCCGCTTGATCCAGCGGCATCATCAGGAAAATCAGGCCCTTCGGCCCGAGCGATCCCTCCTCGCAGCGGGCAAGCACGAAAATCCAATCCGAGACATGCGCCATGGAGGTCCAGATTTTCTGTCCCGTGACCAGCCAGTCGCCGGTGTCGGGGTCGCGTCTGGCACGGGTGCGGATATTGCCCAGATCCGATCCGGCCGAGGGTTCGGAATAGCCCTGCGCCCAGAAACTGCGTCCGGCGCGGATATCTGGCAGGAAGCGGGCCTTTTGGTCATCGGTGCCGAAATCCAGCAAGGTTGGGCCTATCAGCCCCTCGCCGATATGGCCGATCCGGCCGGGGCCGCCGGCTGCGGCATATTCTTCCTGGAACACCACCTGTTCGGCCACCGACAGCGCCCGCCCGCCCCAGTCTGTCGGCCAGCCCGGACAGGTCCAGCCGCCTGCGGCCAATTCGCGTTCCCAGTCTTTGCGCAATTCGGGCAGGATATCGCCTTCGCCCGCATTGCCGCGGAACCGCAACGGCGCGAAGCGGCCGGTCAGATGCGCGGCCATCCAGTCGTGGATCTCGCGACGCAAAGCCGCGTGGTCTTGGGTCAGCTGCATGCGCCATCTCCGTTCAAAAGGTGCTCGGCGATCCGGTCCAGATGCTGATCGGCTTGGCCCAGCAGCACCGCATTGGTCTGGATGCGTTTCATCCAGAAATGCGGGTCATATTCCCATGTCATGGCCACGCCGCCATGCAACTGGATCGCCTCGCGCGCCGCATGCAGCGCCAGCCGGTCGGCCATCGCCTTCAGCGCCAAGATTTCCATTCGGATGACTTCGGGCTGCGTATGCTCAGAGCTTTGCCCGTCGAAAGCCGCAGCCACGCCATAGGCCATCGAACGGGCCTCTGCGAGCGAGACCTGTATCAAGGCGCACCGGTGTTTCAGGCTTTGGAAGGAGGACAGCTTGCGCCCGAACTGGACGCGCCCCTCCAGATAGGCAAGCGTCATTTCCAGCAGGACCGCTGCCGCCCCGATCTGTTCGGCGGCAAGGCAGAGCCGCGCCTGATCCAGCGCGCGTTCAAGCTGCGCGTCGGACAGGCCCGCCATGTCGATCCGCGCGTCTTGGGCCAGCACGACCCCGTCCAGCACCAGCCGTCCCATCGGACGCGTGGCATCCAGCACAGGGATCGCCTGCCACTCGCCATGGCCGCGATCCACCGCGAACAGCGCGACTTTCCCGTCCAGCAGCGCCGGAAGCAAAAGCCTATCGACCGCGGGCAGATCGGGCACCATCGCGACCTCGCCCGACAGGCGATAGCCATCCGCATCGGGCACGGCCAAGACCTGCGGGGCGCATAGATCGAACATGGCCGGATCGGCCAAAGCCAGCGACACGGCAGCTCCGCCGCTTGCGATCTGTTCCAGCAGGTCGCGGGCAGGCGCGCTATCCAGTTGCTCCAGCAAGGGCGCGGCCAGACAGCTTGTCGACCAATAGGGCAGCGGCGCCAGCCGATGCCCAAGGCTTTCGCATAAGATCACCTGTTCAATCCGACCCAATCCCAAGCCGCCGCGATCCTCAGCGATCGCCAGGGCGGTCCAGCCCAGATCTTGGGTGATCTGGCCCCAAAGCGCCGCATTATGGCTTTCACCGCCTTCGACGAAGCTGCGGATGCTGCCTGCGGGCAACATCTGGGCCAAAAATCTGGCGGCCTCGTCGCGGATCATCTTTTGATCGTCGCTCAGTCGCAGCTTCATCCCTTGCATCTTTCGTTCATCAGCCTGCTCACTATCCGCACTCTCATCATAGTCGCGCCGAAGATGTCATCGCGCCTTGCCAACGGCATCGTCCGAATGTGGGAGGTGGATTTCTTTTGGCCGATGCTAATATGCTGGTGCAGGGCGCGGAGGTTGCGGCCCAAGTGAAGGCTGAATATTGGACAAGGCCTCGGCAGCTTGTCGGTCGTGAGGGTAGGAAGAACACATGGGCTCGAAATTAGACCAAGAAGAGATCCCTGGCCTTTCCCAAGGGGACACGCAGGCCAGAGGTGCATCGAACCCGCGCAAGGAACTGGTCCGCGAGCAGTTGATCGACATCGCCGCCTCTTTGTTCCAAAGCAAGGGTTTCGAGCAGACCAGCATGAACGACATCGCCCGCGCGATGGGATTGGGCCGCTCGGCCGTCTATCACTACTTCCGCAGCAAAGAAGAAATTCTCGCCTCCTTGGTCGAGGCGGAAAGCATCTCGCCGTTCAAGGAACTGGAAACGATCCGTGCCACCCAAGACATCAGCGCCACGGAAAAGCTGCGCCATGCGGTGATTTCCGGCGTGGTGCGTCGCCTGTCGGGCCATTCGCGCTTTACCATCCTGTCACGGCTGGAATCCCAGATCCCCGAAGCGCTGCGCCCGCAATATAATGCCAGCCGCCGGCATATTTTCGATATGTATGTGGGCCTGATCCAAGAGGGGATCGCCAGCGGCGATTTCCGCACCGTCGATCCCAAGATCGCGGCTTTCGCGGTGATCGGCATGGCGAATTGGACGTCGAATTGGTATGCTGCGGGCGGCGCCAATTCGCCCAAGGAAATCGGCGCGATGATCGCCGATATGGCGATCCATTCGCTGATAGCCAAATCCGTCGTCGGGGTGGATAGCCAGAAGATCCGCGATGCCGCCGATGGATTGCGCGCCGAACTTGGCAAGCTGGACGCCCTGCTGGGATCACAGCTTTAGTCCGTTCGGAGGATGGCATCCGATCCGCTGCGCGCAAGTCTCGATCAGGGAATTGCCAGCGAGGGCCAAGAGATGCGTTTTGATACCGCTTTGCTGTGCGGCATGGGCCCCCAAGATATCCGCGCGGATGGCAGCCGCGTGACCCATCGCGGGCGCATCGGCGCCGAGGTGATCGATGTCAATCGCCATATGAACACCTTGGGCTATGATGCCCTGTTCAACATCGCCGAACACAATATCTTCTGGACCACCGGCATCGACGAATCCTGGGTCGAGGCGCAGGGTTTCAGCCTGTTCCGGCTGGAAAAGACGCTGCGCTATGAAAACGAGTTGCTGCATGACATGGCTTTCGAAATCCGCAGCCGCATCATTGCCACCGATGGGCGCAAGATCCACCATCTGCATGAATTGGTCCGCCTGGCGGACGGGGCGCGGGCGGCGGTGATGGATGCGCTGTCGATCCATATCGATCTGCGCCAGCGCAAAAGCTGTGCGATCCACGATCCAAAGGTGCGGGCGAAAATCTTGGCGCTGCGCGACGCCTCTTTGCCGCAGGCTTGGCCGAAAGGCGCGGTGGAACGCGGGCTGCGGCAGATCGAATGTTAGGTCTGGGCCGATCCGAACTGCCGAGGGATTGCGACTATCTGGTCATCGGCGGCGGCACTTCGGGCTGCATCATCGCCGCCCGCCTGAGCGAGGATCGCGCCTGCAAGGTGGTGCTGCTGGAAGCGGGCAAAGAGGCGGCGGGCGCGCTGTTGTCATTGCCTGCGGCCAATGTGCTGACCGGTTCCGATCCGGCGCTGAACTGGAATTACACCACCACGCCGATCGCCGCACTGCAGGACCGCCGCCTGTACTGGTCGCAGGGCAAGCTGTTGGGGGGATCGGGCGCGATCAACGGCATGGTCTATCTGCGCGGCATGGCACAGGATTTCGACCTTTGGCGCGATCTGGGCAGTCCCGGATGGGGCTGGCAGGATGTCTTGCCGTGGTTTCGCCGCAGCGAAAGCAATTTTCGCGGGGACAGCGCGCTGCACGGCGCGCGCGGGCCCTTGAAGGTGGAGCGCGGGCAGGCGACGGCGCGGGTCTGCGATCTGTTCGTGCAAGCGGCACAATGCGACGGGTTCCGCCATGTCGATGATCTGAATGCCCTAGGTCTGAACGAAGGCGATATGCCTGCGATCGGCTATGCCGATCTGACCATCGGCCAAGGTCGCAGGTCGGGGCCATTGCAGGATTGGCTGGCCCCCGCACGGCGCCGCGCCAATCTGCGGATCGTGACGCAGGCCATGGTCGAACGGCTGAGCATTGCGGGCGGACGGGTGACGGGGGCCGCAGTCCACCATGGCGGCGCGCGGCGCAGCATCGCCGCAAAAGCGGGGGTGATCTTATGCGCGGGCGCGGTGAACAGCCCCAAGATCCTGATGCTGTCGGGGATCGGCTCGGGGCAGGCGCTGCAACGCTTGGGCATCACCACGAAGCTGGATCGCAAAGCGGTCGGGCGGAATTTGCAAAACCATCCGTCGGTGAAGCTGATGTATCGGCTGACCGCGCCGCATTCGGCCTATGCCCATCTGCGGCCCATGGGGCTGCTGCGGGCGGCAGGGCGCTATCTGCATCATCGCGGCGGCGTGCTGGGCGCGGGATTGTTTCCTGTGGCGGGCTATTTCCACGCCCGAAGCGGTGCGCCCGATGATCTGATGCAATTCCTGATGTCGCCCGCGCTGGTGATCCGCCGCAAACCCGGCGTGCGGGGCATCTTGCCGCAAAGCCATGGCTTCAGCCTGCTGCTGCATCAGGCGCGACCGCAAAGTCGGGGGCGGATCGGGCTGCGCAGTGCCGATCCTTTCGACCCACCGCTGATTGATGCGCAGTATTTCGACAACGCAAACGACATGGCGAATATGGTCGCGGGCCTGCAGCGCCTGCGCCACATGGTGGAACACCCGCCCTTGGCCGAGGTCTTGGGCGCGCCTTTACAGGTGGATGGCAGGCCGCAAGACCTAGCGGAACCCGCCGAGCAGCAGATCCGGCGTCAGGCAGGCACCAGCTATCACGGCTGCGGCACCTGCCGGATGGGCAGCGATGCCGAGGCCGTCGTCGGCCCCGATCTGCGGCTGCGCGGCATGAAGGGTCTGCATATCTGCGACGCCTCCGTGATGCCGCGGCTGGTCTCGGGCAGTCCCTATGCGGCCGTCGTCATGCTGGCCGAACGGGCCAGCGCGATGATTTCGGGGCGTCTATGATAACCAAAGGCCTGATCGCAAAAGGCCTGATTGCAAAAGGGAGGTAAGGATGGAAAAGCGGTTCTTGGGAAATTCGGGGCTTGAAGTATCGGCCTTGGGATTGGGGTGCAACAATTTTGGTGGCATGATCAAGGGCTTGGGCGTGCCAGAGGCCGAAGCGATTGTCGGGGCCGCCTTGGACGAAGGGATCACCTTCTTCGATACGGCGGATTCCTATGGCAAGGACGGCGGGTCGGAAAAGGTGCTGGGCGAGGTGATCGGGCGGCTGTTGCCGGGCGGACAGCGCGACCGGATCGTGGTCGCGACCAAATTCGCCTCCCCCTTGGACCGGAGCGTTTCCACCCGCTACAACGGCTCGCGGCGCTATATCATGACGGCGGTCGAGGCCAGCCTGCGCCGGTTGGGCACCGATTACATCGACCTGTATCAATATCATTTCCCCGATCCCCAGACCCCGATCGACGAAACTTTGCGCTGCTTGGAAGATCTGATCCGTCAGGGCAAGGTGCGTTACATCGGCTGTTCCAATCTGCCCGCATGGCAGCTGTGCGATGCCTATTGGACCGCAACTGTCGCAGGCAGCGCGCGGTTTGTCTCGACGCAGGCCGAATACAACCTGCTGCATCGCGCCCCTGAAACCGATCTGTTCCCCGTCTTGCAGCGCAGCGGCATGAGCCTGCTGCCCTATTTCCCGCTCGCCTCGGGGTTGCTTAGCGGCAAATACCGCAAGGATGCGCCGATGCCCGACGGCACGCGGATGAGCCTTGATTACTTCAAGACCGGCCTGACGCAAGACCGGCTGGAGCGGATCGAGCGCTTGGCGGATTTCGCGCAGGCGCGTGACATGACCCTGCTGGAGCTGGCGATTGCATGGTTGCTGGCGCATGAACAGGTGGGATCGGTGATCGCGGGCGCCACGCGTCCCGATCAGATCAAAGCCAATGCCGCAGCCGCCCGCAAGGTGATCAGCGCGGAAGATCTGGCCCAGCTCGAGCCGCTGCTGGGCTAGCGGGCGATCCGCTTTCTGCGGCTTTGCCAAGGCGCTAGTCCCTTTGGACGATTTTGCCTCGCCGCTTCGCGCCTAATCAGGAAGGGTCAGAACGGGGAACAAACATGACCGAACCCTTGGCCAGCCAAACACCCGATATCCAGTATGAAACCGATACGCCGGTGCTGTACCGCGTCGAAGGATCGGTGGCATGGATTTCCATGAACCGCCCGCGCTTCAACAATGCGCAGAATTCGCAGATGACCTATGCGCTGGATGACGCTTTCCAGCGCGCGGTCAATGATGATGCGGTCAAGGCGATCATCCTTGCAGGCGAGGGCAAGCATTTCTCGGCCGGTCATGACATCGGCACGCCGGGCCGCGATGTCACCCGCAGCTTCGAGCGGCGTCTGATGTGGGCCGATCATACCAACAAGCCCGATGCCGAATTCCTGTATACCCGCGAACACGAAGTCTATCTGGGCATGTGCCGCCGTTGGCGCGAGATCCCCAAGCCGACCATCGCCTTGGTGCAAGGCGCCTGCGTGGCGGGCGGCTTGATGCTGGCTTGGGTTTGCGATTTCATCATCGCCACCGAGGATGCCTATTTTCAGGATCCGGTGATCCGCATGGGCATTCCGGGGGTGGAATATTTCGCCCATGCCTTCGAATTGCCGCCGCGCGTGGCCAAGGAATTCCTGATGCTGGGCGAAAGATTGCCCGCGACCCGCGCCGCCGATTTCGGCATGGTCAATCGGGTCGTCCCGCGCGACGATCTGGCCGCCGCAGGGCAAGAGATGGCTGAAAAGCTGGCCGCGATGCCCCGCCTTGGGCTGTGGCTGTCGAAACAGGCGATCAACAATGTCGAAGACCTGCGCGGCAAGCGCGCGGCGATGGATGCGCAATATCACATGCATCATTTCGCCCATGCGCAAAATGACCTCAGCACCGGTCACCGCTTGGGTGGACAGGATGCGCGCAGCATGGCTTCGGCCAATAAACGTCAAGCAGGCGAGGCGTAAGCCCGCATTCGCAGCAATGGGACATGCCCCGTGAAACTGGAATATAGCGATACGCAGAACAGCCTGCGCCTTGAAATCCGCGCGTGGATGGAGGCCAATGTGCCCCAGACCCCGCCGGTGTCTTTCGATGCCAGCCGCGAAGGATTCGAGCAGCACCGGGCTTGGGAACGCAAGCTGGCCGAAGGCCGCTGGGGCATGGTGACATGGCCCGAAGCCTATGGCGGCAGGGGAATGAGCCTGATCGACTGGCTGATCTTCGAAGAGGAATATTACCGCGCGGGCGCGCCGTTGCGGGTCAATCAAAACGGCATTTTCCTGCTGGGTCCGACCCTGATGGAATATGGCACGCCCGAGCAAAAGGCGCGGTTCCTGACCGCCATGGCTTCGGGCGATGAAATCTGGGCGCAGGCCTGGTCCGAGCCGCAGGCGGGCAGCGATCTGGCGGCGGTGCGTGCCACCGCCACCCGCGACGGTGACGATTATATCCTGCGCGGCCACAAGATCTGGTCCTCGCGCGCGGTCTTCGCCGATATGGCTTTCGGTCTGTTCCGCACCGATCCCGACAGCAGCCGCCACAAGGGGCTGTCGCTGATCTTCTTCCCGCTGGATGCGGCGGGGGTGCGGGTGCAGGCGATCCCGCAGATCGACGGCGAGACCGGTTTCGCCGAGATTTTCCTGGACGAGGTGCGGGTGCCCGCCTTCAACCGTCTGGGCGATGAAGGTCAGGGCTGGCAGATCTGCATGGCCACCGCAGGTTTCGAGCGCGGCTTGATGCTGCGCAGCCCCGCGCGGTTCCAGATGGCGGCCAAGCGGCTGGTGGAACTGTATCAGGCCAATGCCGGTGATTGCTCCGGATCGACCCGTGATGCGGTGCTGCAGGCGGTGATGGATGCCGATGCCTATGCTTTGTCGATCTATGCCACCGCCTCGCGTCTGGAAGCGGGCGGCCAGATCGGCGCCGAAGCCAGCGTCAACAAGATTTTCTGGTCGGAAATGGATATCGCGATGCATCGCACGGCGCTGTCGATCCTTGGCGCGCGGGCCGAATTGATGCGCGCGGCCCCCGCCGCAGGGGCCTCGGCCAAGTGGTTGGAGGGCTTCTTCTTCTCGCTTGCGGGGCCGATCTACGCGGGGTCGAACGAAATCCAACGCAACATCATCGCCGAGCGGATGCTTGGCCTGCCCAAGGGTTAAGCTATGGATTTCCGCTTCACCGAAGAACAGGACATGATGGCAGGCGTGGTGCGCGATCTGCTGGGCGATCTGTGCCAGCCCCAGCAGTTGCGCGCGCTGATGCAGGCGGGCAAGGCCTTTGATCGCGACCGCTGGGCCGCTTTGGTCGACATGGGGCTTTTGGGCATCTTGGTGCCCGAAGCGGCGGGGGGCTTGGGCCTGAAGGCGGTGGATTTCATCCAGATCGCCGAAGCCGCAGGCTATGCCGCCTTGCCCGAGCCGCTGATCGAACAGGCGGGCGTTGTCCTGCCAGCCTTGGCCGCCTTGGACAGCGACCTGCTGGCCCGCGCCATGGAGGGCGAGCTGACCGTCGCGCTGTCGCATAGCGCCAATCCCTTCATCCAAGACGGCGCGGGGGCGGCAGCCGTGCTGTTCTTGTCGCGCCAAGGGGCCAAGATCACCCCGCGCGATGCGCTGGATTTGATCCGTCAGGACAGTGCCGATCCCTTCCGTAGGCTTTTTAGCCTTGGGGCAGGGGCACCCTCCGACCACGATTTGGGTCACAAAGATCTGGCGCCTGCGCTGGCCGATCTGACCTTTGATCGCGGCGCGCTGTTCACGGCGGCCGAACTGCTGGGCCTTGCGCGGCGCGCGGTCGATCTGGCTGCGGCCTATGCGCTGGAACGCCAGCAATTCGGCAAGCCCATTGGCGCGAACCAAGCGGTCAAGCATCTGCTGGCCAATGCGCAGGTCCGCATCGAATTCGCCCGCCCCGTGCTGCATGCCGCCGCCGCAAGCCTTGAGGCGGGTGATCTACAGGCGCGCGCGCAGATTTCGCATGCCAAGATCGCTTGCATCCGCGCGATGGAACTTGCCACCCAGACGGCGGTGCAAGTGCATGGCGCGATGGGATATTCCTGGGAAGTGGATGTGCATCTCTTCCTCAAGCGCGGCATCGCGCTGAGCGCTGCTTGGGGCGGCATCGGCCTGCATCTGGACCGCGTCGCCGACCGTGCTTTCACCGCCCCCTTGGGGCCGGACACCACTTTCGCCAGAGAGGTCAGCCATGGCTGAAGCCTATATCATCGACGCCCTTCGCAGCCCCATCGGCCGCAAGAAGGGCAGCTTGGCTGCAATGCATACCGCCGATATCGGCGCGCATGTGCTGCAGGCGTTGATGGCGCGCACGGGCATTGATCCGGCGGCGGTCGAAGATGTGATCATGGGCTGCTGCGACACCATTGGCCCGCAATCGGGCGATATCGCGCGGACCTGCTGGTTGGCGGCGGGCCTGCCCGACCATGTGCCCGGCGTGACCGTGGACCGCCAATGCGGATCGGGCCAGCAAGCGATCCATTTCGCGGCCCAAGGCGTCAT
Organism: Paracoccaceae bacterium; assembly: GCA_031991825.1. Taxonomy (GTDB): domain Bacteria; phylum Pseudomonadota; class Alphaproteobacteria; order Rhodobacterales; family Rhodobacteraceae; genus Pseudotabrizicola. The sequence continues at coordinate 31,530 of DALYSR010000017.1, forward strand.
GAGCGGCACGCAGGATCTGGTGGTGGCGGGTGGCGTGCAAAACGTCAATGCCATTCCCTTGTCGGCGGCGATGCTGGCGGGCCAGCCCTATGGCTTCAGTGATCCCTTTTCCGGATCGAGCGGCTGGCGCGCGCGCTATGGCGATGCGGAAGTCAACCAGTTCCGCTCGGCACAGATGATCGCCGATAAATGGGGCATCACCCGTGCGGCCATGGAAGATTTCGCGCTGCACTCGCATCTGCGCGCCATTGCCGCCATCGACGAGGGGCGTTTTACGCGGGAAATCGCGCCGATCGGCGCTTTCGACACCGACGAGCCGCCGCGGCGTGACACCACGCTGGAACGGATGGCCGGTCTGCAACCTTTGCGCGAAAACGGCACGATCCATGCTGGTGTCGCCAGCCAGAATGCCGATTGCGGTTCGGTGCTGCTGATCGCATCGGAACGCGCGGTGCGCGAGCATGGTCTGGTGCCGCGTGCGCGTATCCATCACATGTCGGTGCGCGGCGATGATCCGGTCTGGATGTTAAGCGCGCCGATCCCCGCCACGCAACATGCCTTGAAAAAAGCGGGGATGCGGGTCGAGGACATCGATCTGTTCGAATGCAACGAAGCCTTCGCCTCCATTCCTTTGGCTTGGATGCAGGATCTGGGCATCCCGCATGACAAGGTCAATGTGAATGGCGGCGCGATTGCCTTGGGCCATCCGATCGGCGCCACCGGTGCCCGATTGATGACCACGATGCTGCATGAATTGGAACGTCGCGGCGGACGCTATGGCTTGCAAACCATGTGCGAAGGCGGCGGTCAGGCCAATGTCACCATCATAGAAAGGCTGTAGCCATGGCCTTCTACGCCTTCGAGGGGCGGGTGCCGGTGGTCGATCCTTCCAGCTATGTCCACCCCTCGGCGGTGGTGATCGGCGATGTGATCATCGGCCCGCGCTGCTATATCGGGCCCTGCGCCTCCTTGCGGGGCGATTTCGGCCGCATCACCATCGAAGGCGACAGCTCGGTGCAGGACAATTGCACCGCCCATACCAGCTCGGTCTCTGATGTGCTGGTGCGCCGTGGCGCCACCATCGGCCATGGCGCGGTGCTGCATGGCTGCACCATCGGCGAAAACACCTTGGTCGGCATGAACAGCGTGGTGCTGGATGGCGCGGTGATCGGGGCGGAATGCCTGATCGCGGCGATGTCCTTGGTCAAGAACGATATGCAGGTGGCGGCGCGTCAACTGGTTGCGGGAAATCCCGCCAAGGTGATCCGCGCGCTCGATCCCGACAGCATCCGCTGGCGCAATGACGGCGCGGGCGAATATCAGCTGCTGGCGGATCGCTGTCTGGCCGATCTGGTCGCATGCCAGCCGCTTGCGGCGGTCGAACCCGACCGCGCGCGCAATATCGCCCGCGCTGTCGCCGTGCGGCTGAAGCCTATGAAAATGGAGTGAGACAGATGAAGATTTGCGACGGTCGTGTGGTCATTGTCACCGGAGCCGGACGGGGCTTGGGGCGGGCCTATGCCTTGGGACTGGCGGCTGCGGGCGCCAAGGTGGTGGTCAATGATCTGGGTGTCGGCACGCATGGCGACAGCACCGAAGAAACCCCCGCCGCACAGGTGGTGGAAGAAATCCGCGCTATGGGCGGCGAGGCAGTGGCCTCGTTCGAGGATATCACCGACTGGGCGGCGTCCAAACGCGTGGTACAAACCGCCATCGACAGCTTCGGCGGCTTGCATGCGGTGGTCAATAACGCGGGCTTCGTGCGCGACCGCATGTTCGTCTCGGCCACGCCCGAGGAATGGGATGCGGTGATGAACATCCATCTGCGCGGGCATTTTTGCACCTCGCGCCATGCGGTGGATTACTGGCGGGGTGAACAAAAGGCCGGTCGTCCGGTCGATGCGCGCATCGTCAATACCTCTTCGGGCGCGGGGCTGCATGGCAGCATCGGCCAAAGCGCCTATGCATCGGCCAAAGCGGGGATCGCGACGCTGACATTGGTACAGGCCGCCGAATTGGCCCGCTATGGCATCACCGCCAATGGTCTGGCTCCCAATGCCCGCACCCGCATGACCGAAACCGCCTTCGCCGAGGCGATGCGGCCGCAGGAAAATGCCTTCGACATCTGGGATCCCGACAATACCGCGCCGCTGGTGGCTTGGCTGTGTTCGGAATCCTCGCGCGATGTGACGGGCGAAATTTTCGAGCTGCTGGGCGGCAAGCTGCGTCTATGCCTTGGCTGGACTGATGGCCCCGAAGAAGACAAGGGCGCCCGTCTGGCCCCTGACGAAATCGGGTCCATGGTGGATCGGCTGTTGCAGGCGCGTCCCAAGGCGCATCCTGTCTGGGGCAGTGCGGGCTGATCGGCCCCGCGCGTATCCGTCAGGGACATGGACCCCATGCAGCATCAAGCGGTCTTTTGCAGCTCGCATACGCTGAGCGGCGTGATGCCCGCCGGTCCGCGTGCCAGTCGCCACAGCTTTCGCGACCGCGTGGCGGCGGCACGGCGCGCGGGCTATGACGGGCTGTGGCTGCATCTGCGCGATTACGCCGAACAGCGCGCCGCCGGTTATAGCGACGGCGATCTGCGGGCCATCCTGCACGATGCGGGCATGGCGGTGGCGGGATTCGAATTCCTGACCGGATGGGACGGCGACAGCGCAGGCGCATCGGTAGCCGAAGAACAGCTGTGGCGGATGGCGAATGCCTTCGGCCCCGCGCTGATCAGCGTCGGTGCGGCTGCCGGATCGGGGAACATCGGCCAGCTGGGCCAACGCTTCGCGGGTTTGGTCGAACGGTCCGCGGCGCATGGCCTGCGCGTCGGGCTTGAAATCGTGCCATGGACGCGCGTGCCCGATTTGCACATTGCGGGCGAAATGTTGGATCTGGCCCCCGCGGCGGGGCTGGTGATCGACAGCTGGCATGTCTTTCGCGGCGGCATCGATCTGGCGGCGCTGGCGCGGCTGCCCGCCCATCGGATCATGGCGATCCAGATCAACGATGCCTTGGCCGTGCCCCATGGCGCCTTGGCGCAAGATACCCTGCACCGCCTTGGCTGCGGTGCGGGGGAATTGCCGCTTGCGCGCTTCGTGACCGCAATCCGCCAAAGCGGCTGCCGCGTGCCGCTATCGGTCGAAATCATCTCGCCCGAACTGGCGGCGCTTGAGCTGGACGACGCTGCCAGAAGTTCGATGCGCGGTGTCGCGGCACTGGCGCGCCTTTAAAATCAGGTCCCGCCGATCACGCCGCGCGTCGGTTTTAGTCCGAATGGGGGAGGCGTCCGCCCGCGTTGCGCGGCAACACATCATAATAGAGATTTCCGTCCGACGACGGCGGAGACACAGGTAAGGGGAGGGCACTGTGCTCGACGAGATTTTTATTATCATCGTGAGGGGCATTGCGATCGGGTCCATATTCTCGATCATCGCGATGAGCTTCAACATCGTCCACGGCGCGACGGGGATTCTCAATTTCGCCCAAGGCAATATGCTGGTTTTGGGCGGCTTCATGGCGTTCTTCTTTGCCAATGGCGCGGGCTTTGGCCAATGGCTGATGGTGCTGCCGCTGGTGGGCATTGCGGTGGGGATTTTGGTGGCGCTGCAGGGCTGGGTGACGCTTTTGCCGCTGCGCACGTCAAGCGAGCAGGACAGCTGGATCATCTCGACCGTATCGGTGTCGGTGATCATGGGGGCGGTCATGCTGTTGACCCAAGGGCCCTTGGCCTATTCGGTCAGCAATGTGCTGCCGTCCTTCCGCATTCTGGGGGTGCGCACGCCGGCCGCTTATGGTTTCGCCATCGGCTGCGCGCTGTTCTGGTTCGTGGCGCTCTATTGGTTTTCGCGTAAAACCTTTGTCGGCTTGGCAATTTCGGCATTGCGTCAGGATATGGATGCCGCCCGCGCCGCCGGACTGCCGGTGCGCAAGCTGCAAATCCTGTCCTTTGCCATTTCCGGAGTGATCGCGGGCACCGCCGGCTATATGCTGGCACCGGTGATTTCGGTCAGTCCCGATGCGGGGCTGCGCTATGTGCTGAACGGATTTGTCGCGGCGGTGGTCGGCGGCTTGGGCAGCAATCTGGGCACCTTGATCGGCGGGCCGCTGGTCGGCGTGGTGGCAATGTTGACCGCCTATAAGCTGGGCGGCGCCTATCAGGATCTGGCATCATTGCTGTTGCTGGTGGCGATTTTGATGCTGCGCCCGCAGGGTATTTTCGGACGCACTTCGGCGCGGCAGGTGTAAGCATGACGGCTATGGACACCACCCCCTCCCGCCCCGTCGGCCAGATTTCGGCGCCCCAGCAAGATGGCGGTGCCGAAAAGCGGGCCTCTTTCACCTCTGACCTGCAGCAGCTTTGGATCGGGATCGCGCTTCTGGCGCTGACCGGCCTTGTGCCGTCGATGCTGGGCAATGACTACTGGAGCCATACCTTCCTGCTGGTCAATATCTATATCGCAGCGGCGATCTTCCAGAACTTCCTGTTCGTGGATGCGGGCCAAAAATCCTTCGGCCAAGGCGTTTTGCTGGGCTTGGGCGCCTATGTGACGGCGATCTTCTTCGGGCTGCAGGACTTCAGCTTCCTTGCGGCGGCGGCCGTGGGGCTGCTGGCATCGGTGCTGGGCGGGCTGTTGTTCGCGCTGCCCGCGCTGCGGGTCCAGTATTTCCATCTGGGCTTCGTTACCATGTCGGCGGCGATCGTCTTCCCGCAGATTCTGGTGTCGCTGGACAAATGGACCAATGGGATCAACGGCATCGGCGTGCAGCTGCCCGCCTTGCATCACCCGATCGCCTTTGGCATTTCGCCGCTGACGCTGTTGGTGACCATCTGGCCGATGGTGGCTTTGTGGTTCCACTTCCGCATCCGCCGCTCGCGCTTGGGCAGAAGAATGCGGGTGGCCGCCATCAGCCCCGAGGGCGCGCGCGCCCTTGGTGTCAAGCCCGGTGTGATGCGCTTTGCCGCCTTTCTCATCGCGGCCTTTGGCACCGGCATCTGCGGCTTGCTGTATCTTCCGGCGGCGCAATTCGTCAGCCCGCAGGGCTTCGGCATCGAGATGTCCTTCATCTTCTTCTTCGCCGTGGTGGTTGGCGGGCGCGGCCAATTGCTGGGTCCGGTGATCGGGATGTGGATCGTCTTCATCCTGCCCAATATCGCTTTGGCAAGCTTCGTCGAATACCGCATGTTCCTCTACGGCGTGCTGACGCTTCTGACGGTGATGCTGTTCCCCGACGGGATTGTCGGTAGCATCGAGCAGCTGCGCAAGAAGCGCCAAGTGCGCGGTCGCGGCGAACAGGCCTTCCGTCTGGAGGGCAGGCTGCAAGGCCTGGGCGCGGCGCAGGATCTGGCCCCCTCGGACGAGGTGGTGATCGAAGTGCGCAACGGGCGCAAATCCTTCGGCGCGGTTACCGCGGTGGCGGGCGTCAACCTCAAGGTCCGCAAGGGCGAGGTGCATGGCCTGATCGGCGCGAATGGCTCGGGCAAGACGTCACTGCTGAACGTGCTGTCGGGCATGTCGCGGCTGAACGAGGGGCAGGTCTTCGTCAAGGGCCGCGAAACCACCCGCATGACGGCGGACCAATTGGCCAATCTTGGCCTTGGCCGGACCTTCCAGACCCCGCGCATCTATAGCCAGCTGTCGCTTTGGGAAAACATGCTGGTGGGCTTGGATGCCAATCACGGCAAACGGGATCCGGGCATTCAAGAGATCGCGCGCCAGTTGCAGGCCGAATATGCCGAAGACAGCGCCGAGTTGCTGTCGCATGGCCAGCGCCGCTTGGCCGAGGTGATGCGCACCATCCTCAAGGAAGCCGAGATCATCTTGTTCGACGAACCCGCAGCCGGTCTGTCGAAATCCGAACGGGAAAACTTTGCCGCCTTGGTGCGCTTCTTGTCGCGGCGCATGGGCAAGACGGTGATCTTGGTCGAACATGATCTGGAACTGGTCTGGGGCATCACCGACAGCATCACCGTGCTGCAGCAGGGTACGGTCGTGGCCTCGGGCAGGCCCGAAGCCGTCGCTCGCGACCCCGCCGTGCAACATATGTTCGCAGGAGTGCATCATGCTTGAGGTTCGCGATATCCACGCAGGCTATGGCACCGTGCCGGTGGTCAATGGCGTCACCCTGACCGCCGAACCGGGCAAGATATTGCTGGTCGGCGGCGAGAACGGGGCCGGTAAATCGACCCTGATGCGGGCCATCGCGGGGTTCAACAAGCCCACCGCGGGGTCGGTCTTGCTGGATGGCAAGCCGCTGACCGGCATGGCCCCCGAGGCGATCGCGCAACAGGGGCTGCGGCTGGTCTTGGACGGGCACCGCGTTTTCACCGAATTGTCGGTCTATGACAATCTGCGGATGGGCGCGGCGGCGCGGCGTGGCGATCGGGCGGGCTTTGCCAATGCGGTCGAGGAAATCTACGAGATCTTCCCGATCCTGAAGGAAAAGCACCGCGCCTATGCGCGCGACCTGTCCGGCGGGCAGCAGCAAATTCTGGCGCTGGGGCAGGCCTTTGTCGCTAAGCCGAAGGTGCTGCTTTGCGACGAGCCCTCGATGGGTCTGGCACAGCTTTTGATGCCGCAGATCCTGGCCTTCCTGCGCCGTTGGGCGCAAAGCGGCACGGCGGTGGTGATTGTCGAGCAACATCTGGGCATGACCAGCCCCTATTGCGACCACGCCATGATCATCGAACGCGGCGAAGTCAAATTCGACTGCCCCATCGCGGAATTGGAACAGCGTTTGGCGCTGGCCAGCTAAGCTGAATTGCCATCTAAAACACCAAGCCATCGCATGAAAATGCGGTGGCTTTTTCGTATCTTACGCCGCGATCCGCCCGACCGCGCCATGGCCTGTCACAGGGTTCAACAGATTTGCGACTTTTGTTGAATAAACGACATCGAGATAATTTATTAAACGCCGAACTAAATATTTGACACTTTGTCAAAGTTGGTTAGATTTGAGCCTAGGGTGAATCATCGGTCCGAGGGAGGAAGGGTCGGTGAAGAAGGCTCACCCGTAATATTCCTACATTCAAAGACTGTCGACATTGGACCGTACCCTGTTTTCAGGCGGCACCACCTTTGGGTGGCCGAAGTTGCACGGGGGTTTCCTGGGAGGGAGAACTATGGGTTTTTATGCACGCCCCGTGGCCGAGCTGTTGCGCTTGTTCGTTGATATTTCGCAAGATATGGCGCGCGGCGGCGTCCCTGCAGCGCTGGAAAGCATCCGCAATGCCTTTGGTGCCGATGCGGCGGTCCTGTTGTCGGAATGCCGCAACGCATCGCGCGCGGCCCTGCGCGAGGTGGTGACGGGCGCGGGTTTGGATGCCGATGCCGCCGCCGTCTTTGACGCTGCCCCCCTGAGCCAACAGTCTTGCCCGCAATTCCGCGGTTTCGAGCAATTGACCACCCTGTGCCACGAAGATGCCGGATCGATGCGCTATGCGCTTGCGCTCTATCGCCGCGAGGATATGGGCGGCTTCACCCCCGATGACCAGATGCTGGCCGATAACATCCTGCCGCAATTCGTGCGCGCGATCGAAGAGGACCGCCGCCGTCAGCGCGCCGATATCGAACGCAAGCTCTATTCCGGCATCGTCGAACGCCTGCAGATCGGATTGATCGTCTTGGACCGAGCGGGCCGCATCATGAGCCTGTCCGCCCTTGCCGAAGAAGTGTTGGAAAACCGCGACGGTCTGCAGATCGTCAAAGGCAAGCTGTGCGCTCCCAACATGGCCGAAGACCGCAAGCTGCAAGAGGCGATCCGCTGCGCCTTGGACTGCGCGAGCCAACCCGAACGCGATATCGGCCTGTCGCTGACCAAGCGCGGCAGCATGCGCAAGATGGGCTTGATCGTGCGCCGGATCGCCGATGGCAGCGGCGACGGTCGCGCGGCGGTGTCGATCTCGATCCGCGACGCGGATATTGCGCCCGATGTCGGCCCCGAAATGATGCGCCAGATTTTCGATCTGACCCCCGCCGAAGCGGGCGTGGCGCGGCGTCTGACCGAAGGCTTGTCGCTGGAAGATACCGCCCTTGCCTTGGCGATCAGCCATAACACCGCCCGCGCGCATCTGCGGTCGATCTTCTCCAAAAGCGGCATCAAGCGGCAGACCGAATTGGTGCGGCTGGTGCTGAATTCCGCCGTGATGCTGTGACAGCTTCCGGCACGCTTTTGCCTGAGACTGCGCTTCGCCCGTGAAAAATCCCGCCGGTCACACCGGCGGGATTTTCTCCTGAGGAAGGAGGGCCGTTCTGAGGGGGCGGTGCGAGGGAACACAACCGCCCGTTCGCCAGACCTTACTTGCAGTTTGCCCGCATCGACAGGCCGTCTTCGCGCTTTTCATGCGGCTTGGTGATCACCGCCATCGAGC
>DALYSR010000018.1:0-39004 GCA_031991825.1 Paracoccaceae bacterium
CAAAGGCGCGATGCTGTCCTGCATCCTGTCCGACACGCTGGAATTCCGCTCGCCCACCACCACCGCGCATGACCGTGCCGTGGCGGAAAAGTTGGCAGCCGATCTGGGCGTGGACATCAACGCACTGGCCACCGCCATGTTCGAAGCGAAATCCGACGTTTCGGCGTTTTCGGATGCGGCGCTGCTGCGGATGGATTCGAAGGAATACAATGTCGCGGGCAAGGAACTGCGCGTCTCGGTGCTGGAAACCACCGCGCCCAAGCTGATCTTGGACCGCAAGGACAGCTTGATGGCCTCGATGGTCGACGTGGCAAATGAAGATGGCGCGGATCAGGTGTTGTTGTTCGTGGTCGATATCCTGAAAGAAGAAGCGACCCTGCTGGTGCCGAACGATCTGGTCAAACAGATGGCCGAAGCCTCCTTCGGCGCGACCGTTTCGGGTGATACCGTCGTGCTGCCGGGCGTCATGAGCCGCAAGAAGCAGATCATTCCGGCGCTCAAGCTGTAATCTGACGATCTGATCGTTAAATCGGGGCCGAAGGTGCAGACTTTCGGCCCCTTTTCATGCCACTATGCCCCGACCGCCTTTTCCCTTTGTAAATCCGCAGGCTCCCATGACCCAGATCATCCAGTCCCTTTCCGACATCAGCGATCACTATGACGCTTTGTTCTGCGACCTCTGGGGCTGCCTGCACAACGGCGTCACGCCCTATCCCGCAGCCGTAAAAGCGCTGCAGGATTTCCGCGCCAAGGGTGGTAAAGTGATCTTGGTCACCAACTCGCCCCGCCCGCAAGAAGGCGTCGCGCGTCAGTTGGATGCCATGGGCGTGCCGCGCGATGCATGGGATGCGATCGCAAGTTCGGGCGACGCGGCGCAATATGCGATGCTGAACGGCGATGTCGGCAAGCGCGTCTATCATATCGGCGCGCCCAAAGATGAAGTGTTCTTCAATACCTTCGACGATGACATGGCCGAATTGGCGGCAACCGCTGGCGTCACCCGCGTCGCTTTGGCAGATGCCGATGGCGTGGTCTGCACCGGCCTGCGCGACGATACGGTGGAAACACCCGACGATTACCGCGATGAACTGGCCGCCGCTTATGCGCGCGGGCTGAAATTCCTTTGCGCCAATCCCGATATCATCGTCGATGTGGGCGAACGCCGCCAATATTGCGCCGGCGCTTTGGCCTTGGCTTATGAAGAACTCGGCGGCACCAGCCTGTATTACGGCAAGCCGCATCATCCGATCTATACGCTGGCCCGCCGCCGTCTGGGCCAGCCCGATGCGCGCATCCTGTGCATTGGCGACGGACCGGCTACGGATGCCTTGGGGGGCCAGAACGAGGGCTTGGACACCTTGTTCGTGACCGGAGGCCTGGCGGCGGATCAATTCGGATCAGATGTGGAAAATCCCCAAGCCGCCTCGCTTGAGGCATGGTTGCAAGACCAATCCCTTAGCCCGCGCTGGTCTATCGGCCGCCTGCGTTAAGAATTACCGCGCTTGATCCGCTAAAACGGCGTGTCACTCTTGAAACCCTCTGCTCGGTGGGTAAAACGTTGGTCGTCAAGGGAGTGGCCATCATGCTTGCTCCTGACCGCAAAGCCGATGCGCAGAAGCGCCAAAGCGTGTCGGAAACGTCGCCATAAGTATCGACAAGGGACCGCGCAGGTCCCGGCCGGGGTCACATGCAGGTATATCACGATTGGCAAGCGCTACCCCCTGAGGCCAGAGGCAGCTCTTGTGCGATGGGCAATTTCGACGGCGTCCATCGGGGTCATCAGGCCGTGATCGATCTGGCCAGACGTGACGCCGCCCCCTTGGGGCTGATCACCTTCGAACCGCATCCGCGCCAGCTTTTTGCGCCGCAAGCCGTCCCTTTCCGGCTGATGAACGCCTCCGCGCGGGCCAATCGGCTGGCGAAGCTTGGGGTGCAGAACCTGTTCGAACTGCCGTTCAACGCCCAGCTTGCAGGGCTTGATCCCGAAGATTTCGCACGCGATGTGCTGGCCAAGGGCTTGGGCATCTCGCATCTGGTGGTCGGCGCCGACTTCTGCTTCGGGCGCAAGCGCGCGGGCACGGCGCAGGATCTGGTGGATCTGGGCAAGATCTATGGCTTTGAAACCACCGTCGCCGCCTTGGTGACCACCGATTCCCGCCCGATTTCATCCACCGCGATCCGCGCGGCCCTGTCCGAAGGCCGCCCGCGCGATGCCGCCGCCATGCTGGGCCATTGGCACCGCATCGTCGGCCCCGTCATCCATGGCGAAAAGCGTGGCCGCGAATTGGGCTTTCCCACCGCCAATATGGGCGTCAACGGGCTGCATCTGCCCAAGCTTGGCGTCTATGCGGTCAAGATCGACATCCTCAGCGGCCCGCATAAGGGCAGCTATAACGGCGCCTCCAGTCTGGGCGTCCGCCCGATGTTCGGGGAAAACACGCCCAACCTTGAAACCTATATCTTCGATTTCAAAGGCGATCTTTACGATGCCGAAGTATCGGTCGCGCTGGTGGACTACCTGCGCCCCGAACTGAAATTCGACGGCCTGCCCGCTTTGATCGAACAGATGGACCGCGATTGCCAGCAAGCACGTGACATCCTGACCGCGCTGTAACGTCGCCCATCGGGCCACGGGCCAGCAAAATCACGCGAGCGGGACAGAAATCCCCTTCGCGCCCCCTTCCCTTTTTCGCCGCCAAAGCGCAGTTTCCCGCCATGGAAAATATGCGCCCCCGCTTTTGGGAAACCATCCCGCTTAAAGATATGAACGCCACCGAATGGGAGGCGCTCTGTGACGGCTGCGGCAAATGCTGCCTGAACAAGATCGAATACGAAGATACCGGCGAGGTGGAATATACCCGCGTCGCCTGCCGCCTGCTGGATGGTCAAAGCTGCAAATGCAGCCAATACCCGATCCGCAAGCAATTCGTGCCCGATTGCGTGCAGCTGAACCCCGAAACCCTGCCGAAAATCGCCTATTGGATGCCGCAGACCTGCGCCTATCGCCTGCTGCACGAGGGCAATTCCCTGCCCGAATGGCACCCATTGGTCACCGGTGATCCGGAAAGCACCCATAGCGCGGGCAAATCCGTGCGTGGCTGGACCATTCCGGAATCTGAAGTCGACGAAGAAGACTGGGACAATTACATCATCGAGGAAACGCCCTGATGTTCTTCGGCTCGGACAATACCGCCAAGGTCACACCCGAGGTGATGGCCGCCGTTATTGCGGCCAATGACGGCTATGCCTCATCCTATGGCGGCGATGCTTTGACGGCATCGGTCTGCGATACCATCCGTGACATCTTTGAGGCACCCGAAGCGGCGGTCTATTTCGTCACCACCGGCATCGCGGCCAATGCTTTGTCCTTGGCGACACTGACGCCGTCATGGTCGGCGATCTTCTGCCACGACCATGCCCATATCCATGAAGCCGAATGCGGTGCGCCAGAATTCTATAGCGGTGCCAAGGTCATCCCCGTTGCGGGCGATGATGGCCGCATCGCGCCCGAGGCCTTGTCGGCGCGGTTTCGCGCGATGGAAGGCGACCGTATCCGCGCCTTGCAATTCGGTGTGCTCAGCCTGACCAATGCAACCGAAGCGGGCAGTGTCTATTGCCCTGCTCAGGTGCGGGCGCTGACCGCCTTGGCCAAGGCCGAAGCCATGCCCAGCCATATGGACGGCGCGCGTTTTGCCAATGCGGTAGCTGCGACCAAAGCATCTCCTGCCGATCTGACATGGCGCGCGGGCATCGATGCCTTGTCCTTCGGCGGCACCAAGAACGGCTGCATGGGCGTGGAAGCGGTGATCCTGTTCGATCCCGCCAAGGCGGTGGAATTCGAAGTCCGCCGCAAGCGGGCGGGCCATACCCTGTCGAAGAACCGCTTCCTTGCGGCCCAGATGCAGGGCTATCTGCATGACGGCCTTTGGCTGACCCGCGCGGCCCATGCCAATGACATGGCGGCAGAACTTGCCAGTGTGGTGCGCGACGCCGAAGATTTGCGGCTGATCCATCCGGTCGAGGCCAATATCTTGTTCATCGAAGGGCCGAGCGGCTTTTACGCCAAGCTGCGCGCGGCGGGCATTGCCTGCTATGACTACCCCGCCCCCGAAGGACGCGATGCCCTGCGGCTGGTGACTTCTTGGGCCACCACGGCTGAAGATATCGCCACACTTTCGCAGCTGCTTGCAGCCTGACTGAAAAGGCCGCCCCGAGGCGGCCTTTTTCATGCGATCACCTTGCAAGGCAGGTCTGATCCAGATGCGCCAGTAGCGCAGGGGCAATCTTCTGCGGATGGGTCAAGGGCAGCATATGCGCCGCCTTTTCCACCACCACATGGGTCACATCCGGCAGCCTTGCCCGCAGATGCTTATTGATCGCGGCCACGAAAGCCGGACTTTTGCCGCCTTCGACCAAGAGGACCGGCAGCGCCATCGCCTCAAGCCGCCCCGCAGCCAGAAGGCCCATCGCGTCATGCGCCAAAGCGTCGTGAGGCGCGGTGATCAGGTTCATCCGCTGTGCCGCGTAATCCTGCTGGCGCTTGGGCAGCACCGAAAACGGCAGGCCCACGCCCCAATGGCCAAGGAACTTTTCCGCAGCCGCCATCGGATTGCCCTGCGCCATATCGGCCTCTACCGCGGCGAAGGCCTGCATCCCTTCGGCAAAAACCTCCGGTGCGGTGGTCCGGGCGGCAGCGAAGATCACCGGTTCGATCAGACAGAGGCTGCGGATCAGATCGGGGCGCGGGACGCTCAGGGCCAAAGCCATCACGCCGCCGAAGGAATGCCCCATCAGATCGATCGGCCCGCCATGTTCGCCCGCAAGGCTTTCGGCCAAAGATGTCACCATCTCCAGCGACTGCTGCGCGAAATCGCCCTGCCCGTCCCACAAGGGCCGCTGGCCATGGCCAAGCATATCGGGCGCGATGATCCGCTGATCGGGCAAAAGCCGCGCCAAAGGCTCCCATGCGGCGGCATGGGCCAAGGAACAATGCAGCGCCAGAAGCGGGCGACCCAGCTTGGGCCCGAAGTGCCGGACGGCTTGCATTACAGCTTGCCTGCCAGATGAAGGTCCAGATCATCCAAGCGATCCTGCCCCCAGAACATCTGCTCACCCACAATGAAGGACGGCACCCCGAAGACGCCCGCCGCCACCGCATCTTCCAGATTGCGGCCATAGGCTTCGGCAGCCATCAACATGCCCTTGTCGGCCAAAGCCGGATCGAAGCCGCATTTGGCCAAGATGGCGCGGATCACGTCATCATCTGACGTATCGCGATCTTCTGCCCATCGTGCCGCCGCGAAGGCCTCCACCAAAGCGTCGATATCGCCGGCTCCGGCCTGTTGTGCCGCGATCACCGCGAAAGAGGCAGGCGCGCCATTGGCCATGGCGAATAGCGGCTTGGGGTTGTACGGCAGGCCCAACTTGCGCGCGATCCTCTCACGGTCCTGCGCCGCATAGGCCCGGCGCGCGGGATGACGTTCGGCAGGCGGCAAGCCACCGGTGCGCGGGAACAGCTGCAAGGCATCAATCGGACGATAGACCAACTTTAACCCATGTTTTGCTGCTATTTCCGCTGGCCTTTTTCCCGCGAGATAGACAAAAGGCGACTGTAGCGCCAAAAAGTAATCAATCTGCGTCATCACATCCCTCGTTATGCCGCCGGCATCGGTTTGCAAGACCCTAGCTGGGTGGTAAGCGGTGTCAATCTAGCGAATCCGTGGCCCCGGAGACAGAGTATGCCCTCGATTACCGAACCCAAGCTGATTTCTGGCAATGCCAATATGGCACTTGCCAAGTCCATTGCCCGCCGCATGTCCGTCCATCGCGGCATGTCGGTGTCGCTGGTCGACGCCCGTGTTGAACGTTTCAACGATTCCGAAGTCTTCGTCGAAGTCTTCGAAAACGTCCGTGGCGAAGACATGTATGTCATCCAGCCGACCTCGAATCCGTCGAATGACAACCTGATGGAACTGCTGATCATGGTTGATGCGCTGCGCCGGTCGTCGGCAGGCCGTATCACCGCCGTGATCCCCTATTTCGGCTATGCCCGCCAAGATCGCCGCGCCAAAGCCCGCACGCCGATTTCGGCCAAGCTGGTCGCCAACCTGATCGAAACCGCAGGCGTTGACCGCGTGCTGACCTTGGACCTGCATGCAGCCCAGATCCAAGGCTTCTTCGACATTCCGGTGGACAACCTTTACGCCTCGCCGGTATTTGCACTGGATATCGAGCATCACTTCAAGGGCCAGATGGATGACATCATGATCATCTCGCCCGACGTTGGTGGTGTGGCCCGCGCCCGCGAATTGGCAAAGCGCATCAACGCGCCGCTGTCGATCGTGGACAAGCGCCGTGAAAAGGCTGGCGAAATCGCCGGCATGACCGTGATCGGCGACGTGACCGGCAAGAAGTGCATCATTGTCGATGACATCTGCGACACCGCGGGCACCCTGTGCAAAGCGGCAGAAACGCTGATCGAAGCCGGTGCGACCGAAGTTCACGCCTATATCACCCACGGCGTCTTGTCGGGTCCGGCGATTGAGCGTGTGAAGAACTCGGTCATGAAATCGCTGGTGATCACCGATTCGATCGATCAAGGCGACAAGCTGAAAGACACCACCAATATCCGCGTGGTCCCGACCGCACCGATGTTCGCCCAAGCGATCCTGAACACCTGGAACGGCACCTCGGTGTCCTCGCTGTTCGAGACCGAAACCTTGGTGCCGATCTACGAAGGTCTGTATCAGCGCGGCTAATGCCTTTGGGCGGCTGGATCAGTCCAGCTGCCACATATCCGTATCATGCACCGGGCCGATGGCCATCCATTCGGCCCGGATGCGCGCGATCCGCGTATCGCCCCATGTCTTGAAGACCAGATTGAACCCCGAGCCGGTCACATTTTCGGCCCTGATCTCGGCGCGCAAATTGGCGGAATGATCCACATCCAAAAGTGAAATCCCCACCTGCACCAGCGGCGGGCTGCGGAAGCTTTCGGTGAATGTCACCACATGGCGCACCATGCGCGTGCCCTCGCCCGACCACATCGGGCCGTTCTCTTCCACGTCGGAAAACATCAGCTGGCTGCCCTGCGCGACACCAAAGCCGTTACTGGTAAACTGCGCCATCACGAAATCCCCCCACCCCAATGATGCAAAAGAAAAAGGCCCCTGCAAGAGCAGAGGCCTTTCCTTAGGTCTTTTCCGTCAGATCACAGGCCGAGTTGGCCACGGATCCACTGGATGTCGGCCACAGCCTTGTCGGCTGCTGCTTGATCGGTAGTGCCAGCCGCAACGCGGACTTCTTCCACCAATTGCGCGAAGATCTCAGCAGTCACTTCTTCGACCGGGATCGCTTGCTCGGCCAGAACCGAGCAAGTGGTCGCGGTGATATCAGCGAAACCGCCGGTCACGACGAAGGCCTTCACACCATTCGCGGCAATCGCCTTGACGATGCCGGGGCGCAGCGTGGTGATGGTGGGCAGATGCCCCTCCATCGCCGTCAGGTCGCCTTCGGCGCCCGGCAGCTGCACCTCGGTCGCCTCTACCGATGCCAAACGGCGCTCGGGGCTGACGAGGTCGAACTGATAAGCCATAACTGCCTACTCCTTATGCCGAAGCAGCGAGTTTGGCGGCTTTAGCTTTCACGTCTTCGATATCGCCAACCATGTAGAAGGCAGCTTCCGGCAGGTGGTCATATTCGCCGTTCACAACCGCTTTGAACGAAGCGATGGTGTTTGCCAGCGGAACCTGCACACCGTCCGAGCCGGTGAAGACTTTTGCCACGTCGAACGGCTGCGACAGGAAGCGTTGGATCTTACGGGCGCGCGCCACGGTGATCTTATCTTCTTCCGACAGTTCGTCCATGCCGAGGATGGCGATGATGTCTTGCAGCGACTTGTACTTCTGCAGGATGCCCTGAACCGCGCGCGCAACACCATAGTGCTCTTCGCCGATCACAGCCGGATCCAATAGACGCGAGTTCGAGTCGAGCGGGTCAACGGCCGGGTAGATACCCAGTTCCGAAATCGCACGCGACAGAACGGTGGTTGCGTCCAAGTGGGCGAAGGTGGTTGCCGGCGCAGGGTCGGTCAAGTCATCGGCCGGAACGTAAACAGCTTGGATCGAGGTGATCGAGCCGTTTTTGGTCGAGGTGATGCGTTCCTGCATCGCGCCCATGTCGGTTGCCAGCGTCGGCTGGTAGCCCACTGCCGACGGGATACGACCCAGCAGCGCCGACACTTCCGAACCCGCTTGGGTGAAGCGGAAGATGTTGTCGACGAAGAACAGAACGTCCGAACCCGACTGGTCGCGGAATTGCTCAGCGATGGTCAGACCGGTCAGCGCGATACGTGCACGTGCGCCCGGCGGTTCGTTCATCTGGCCGTAAACCAGAGCCACTTTCGACTCGGTCAGGGCTTCCGGCTTGATAACGCCCGATTCGATCATCTCGTGATACAGGTCGTTGCCTTCACGGGTACGTTCACCAACACCCGCGAACACCGAGTAACCCGCGTGCACTTTTGCGATGTTGTTGATCAGTTCCATGATCAGAACGGTCTTGCCGACGCCTGCACCACCGAACAGACCGATCTTACCACCCTTAGCGTAGGGCGCGAGAAGGTCGATAACCTTGATGCCGGTCACGAGGACTTTCGACTCGGTCGATTGTGCCACGAATTCCGGAGCCGCTTGGTGGATCGCGCGGCGTTCGGTTGCGTTGACCGGACCTTTTTCGTCAACCGGCTCGCCGATGACGTTCAGGATGCGGCCGAGGGTTGCGTCACCCACCGGCACCGAGATCGGTGCGCCGGTGTCCGACACCGCTGCGCCACGGACCAGACCTTCGGTCGCGTCCATAGCGATGGTGCGGACGGTGTTTTCGCCCAGGTGCTGGGAAACTTCCAGAACCAGGACTTTACCGTTGTTGGTCGTCTCGAGGGCGTTCAGGATGGCAGGCAGCGCGCCTTCGAACTGAACGTCCACAACGGCGCCGATGACCTGCGTCACTTTGCCTTGTGCTTGTGCCATTTGTTTCTCCGTTCGGATCGTCAGAGCGCCTCGGCGCCCGCAATGATTTCGATAAGCTCAGTCGTGATCGCGGCCTGACGGCTGCGGTTGTACTGGATGGTGAGCTTGTTGATCATGTCCCCCGCGTTGCGGGTCGCATTGTCCATCGCGCTCATCCGGGCACCCTGTTCGGATGCGCCGTTCTCCAGCAGAGCGGTAAAGATCTGCGTTGCCACACCGCGCGGCAACAGATCAGCCAAGATTGCCTCTTCAGACGGTTCGTACTCATAGAGCGACGAATTGTCGGCTTCGGCAGCTTCGAAGGAAGCCGGAATGATCTGCTGTGCGGTCGGGATCTGCGAGATCACCGACTGGAAGCGGTTGTAGAAGATAGTGGCAACATCGAACTCACCAGCATCGAACCGTGCGATAACATCGCGCGCGATCGACTGAGCATTCGCGTAACCCACGCGTTTCACTTCGCTCAGGTCAACGTGACCCACGAAGAGATCCGCCAGATCACGACGAAGTTGCTCACGGCCTTTTTTGCCAACGGTGAGGATCTTCACCGTTTTGCCTTGCGCGATCAGCTCGTTGGCCTTCACGCGGGCAAGCCGCGCGATGGTCGAGTTGAACGCGCCGCAAAGGCCGCGCTCTGCGGTCATGACGACGAGCAGATGCACTTGGTCGCGGCCGTTGCCCGCCAACAGGCGGGGCGCACCCTCGGATTGACCGACCGAAGCAGCCAAGCCACCCATGACGGCGTTCATACGCTCGGCATAGGGACGTGCAGCTTCCGCGGCATCCTGTGCGCGGCGAAGTTTCGCCGCGGCAACCATTTGCATCGCTTTGGTGATCTTCCGCGTGTTCTTCACGCTTCCGATGCGGTTTTTTAGGTCCTTAAGGCTGGGCATATCCCTGTCCTTTCAGACGCTTAAGCGAAGGTTTTTGCGAATTCAGCGATCGCGTCTTTCAGCTTCTGCTCGTCAGCGCCTTTGATCTTCGGATCGGCATTGGTCAGCCACTCGAGGATGTCCTTGCGCTGGTTGCGCAGGAAGGACAACAGGCCAGCTTCGAAGCGACCCACGTCTTTCACAGCAACCTTGTCGAGGAAACCAGCGGTACCCGCATAGATGACAGCAACGATTTCAGCGTTGGTCAGCGGCGAGTATTGCGACTGCTTCATCAGCTCGGTCAGGCGTGCGCCACGGTTCAGCAGGGCTTGGGTCGACGCATCGAGGTCCGAACCGAACTGAGCGAAAGCAGCCATCTCGCGATATTGCGCCAGCGACAACTTGATCGGACCAGCAACGGTCTTCATCGAGTTGGTTTGCGCCGACGAACCAACGCGCGAAACCGACAGACCGGTGTTCACTGCAGGGCGGATGCCTTGGTAGAACAGTTCGGTTTCCAGGAAGATCTGGCCGTCGGTGATCGAGATCACGTTGGTCGGGATATATGCCGACACGTCACCTGCTTGGGTTTCGATGATCGGCAGCGCGGTCAGCGAGCCGTTACCGAAATCGTCGTTCAGCTTTGCCGAACGTTCCAGCAGACGGGAGTGCAGATAGAACACGTCGCCCGGATATGCTTCACGGCCCGGCGGACGGCGCAGCAACAGCGACATTTGACGATAGGACACAGCCTGCTTCGACAGATCATCATAAACGATCAAAGCGTGGCGGCCGTTGTCACGGAAGAATTCTGCCATAGCGGTCGCCGAATAGGGCGCCAGATATTGCAGCGGTGCCGGGTCCGAAGCGGTCGCCGCGACCACGACGGTATATTCCATCGCGCCGGTTTCTTCCAGCTTCTTGACCAGCTGCGCAACGGTCGAACGCTTCTGACCGATTGCAACATAGATGCAGTACAGCTTCTTCGACTCGTCGTCGCCAGCAGCGTCGTTATACGACTTCTGGTTCAGAATCGCGTCGAGAGCGACAGCGGTCTTACCGGTTTGACGGTCACCGATGATCAGCTCGCGCTGGCCACGGCCAACGGGGATCATCGCGTCGATTGCTTTGATACCGGTCGCCATCGGTTCGTGAACCGATTTACGCGGAATGATGCCCGGCGCTTTGACGTCAGCGACGCGGCGCTCGGTGGTTTCGATCGGGCCTTTGCCGTCGATCGGGTTACCCAGACCGTCAACAACACGACCCAGCAAAGCGTTGCCAGCCGGCACGTCCACGATGGACTTGGTGCGCTTGACGACGTCGCCTTCTTTGATCTGTTGGTCCGAACCGAAGATAACGATACCGACGTTATCGACTTCGAGGTTCAGAGCCATCCCGCGGATGCCACCGGGGAATTCGACCATCTCACCGGCCTGAATATTGTCGAGACCGTGAACGCGCGCGATACCATCGCCGACTTTCAGGACACGACCGATTTCAGCCACTTCGGCGTCTTGACCGAAGTTCTTGATCTGCTCCTTGAGGATCGCAGAGATCTCAGCAGCCTGGATTCCCATCACCCAACCTCTTTCATTGCATTCTGGAGAGCCGCGAGCTTTGCCTTGATCGACGTGTCGATCATGGTCGAGCCCAGCTTAACGACAAGACCACCGATGAGCGATTCATCGACAGTCGTTTTCAATTTAATATCCTTGCCGATACGCGCCTTCAGCGTTTCGACCAGTTTGGCCGCCTGTTCGGCGTTCAACGCAACGGCCGAAGCGACCTCAGCGGTGACTTCGCCTTTGTCGGCAGCGATCAGCTCGGCCACATGGGCCAAGAGATACGGCGTTGCATACAGACGGCGCTTGGATGCCATCAGTTGCAGCGTGTTAATGACCAGACCCGACAAGCCCATCTTCGCGCCGATGGCGGCGATGGCGTTGGACTGTTCCTCGCGGGTGACGACCGGCGAAGCGATCATTGCACCCAGTTCGGGGCTAGCGGTGAGTGCGGCGACGAGCGCGTCGGTGTCGGCCTCGAGGGCTTTCAAAGCCCCCGCTTCCTTTGCCAGCTCAAACAGAGCAGTGGCATAACGCGCGGCGATGCCGGAGGAGATCGAAGCTGGTTCGGACACGTCAACCCTTCCGTTGTCTTGGGCCCCTTCGCTGAAATCGGTTGATTCAGATCCAAGGCCACCAATGGCGCATAGAGTATATGCGTCAGGAAATTTGGGCCGTCTCTAACAGAGGACCGTAATCCCCGCAACCTTGTTGGTCGCCATTTCGTGAACTAGTAGCCCACCTTTTCGTGCCAAATGCGCATTCAACCCCGCTCACGGGCCATTCTCGTCGCGATCTGGAAAATTTGAGCTAAACTTGGGCGTTTTTGCACATGGGCAAAGCGCCGAACCCCCTGCGGACAGATTCGAATCTGTGGATGAATCGCCCAATGCCAGCAGCGGCGCAAGGTGGCGCGGGCATGGCTCTACCAAAGAGATCGTTCTCCCCCTGCATCACCCAAGGCCCGGCCCTCTTTTGCGGTCGGTGCCGGAACGGCAGGGCACGTGGACCGGCTTGGCTGCAGGGCGCGCGACGCCTTCCAGCACCCGCAAAGGCTTGCGCACGGCTGCGGCCAAGCCGCCCCGCGTGGGGGCATAGACCTGCTTCGACGCCTCGACCAAGGTCACGCCGCCCGCCAGCCAAGGCGCATGGCGACCCAACTTCTCCCAGAATTCCGCCGTGCGCAGCCAGAACGGGCTGTCCGACGGCGGCACGAACAACACCGATGCGGATCGTTCGGGCGTGAAGTCATGGCGCTTGAGCTGGGCTTCCAGCTGGCTGACGCTATAGGGCTTGCCATAGCTGAAGGGCGTCCCCTCCCTGCGCGACCACAATCCCGAACGCGAGGGCACCACAAAAACCGCCCGCCCGCCGGGGCCAAGCACGCGATGCGCTTCTTCCAGCACGGCGGTGGGGAAGTCCGAGGTTTCAAAGCCGTGCATTAACACCAGCTTGTCGACAAAACCGGTTTCCAGCGGCCAAGCGGTCTCATCACATAACAAGCTGACATTGCCCTGCCCCGCCGGCCATGGCATCGCGCCTTGCTGGCCGGGCATCAGCGCCAGAACACGCCGCGCCTCGCTGAGATAGGGCCGCAACACCGGCACGGCGAAACCAAACCCCGCCACCGTCTGACCTGACGCTTCCGGCCAGAAGGCTTGCAACTGACGGGTGATCATCCGCTGCGCCACGCGCCCCAAGGCAGTGCGATAATAGAAATTGCGCAAATCCAGCACATCGAGATGCATCACCGCCCCACCTTGTCCCGCCGATTGGTTCCGCTAGACTGGACCGACCGGTTTATCGCCGCATGACATGCTTCAACCTGCCAGCCGCCCCATCAGGCCGCGAAGCAGGATCGGATGCAAGTCCATTGCGCGCCTTAGGCCCCACAACCCGCCCTTTCAGGAGGTTAACATGACCCTAACGCTTGTCACCATTCCATGCCTGAAAGACAATTACGCCTTTCTGATCCACAACCCCGCCTCGAACGAGACGGCGGTGGTCGATGTGCCGGAAGCTGGCCCCATCCTTCAGGCCTTGCAAGACCGTGGCTGGCGCTTGGATCACATCCTGCTGACGCATCACCATGACGATCATATCGCGGGCGTGGCCGAGTTGCGCGAAAAGACCGGCGCCAAGGTGGTCGGGGCCACGCGCGACGCCCATCGCCTGCCCGCCTTGGATCAAGCAGTGGAAGACGGCGACCGCCTGCAGATCTGCGGCGAAGAGATGTCGGTGATCGATGTCTCAGGCCATACCATCGGCCATATCGCTTTCCTGTTCGCGGCATCGAAGCTGGCCTTCACCGGCGACAGCCTGATGGCGGGGGGCTGCGGCAGGTTGTTCGAAGGCGCGCCGGATGTCATGTGGCAAAGCCTGTCCAAACTGGCCGCCCTGCCGCCCGAAACGCTGGTCTGTTCGGGGCATGAATATACCCTTTCCAACCTGCGCTTCGCGGCACATCTTGAACCTGCCAATCCAGAGCTTATCTTGCGTATCAATCAGGATACCGCGGCGCGCGAAGATGGTCGCCCCACGGTTCCCTCCACTCTGGCCACCGAACTGGCCACCAACCCTTTCCTGCGCGCGCCCCTGCCCGCGCTGAAAGCCGCCATCGGCCAGCCCGATGCGAGCGATCAGGAAAGCTTCGCTCTTATCCGCGCGCTCAAGGACCGGTTCTGATCCACCGCCCCGCCGCGTCACCCCAGCCGCCTTACCCCCGCCCCCACCCGACTTCTGTTCACTTTTTACGAGAGCAGGCCCCGTGGGGATCACGACGAAAATATTCTTCTTGAAGTCCGCGAAATAACACCGAACTTTAAGACTATGAGGCAACGGTAGGAACGGGCCCTTCAAGTGTCCGCCCTTCCCCAAGGAATAGGAGCACGAACCAAGTGCCTTCGTTTTCTAACACCCTTGAACAGGCCATTCATGGTGCCTTGGCACTTGCCAATGCGCGCCGCCACGAACTCGCCACGCTGGAACATCTCCTGCTGGCCCTTCTCGACGAACCCGATGCCGCGCGGGTGATGAAGGCATGCTCGGTCAATCTGGACGAATTGCGCAAAACCCTTGTGGATTTTGTCGATGACGAATTGTCCACTCTGGTAACGGATGTCGAAGGATCGGAAGCCGTGCCGACGGCCGCCTTCCAACGCGTGATCCAACGCGCGGCAATCCATGTCCAATCATCAGGACGCAATGAAGTGACCGGTGCCAATGTGCTGGTCGCGATCTTTGCCGAACGTGAATCCAACGCGGCCTATTTCCTGCAAGAACAGGATATGACCCGTTACGATGCGGTCAATTTCATCGCGCATGGCGTGGCGAAAGACCCGTCCTATGGCGAAAGCCGCCCGACCACCGGTGCGGATGACCATCACCACGAAACCCCCAAGGCAGAAGCGGGTGAAGCCAAGGAATCGGCGCTGTCCAAATATTGCGTCGATCTGAACGTCAAAGCCCTGCATGGCGATGTCGACCCGCTGATCGGCCGCGAGCCGGAAGTGGAACGCTGCATCCAAGTGCTGTGCCGCCGTCGCAAGAACAACCCGCTGCTGGTGGGGGATCCGGGCGTGGGCAAAACCGCGATTGCCGAAGGTTTGGCCAAGAAGATCGTTGATAAACAAGTACCTGACGTTCTGTCGGGGGCGACGATCTTCAGTCTGGATATGGGCGCGCTGCTTGCCGGCACGCGCTATCGCGGCGACTTCGAAGAGCGGCTGAAAGCCGTCGTCAAAGAACTGGAAACCCATCCCGACGCGATCCTGTTCATCGATGAAATCCATACGGTGATCGGTGCGGGCGCGACCTCGGGCGGGGCGATGGATGCCTCAAACCTGCTGAAACCTGCGCTGCAGGGCGGCAAGCTGCGCTGCATGGGATCGACCACCTATAAGGAATTCCGTCAGCATTTCGAAAAGGACCGCGCTTTGTCGCGTCGGTTCCAAAAGATCGACGTGAACGAACCCTCGGTCCCCGATGCGATCAAGATCCTGATGGGTCTGAAGCCGCATTTCGAAGAACACCACGACCTGCGCTATACGGCAGACGCGATCAAGGCGGCGGTTGAACTGGCGCATCGCTATATCAACGACCGCAAACTGCCCGACAGTGCCATTGACGTGATCGACGAAGCCGGCGCGGCCCAGCATCTGTTCAGCGATTCCAAGCGCCGCAAGGTGATCGGCCTGAAGGAAATCGAAAGCGTGGTCGCGAAAATCGCCCGCATTCCGCCGAAAAGCGTATCCAAGGATGATGCGGAAACCCTACGTGATCTGGAACGGACCCTGAAACGGGTGGTCTTCGGTCAGGATAAAGCGGTCGAAGCCTTGTGCTCGGCGATCAAACTGGCACGTGCGGGTCTGCGCGAACCTGAAAAGCCGATTGGGAATTACCTCTTCGCCGGTCCGACCGGTGTGGGTAAGACCGAAGTCGCCAAGCAGCTGGCATCCAGCCTTGGGGTGGAACTGCTGCGCTTCGACATGTCCGAATATATGGAGAAACACGCCGTTTCCCGTCTAATCGGCGCGCCTCCGGGCTATGTCGGCTTCGATCAGGGTGGCCTTCTGACCGATGGCATCGATCAGCATCCGCATTGCGTGCTGCTGTTGGATGAAATCGAAAAGGCGCATCCGGATGTGTTCAACATTCTGCTGCAGGTGATGGATCACGGCAAGCTGACCGACCATAACGGTCGTCAGGTCGATTTCCGCAATGTGATCCTGATCATGACTTCGAATGCGGGCGCGTCCGACATGCAGAAAGCGGCCATCGGCTTTGGCCGCGATCGTCGCACCGGTGAAGATACCGCTGCGATCGAACGCACCTTCACGCCGGAATTCCGCAACCGTCTGGATGCGGTGGTGTCCTTCGCACCGCTTGCGAAAGAGACGATCTTCCAAGTGGTTGAGAAATTCGTGCTGCAACTGGAAGCGCAACTGCTGGACCGTGGCGTTCATATCGAACTCTCGCCCGAGGCTGCCACTTGGTTGGGCGAAAAGGGCTATGACGACAAGATGGGGGCCCGCCCGCTTGGCCGCGTGATCCAAGAGCATATCAAGAAGCCGCTGGCGGAAGAGCTGCTCTTCGGACGCCTGACCAAAGGGGGTCTGGTCCGTGTCGAAGTTGAAAACGATGCGATCAAACTGGTGATCGCCGAACCCGAAAAGCCGCGGATCGGTAGCCAGAAACAGCCGCCCTTGCTGACGGCAGAATAACAAAAGGCCCCCATCGCAAGATGGGGGCCTTTTCAATTCAAACCCTTAGCGTTCGGTCAGCTTCAATTCGATCCGCCGGTTCTGGCTTCGCGCGGCTTCCGAATTGCCTTCGGCCACGGGGCGATACTGGCCGAAGCCTGTCGCAGCCAAGCGATCAGGCGGGAAGCCAAGCTGGCCCTGCATGAAGCGCACGACCGACAAGGCGCGGGCCTGGCTCAACTCCCAGTTGTCGCCATAGGCGCCCGTGCCGGACAGGGGCACGTTGTCGGTATGGCCATCCACACGGATGATCCAATCGATCCCCGCCGGAATATCGGTGCGGATCTCGTTCAGGATACTGACAACATTGGCAATCTGCGCCTGCCCTTCCGGCGATAGATCGGCCGCGCCCGCGCTGAACAGCACCTCGCTTGAGAAAACGAAGCGGTCGCCGACGACGCGCACACCTTCGCGCCCGCTAAGGACTTGGCTCAGCTGACCGAAGAATTCGCTGCGGAAACGGGCAAGGTTTTCGTTTTCATCCTGCAAGCGCTTGCGCTCGGCCTCTTCCAGAGCCGCGCGCTGACGCTGTTCGGAGGCGACCTGCGCCAAGGCGGAATTCAACTGGCTGCCCAAAGCGTCCAGCTGCACCTTGTCGGCGGCATCCTTATCCTTGGCCTCGTTCAAAACCACCTGCAGCCCCGCCAATTGCGAGCGCAACTCGACCAGTTGCTCATTCAGCAGCGCCATTTTCTGAGCTGAATCCAAGGACTTCTGCTGTTCATCCGTCAATGCCTTCTGGGCTGCGGCCAAAGCGGCTTGGTGCTTTTCATCGGCAGTTACCGCCTTGGCTGCATCGGTTTGGGCGGCGGCAAGCAAGAGCAGGGTCTCCTCCGCCTTCTTGCGTTGCTCTTCCAAAGCCAAGGTCATCGCAGCCAGTTCGGTATCTGAACCGGCAAGCTTGGCCCGCAAGGCGTCCAAAGCCGCCGCATCGACCAGACGGGCGGCCTCCGCCGCATCGATCTTGGCCAGCGCCGCCGAAAGGCTGGCGGCATCCGCCTCGGATTTGGTCTTGGCCTCAGCGATCAGCGCTTCCAATGCCTCGCGTCGCGCGGCTGCAAGACGGGCCTCTTCCGCCGCCGTGTCGATTTCACTGCGCGCGGTGGCGAGCGAGGTGGTCAAAAGATCACGTTCCCCTTCCAAACCAGCCACTTGCGTCTGGAAGGCCGCGATACGCGCCATCGCCGCAGCCAGATCGGCATCGCGGCTTTGCAGGGTTGATGTCAGCCCGCCGACCTGACCTTCCAAGCTGGAAACCTTGGTTTTCTCCAACCCCAAGGCATCGGCCAGCTGTGCGACCTGCCCATTCAGTTGGGTCAGCTCATCCCCTTGATTGGTAATGGTTTCTTGCAAGACTGACTGCATCACCACGAAGATCGTCACCACAAACATCAGCACCAGCAAAAGCGTGGTGACCGCGTCGACGAACCCCGGCCAGATCAGGTTGGAATCGCGCCGTCTGGAAAGGCCCATGCCAGACCCCCCTTAGCGCGGCTGCACGCCGGTGCGGGCCAATTGGCGCACAGCGGCGGTGATGGCGGTCAATTCGCCCCGAATATCGGCGACGCTTTCCTGACGACCGGCGGAAATTTCCTCAATCACCCTAAGCAGTTGCGTGTCGATCGACCGCAAGCGCATCCGGCTTTCGGCATCCGCCTGCTGGCTGCTGTCCGGCCCCGTCAAGGCAACCGCCAACCGCTCTTGCGCTTCGACCAGCTGCAGAATTGCCGATGTTTGGGCATTGCGATGGTCGCGCGCGGCGGATGCATCATGATCCATCCGCGCCGTCATCGCGGTCACTGCGGCAGTCAGCGCGGACAGCTGGGCATTGACCTCTTGGCGGCCCAAAGCCGCTTCCGATGTCATCTGCTGCAAACTGCCCATCTGCACCGACAAATGGTCCAATACCGCCAGATATGCGCCAGATGCTTCGCCATCCTCGCCATCTGATGTTGCAATACCGCCAAAGCTAAGCTGGGTGATCGAGGACAGCCACTCTTCCAGCTCACGGTAGAAACGGCTCTGGCCGTGGCCTGCGAATAATTCCAGCAGGCCCACGACCAAAGACCCTGCAAGCCCCAGAAGCGACGACGAAAATGCCGTGCCCATGCCGCCAAGCTGTGATTCCAGACCGGACATCAGCTTTTGGAAAACGTTCAGACCGGTTTCGCCTTCAGTCGGCGCAAGCGCGCGGATGGTTTCCACGATTGCGGGAACCGATGTGGCAAGCCCGAAGAATGTGCCCAAAAGTCCAAGGAAAACCAGAAGGTTGGCAAGATATCGGGTGACATCGCGCGCTTCGTCGATGCGCTGCGCCACCGAATCCAGTATCGATCGCGCCGATCCGGCGGACAGTTGCAAATGCGGCTGCACCTGCCCGTCGCGCCCGCTCAACAAATTCGCCAAAGGCGCCAGCAAGCGCGGCACGCGGTAGTTTTTCAGCGCCGGTTCCTGACGCACGAAAGCTTCGATCCAACTGACCGATTGCACCAGAATCCACAGCTGCCAGAAGGTCGTCAACACGCCAAGTCCGAAGACCAGCACGATAAAGCCGTTCAACCACGGATTGACCGCAAAGACCTCGGCCACCTTGCCGTGAATGAACCATGCGCCTGCCGCGACCAGCCCCAAGACCATCAGCATGATCAGGATCTGCTGGATCGGTTGCGTGAAAAGCGCAAATCTGCGCAACTTTACCGGAGCCGTCAGCCCAGCCTTCGTATCAGCCATTTTTCTTATCCATCAGGCCGTTCCCGCCCATTTCAGCTTTTGGGAGACGATACGCCAGATGTGTTCGGGCGCAAAGGAATTCCCCAAGCGCGTTGTTTCAATTCTTGGATGTCGCCACCAAAGCACGCACGCGGGCGCTCAACCACTCCATTTCAGGATCCGAAATCCCCAGTTGTGCCAGATGCGCCGTGGTCGACCACAGGTAATCGCGATTGGGGCCCCGCCCGCCATGCGCGCGCGCGATGATCTGCGCTTGCGCCTCTAGGTCCATCCCGCCGCAATATTGGCCATGCGTGCGGTCCATCACATAGGCCAAGGCCCGCACCGCTGGCCCACCTTCGATCTGCGCCAGCACCGTGGTTTCCAGATAGGCGCTCGACACCAATTCGCGGTCGCGCAGGGCCGCCAAGGTTGCAGCCTCATGGCCGGATGCGACGCGCAAGGCGACCCCTTGGCAGCTTGCCGCCGGATCGGCGTCCAAGGCCAGCACCAGACCCGGATCTTCCGCCGTGCCGCGATAATGCAGGGATGTCATGCAAAAGCTGCGCCGCCAGCCATCCACACGCGCCACGCGGGCTTCCGCCACCGGAAAATCGGGATTCCAGATCAGCGAGCCATAGCCAAATACCCACATCGCTTCGGTCAAGATGCTGGTCCTCCGTTATCATAGCCTCTAAACATCAGGCGTCTGAGAAAGAAAAGGGGGGAGTCCCATGCGCGCCTTGCTCGCGGTCATCATCATCGCCGCCGGCCTCTGGTCGGGCTATTGGTTCGTCGGCAAATCCGCGGTCGAAAGCGGGGTCGAAGCGACCATCGCGGCGGCTCCGGCCAATGGTATGCATATCCAGCACCAAGGCTATGCCGTGACCGGATTTCCCAACCGCTTCGATCTGACCTTCACCGCGCCGCGTGTCGCCTTGGACACTGCCGATTTCGCTTGGGGGGCCGAGTTCTTCCAGCTGTTTTCGCTGTCCTACAAGCCGTGGCACATGATTGCGGCTTTCGCGCCGATGCAACGCTTCGATATAGACGGGCAGGCCTTCAGCCTGACCAGCGGCAAGTTGCAGGCGTCCTTGGTGGCGCAACCCAAGACCGAATTGCCCTTGGACCACGCGACCCTGATTGGCGATGAACTGATCCTCACAGCGCAGGACCGCCCCTTGCTCAGCGCCAAGACCCTGCGTCTGGCCATCCGGCTCGATCCCAGCCGCGCCAATAGCCATCAGATCGGGCTTGAACTGCTGGACATCGCCCCCGCCATTAATGGCTGGAACCTGCCCCAAGGCCTGCCGACCAATATCCCGCTGATCCGCAGCGATGCGACGGCCAGCTTCTCGGCGCCGATCGACCGCTTCTTTGGGGAAACCCAGCCGATGTTGACGGCTTTGGATATTCGCGAGGCGATCGTGCAATGGGGCGATGTGAACCTGTTCGCCAAGGGCGCGCTAGAGGTGGTTGACGGCTATCCCGAGGGCGAGTTGGCCCTGCAAGTGAAGGGCTGGGAAAGCCTGCTGCCGGTCTTGGTCGATGCGGGCGTGATCAAGCCCGATCAGAGCCGTCTGGTCGAAGGCATGGCGAAGATGCTGGCGCGCGGCTCGGCCGACGGGAAAAGCCTGTCGCTGCCGCTAAGCTTCCGTCAGGGGCGGATGGCTTTGGGGCCGATCCCGCTGGGCATGGCGCCCCGCCTTACCCGCTAACCATCTGACCCTGCCAAGGGTCAGACAGGCTCACCTGCAATAAGACCCGTTGCGATGGCTCGCGACATCGAAATGCAGGTGATCCTCATGCATGCCGTCCGATCCCGGCCCCAAGGTGGTGCCGAAGATGCCACAAGCGGCGCGATGCGCCTTGCGCATGGTGGCATCGTAATTGCCTTTGACAGAGACCGTCTTGCCATTGGCGAAGGTGATGCCGGAAATGTCGATGGCCCTGCCGCGGCCGTGTTCGCTGATCTTCGCGCCCTTTTTATGGTTGCGGGTGCGGCACATATAGGAACCGGCAATCTGCAGCTGCACGACCTTTTGCTTGCCGTAAGCAGGATTCAGGCCCTTGTCGATCCAACGCTTCATGGCTTTGGCCGTCGCGCAATCAATGGTGGCCGCCTGACTGAAACGAATCCCCGCGATAGAGGTCACGCGCACCGGATTGGCGATGCCGCAGCCGTTCACGCGCGCGCCGATCGGCGCCAGCACCTCTCCTTTGATCGACGGGTCCCCACAGACCGATCCCTTGGCGCTTGGCACCACCAGCTCTTTGCCGGGCTTGGTGTTGCGCAGCACAGCCGCAGGCTGGATGGATTCCGGTGCGTCCCCCCCCAGCAGCGATCCGGCAGGCTTGGGGTCGATGCATCTGGCGAAACTGGAGGGACGCGGCTTGGGCTTGATGGTGCTGACCGCAGTCAACTGGCTGTCGTCACGGGGCATGATCGCCCCCGGTGACGGGCGAGCCGCAGATGGCGAAACAGAGGCCGCGACAGAGGCCATGACCATCGGACGGGGCTTCGGGATTTGCGCGGGCGCAATCGCCCCTGCCCCCTGCGCCGCGACCGGAGCCGGAGCCGGAGCCCCTTGCGCCACAACAGGGCGCTGCGCCGGACGGCGCGAACTGTCGGGCGCATCTGCCCAAGCAAAGCCGCATAGTCCCGTCAGGCAAGCGACCGCTGCAACAAGACCAATCGTCAACTTCATCGGCAATACCTATCCGTCAGACCAGCTTATTTCTGATCCACTGCCGCCGCAGCCGCGACCGGAGCGCCGCGACCGAAGTCAGGAGCGGCAGTATCCTGCCCCGCTTCGATAATGCCACGACGAATTGCGCGGGTGCGGGAGAAATAGGCGTGAAGATGCTCACCATCGCCCATGCGGATCGCGCGTTGCAGCACGAATAGCTCTTCGGTGAAGCGGCCCAGAATATCCAACACCGCGTCCTTGTTGGTCAGAAACACATCGCGCCACATGGTCGGATCGGAGGCCGCAATCCGCGTCAGGTCGCGGAAACCGCCTGCGGAATACTGGATGACTTCGGAATTCGACACGCGGCTCATATGTTCGGCCACGCCCACCATCGTATAAGCAATCAAATGCGGCGTGTGGCTGGTGACGGCCAGCACCAGATCGTGATGCGCCACCGCCATTTCATCGACCTTGGCCCCCATGCCTTCGCACAAGGCGCGCAAACGGGCGACTGCTTCAGCATCGGCGCCGTCCAAGGGGGTCAGCAGCCACCACCGGTTCTGGAACAGGGTGGCAAAGCCGGAACGCGGGCCGGAATGTTCGGTGCCCGCAATCGGGTGGCCGGGGATGAAATGCACGCCGTCGGGCATATGCGGGCCGACCGCATCGACCACGGCGGCCTTGACCGAACCCACATCCGTCACCGTCGCGCCCGCCTTCAGATAAGGCGCGATTTCGGCGGCGATTTCGGCCATGGCACCAATCGGCACCGCCAGAACCACCAGATCGGCATCCTTCACGGCTTCGGCGGCAGTCGCATAGACCTCGTCGCAGAACAGCTCGCGCGCGATGGCGCGGGTTTCGGCGGATTTGGCGTGACCGACGACCGATCCCGCCAGACCGAATTGGCGCATCGCATGGGCCATCGAACTTGCGATCAGGCCAAGCCCGATCAGCGCCACGCGTTGGTAGATCATTTCAACCCCTTGAATTGACCGATGGCATGGGCCACGCGGCGGCAAGAGGCTTCGTCGCCAATGGTGATGCGCAGGCAATGCGGCAGCTTATAGCCCGCCACCTGCCGCACCAGCAGGCCTTGGCTTTGCAGATGCGCGTCGCAGGCGATCGCTTCTTCGGGGCTGGCAAAGCGCGCAAGGATGAAATTCGCCATGCTGGTATCAGAGGGCACACCGGCTTCGGCCAAAGCTTCGGCCAGCCAATGACGCATACGGGTGTTTTCCGTACGGCATTTGGTGACGAAATCCTGATCGCGCACGGCGGCTTCGGCCACCTCCTGCTGGGTGGTGGACAGATTGAAAGGCCCGCGCACGCGGTTCAGCACATCGATGATCGCCTTGGGGCCATAGCCCCAGCCGATCCGCAGCCCGCCAAGCCCGTAGATTTTCGAGAAGGTGCGGGTCATCACCACATTGGGCAGGCTGCTCGCCAAAGCCGCCCCGCCATCATAGCCTTCGACATATTCGGCATAAGCGCCGTCGACGACCAGAATGGCCTGCGGTGGCAGCGCTTTTGCCAGACGTTCGATATCGGCCAGCGAAATCATCGTGCCGGTCGGGTTGGCGGGATTGGCAAGGAAGACAAGCTTGGTGCGACGCGTGCAACCGGCAAGGATCAGATCCACATCGATCTGACGTTCCTTTTCAGCCACCTCGACGGGGGTCGCCCCTGCCGCCAGCGCGCTGATGCGATACATCGAAAAGCCGTGTTCGGTATATACCACCTCGTCGCCAACACCGGCATAGGCCTGGCACAGGAAGGTGATCACCTCATCCGAGCCGACGCCGCAGATGATCCGTTCCGGATCAAGCCCATGCACATCGCCGATGGCGGCGCGCAATGAGGCGTGGTCGGTATTGGGATAGCGATGCAAGGTATGAACGGTCCGACCAAAGGTGTCCTTCGCCTTGTCCGAGAAACCGAACGGGTTCTCATTCGAGGAAAGCTTCACGATATTGGTAACTCCAGCCACATGCGCCTTACCGCTTTGGTAGAGCGCAATATCCATGATGCCGGGCTGCGGACGGATCGTGTCGTTCATTTTGGCCTCCAATTCCCTTCGCGTTCTAGCGGGGCTTTGACGCTTAGGCCAGTGGATTATCGCGCGAAGGCCTTTGCGCGATAATCCTTTTGATAAAGGCTTAAAATCAAGTCTCGGCATTGCCTTTACGGGTCACGGCCAGAACGCGCAGATAGTCCATCAAGGTCAGGAATACGCCGGAGAACACGAAGACCATGTGGATGACGACCATCCAATAGATTTCCTCTTCGATCAGCGGTTTACCTTCCTTGCCGATTTCCATGAAGCGCTTCAGCAGGTGGATGCCCGAAATCGCCACGATCGACGCGATCAGCTTGATCTTCAGACCGGCGAAATCAACCTTGCCCATCCACGACAGGCGGTTGTTTTCATCCTTCAGGTTGATGCGCGCGATGAAGTTTTCATAACCCGAGAACATGATCACCAAGATCAGGTTCCCGGCCATCGACAAATCGACGAAGGTCAGTACTGCGATGATCGCCTGATCGGTAGAAAAGTTATCGAAGTCAAGAACAGCGAAGTAAAGATCATGCACAAAAATTGCCATGAGCATGAATAGAGCAATCGCCAAGCCGGCATACATTGGCGCCATAAGCCAGCGGCTAGCAAAGATAGCACGCTCAAAAATGATATCGGCGCGATGCGCTATTGGCGTAGTGCTCATAAGTATAACCTCATTTATACATTATAATCATCAAATATATAAATGCTATTCTTGCTTAAAGAGCAGAACCACCCTTGGGCTAGTTTGTCGCAACCCATTCAATTTTTAACAAAAATCCAGAAATGAAAAAAGCCGCCCGAAGGCGGCTTTTCCCAAGAATAAATCCGATAAAGGATTAGTTCTTTGCGTAGTATTCGACGACCAGGTTCGGCTCCATGACGACCGGGTACGGCACGTCCGACAACGACGGGGTGCGCACGAAGGTAGCAGTCATTTTCGAGTGATCGACTTCGATGTAGTCCGGAACGTCACGCTCGGTCAGAGCCACTGCTTCCAGAACGACAGCGAGTTGCTTCGAACGGTCACGAACAGCGATCACGTCGCCTTCTTTGACGCGGTACGACGCGATGTTCACGCGCTTGCCGTTCACGGTGACGTGGCCGTGGTTCACGAACTGACGTGCAGCGAAGATGGTCGGGACGAATTTCGCGCGGTAGACGATCGCGTCCAGGCGGCGCTCGAGCAGGCCAATCAGCATCTCGCCGGTGTCGCCCTTGACGCGCTCTGCTTCGCCGTAGATTTTAC
This sequence comes from Paracoccaceae bacterium, assembly GCA_031991825.1. Classification (GTDB taxonomy): domain Bacteria; phylum Pseudomonadota; class Alphaproteobacteria; order Rhodobacterales; family Rhodobacteraceae; genus Pseudotabrizicola. The sequence goes on from DALYSR010000018.1 coordinate 25,438, forward strand.
GGAATTGCTTTTCGGTCAGATCGCCGTAGTAGCCTTTCAGCTTCTGCTTGGCGCGCAGCTGGGTACCGAAGTCCGACAGCTTGCCCTTGCGGCGCTGACCGTGCTGGCCCGGACCGTATTCGCGCTTGTTCAGCGGCGACTTGGCGCGGCCCCAGATGTTTTCGCCCATACGGCGGTCGATTTTGTACTTGGCAGCGGTACGTTTAGTCATCGCTGATCTCCTTCAAAAATAGCAGGTGCCTGTCGGCGGACCCGACAAGCGAGTGAAGGGCGTTGTCCTTCTCCCCTTGCGGGGGCGACAGGTATCCCCTTGCGGGGTCCACCAACACCAAAACATAATCCGGACGGTTCCCCATCCGGATCAGTCGGGCGCTTATATCTGCATCAAAGCCGGAGTCAACGTCCCCCACCGCTCGAATTGCCAATATCCACAGAAGAAAAGGTCAGAAAACGCTTATCGCGCCTTGGCGGTCAGGCTTTGACGGATGAAGCTGATGATTTCCGGCGCCGGACGCGATCCCGCCAGCCGCGCGACCTCGCGCCCGCCGCGATACAGGATCAACAGCGGAATCCCCTTGATGCCAAGACGGTTTGATATCTGCGGATAGTCTTGGGTGTTGATCTTGGCAAACCGCGCGATGGTCGGGATCTGGCCGGCGGCTTTGGCGAATTCCGGCGCCATCATCCGGCAGGGCCCGCACCACGGCGCCCAATAATCCACGATCAGCGGCAGATCATCGCCACGGGTGGCTTTGTCATGGCTGGCGGGTTCCAGCTCGAACACCTTGCCGGTGACCAAAGCATCGCCGCAGCTGCCGCATTTGGGCTTGTCGGCCAGCCGCTCCACGGGGACACGATTGGCCTGTGCGCAGGTCATGCAGATAAGTTTAACGGATTCGGCCATGCTCACGCCCTTTTATCATCTGGCGTCACATATCGGGTCGAATGACCAAAGCGGCAAGGGCGTTCACGCCCCTGCCCCATCGTTTACATGGTGAACCAATAGGCAAAGCCATAGACCACCGAACCGGTCAGCGTCGACATGACGACCGAACGCACGGGAAGGAAGGCCAGCACGGTCGCCGCCACCCCCAGCACCAAGGGCAAGATATGCTTAGGCTCGGGGTAAAGTTCCGGCAGCACCGTGCCCACGAACAAGGTCGCAATCGCCGCCGGTCCGGTCGCGGCCAGAAACTTCGACAAGATGCTTCCCGAAGTCGGCTGCGATGTCATCAGCAGGGTCGGCAGCGCGCGGAAGGCCCAATTGGCCAGACCGACCAGCAAGGACAGCCAGAAGATATCCATATCCATCGTCATTTGCGCAAAACCCCTGCCAAGGCGCCGCAGATCATGCCCGCCAGAAGACCCACCGTGCCCGATACGGCAATGGTGCCCAGAATGGTGGCCAAGGCCGCCACCACGATCGCGGGCAAGGCCCCACGCGACAGGATCGACATCCACAGCGACAGGAACAAAGCCGCCAGCATGAAGTGCAGCGCCGCATTCACGGCCGGATAGGCTTCCAAGGCACCACCGCCCGCCATCGCCCCCAAGAGCGTGCCGATCACCCAAGACAGATAGGACGCCAGACCGATCCCGAACATATAGCGTTCGGAAAACCTTTGCCCGCGCGCCAAAGCGCCCAAGGATTGCCCGAAGACTTCATCCGTCAGGCCCCAGCCCCATGCCCAAGCATATTTGCGGCTGGCATCCTTAGCCGCTTCCTTCATCAGCGCGGGCCCGTACAGCAAATGCCGCAGGTTCATCGCCGTCAGGGTCGCCACCGCGATCAGAACAGGCGCACCCGCCACGATCAAGGCCAGCGCCAGAAACTGTGCCGCCCCCGAATAGACGATGAACGACATGAAGGTCGCTTCCAGCATGGTGAGGCCCGCATTGCTCGCGGCCACGCCAAAAGAGAAGGCAATCGGAAGATAGCCCATTACGATAGGGATCGCGGCAACAAGACCGCTGCGGAAACCGGGTGCTCTGTTCATCATGCACCAGCGGCTAAGACGCTGTAGGAAGGTTGTCAAAGGCGACCCTAAGTCAAAATTTTGTGCAATAAGTTAAATGCGAAAAGGCCGAATATACAAACCAAAAGGGCGACCCGATGGCCGCCCTTTCGTCATTAAATTACCCGCGTTTATTCCGCTGCATCCAGATAGGATTCAAGCGGCGGGCAGGTGCAAACCAAGTTGCGATCGCCATAGACGTTATCGACTCGGCCAACCGGCGGCCAGTATTTGTCCACGCGGAACGCACCCGGCGGGAAGCAGCCCTGTTCGCGCGAATATTTGCGGTCCCATTCGGCCACCAGATCGTTGACGGTATGCGGCGCGAAATGCAGCGGGCTTTCATCGGCTGCGATCTCGCCACGTTCGACCGCCGCGATTTCCTCGCGGATCGCCAGCAGCGCGGTGATGAAGCGGTCGATTTCGGCTTTGGTTTCCGATTCCGTCGGCTCCACCATCAAGGTGCCCGAGACCGGCCAAGACATCGTCGGCGCGTGGAAGCCGTTGTCGATCAGGCGCTTGGCAATGTCGTCGACGCTGACGCCGAATTCGGCGAAGGGGCGCGTGTCCAAGATGCATTCATGCGCCACGCGGCCACGATTGCCCATGAACAGGATCGGATAGGCCGATTTCAGGCGGCTCGCGATGTAATTGGCGTTCAGGATCGCCACGCGGGTCGCTTGGGTCAGACCCTCGCCGCCCATCATCAGGCAATAGGCCCATGAAATCAGCAGGATGGATGCCGACCCATAGGGTGCTGCCGATACGGGGCCTTCTTCGCCACCGGTTTCGGGGTGACCCGGCAGGTAAGGCGCCAGATGGGCGCGCACGCCGATCGGACCCATGCCCGGACCACCGCCGCCATGCGGGATGGCAAAGGTCTTGTGCAGGTTCAAGTGGCTGACATCGCCGCCAATTTCACCCGGTTTCACCAGACCGACCATCGCATTCATATTCGCGCCGTCGATATAGACCTGACCGCCGAAATCATGGGTGATCTGGCAGATCTCGCGCACGGTTTCCTCGAACACGCCATGGGTGGACGGATAGGTGATCATGCAGGCCGCCAGACGGGTGCCCGCCTTCTCGGCCTTCTCGCGGAAGTCTTCGATGTCGATATCGCCATTGGGCGAGGATTTCACCACCACGACATCCATGCCCGCCATCTGCGCCGAGGCAGGATTGGTGCCATGCGCCGAAATCGGGATCAAACAGACCTTGCGGTCATGATCGCCACGCGCACGGTGATAGGCAAGGATGGTCAGCAGGCCCGCATATTCGCCCTGCGCGCCCGAATTCGGCTGCATCGAAAACGCGTCATAGCCGGTGATTTCGCACAGCTTTTCCACCAGATCGTCGATGGCTTCTTTATAGCCAAGCGCTTGCTCGGCAGGTGCGAAGGGGTGCAAGGACCCGAATTCCGGCCAAGTGATCGGCATCATCTCGGCGGCGGCGTTCAGCTTCATGGTGCAGGACCCCAGCGGGATCATCGCTCGGTCCAAAGCCAGATCGCGGTCCGACAAACGACGCATATACCGCATCATTTCCGATTCAGCGCGGTTCATGTGGAAGACCGGATGGGTCAGATAATCGGAGGCACGGACCATCTCTTCGGGGAAGCCCAGCTCGATCTTGGCCTCTGGCAGACCGTCGATGCCGAAGGCATGCAGCACGCGCGCCAGCACATCTTCGTTCGAGGTTTCATCCAAGGTGATGCCGACGCGGTCATTGCCGATCTTGCGGAAGTTCAGACCTTCCTGACGGGCGGCAGCCAGAATGCCCTTCTGACCCACACCCACTTCGACGGTGATGGTGTCGAAGAAGGCCGCAGGGGCCACTTTCGCGCCCGCCGCCGTCAGCGCACCCGCAAGACGGGTGGTCAGGAAATGCACACGTTCCGCAATCGCCTTCAGGCCCTTGGGACCATGGAAGACGGCATACATCGAGGCCATCACGGCCAGCAAAGCCTGCGCGGTGCAGACGTTGGAGGTCGCTTTTTCGCGGCGGATATGTTGCTCGCGGGTTTGCAACGACAGGCGGTAGGCCTTGTTGCCGCGGGAATCGATAGACACGCCGACAATGCGGCCCGGCATCGAACGTTTCAGCTCGTCACGGCAGGACATGAAGGCGGCATGCGGGCCGCCATAGCCCATCGGCACGCCGAAGCGCTGCGCCGAACCGACAGCGATATCCGCGCCCATCGCACCGGGTTCCTTGAGCATGGTTAAGGCCAGCAGATCGGTCGCCACCACGGCCAAGGCTTTGGCGGCATGAAGCGCGTCGATCTGGGCGGTGAAATCGGTCACATGGCCGTAGGTGCCCGGATATTGGAAGATCGCGCCGAAGACCTTATCGGCTTCCAGCTTGGCGGGATCCGCCACGATGATTTCGATATCCAAGACAGCCGCACGGGTCTGGATGACCGCAATGGTCTGCGGATGGCAGTTGCGGTCGACGAAGAAGGCTTTCGCCTTCGACTTGGCCGCACGTTCCGCCATGGTCATCGCTTCGGCAGCCGCGGTGCCTTCGTCCAACAGCGAGGCATTCGCCACCGCCAGACCGGTCAGATCGGCAACCATGGTCTGATAGTTCAGCAGCGCCTCAAGACGGCCCTGTGCGATTTCCGGCTGATAGGGGGTATAAGCCGTGTACCAGGCCGGATTTTCAAAGATATTCCGCTGGATCGCCGGCGGCGTCACGGTGCCGAAATAGCCCTGCCCGATCAGGCTGGTCATGACCTTGTTCTTCGACGCCACTTCGCGCATCCGCGCCAGCAGGTCATGTTCCGACAAGGGTGCCCATGTCAGCGGGTCTTGCTGCCGGATCGACTTGGGAACGGTTTCTTCGATCAAGCTCTCAAGGGTCGGCGTGCCAACGGCGCGCAGCATTTCAGCCATCTCGTCCGGCGAGGGGCCGATGTGGCGACGATTGGCGAAATCATAGGGATTATAGTCTACGGGCGTATAGGCCATGACCTGTCCTCGGGGGATATGCGGAAAGTCGGCCACGGATGCGGCCGTCTGGGCCAGCTCGACGCCGCGCCCCGTCACGGGACACGGCGGAACAGGGATCGTGTCGATTAGCCGATGTAATCGTTATATTCGTCTTCGGTCATGAAGTCGTCGATGGCAGCCATGTCATCGGGCTTCATCTTGAAGAACCAGGCGCGGCCGGTCGGGTCTTCGTTGACCAAAGCCGGGCTGTCAGCCAGCTTGTCGTTCACTTCGACGATCTCGCCGTTGATCGGCGCCAGAATGTCCGAAGCCGCTTTGACGGATTCGATCACGACCACTTCGTCGCCTTCAGCGACCATGGTTTCGACTTCCGGCAGTTCGACGAAGACCACGTCGCCCAGCTGGGTCGCCGCATGTTCGGTGATGCCGACGATGACCAGATCGCCGTCGACCTTCAGCCATTCGTGTTCTTTGGTATATTTCATGTCTGACCTCAGCGCTTGTAAGAGGTTGGATGGAAAGGCGTATCTGCGACTTGCAACGACAGTTTCTTGCCGCGCAACTCGCCTTCGATGTCAGTGCCGGTCACGGCAAAAGCCGTGGCGACATAGCCCATGGCAACAGGTGCTTCGACCGAAGGGCCGAAACCGCCGGAAGTGATTGTGCCGATCGGCGTGCCGTCGGTGGCGAAAAGCTCGACCCCTTCGCGCATCGGCGCACGACCCGAGGGGCGCAGACCGACACGTTTACGCGCGGGGCCTTCCGCCAGTTCCTTCAGGATGCGTGCCGCCCCCGGGAAACCGCCCTCACGCGTGCCACCGCTGCGGCGCACCTTCTGGATCGCCCAAGTCAGGCCAGCCTCGACCGGAGTCGTTGTTTCGTCAATGTCATGGCCGTACAGGCAAAGCCCTGCTTCCAGACGCAGACTGTCGCGCGCGCCAAGGCCGATGGGTTCGACCTCTTCCATCGCCAACAGCGCCTGCGCCAAGCCTTCCACGCCGCCATTGGGCACGGAAATTTCAAAGCCGTCTTCGCCGGTATAGCCCGAACGCGAGACGAACAATTGGCCGAAAACGGTATCGAATTGCGCGACATCCATGAATTTCATGCCGGTAACCGCAGGAACCAGACGCGCGAAGGCCTCTTCGGCCTTGGGGCCTTGCAGCGCCAGAAGCGCGCGGTCGGTCAGTTCGATCACCTCGGCCACATCCGACAAATGCGCGCGCATATGGGCGATATCGCCCTCTTTGCAGCCCGCATTGACCACGACGAACAGATCCTCGCCACGGTTGGCGAACATCAGATCGTCGATGATACCGCCTTGTTCGTTGGTGAACAGGCCGTAACGCTGGCGGCCTATGGCAAGACTTGCCACATCGACCGGCATCAACGCTTCAAAGCCCGCGACCAATGCCGCCATATCGCCCTTGGGCTTCAGGATCACCTGACCCATATGGCTGACATCGAACAATCCGGCAGCGGTGCGGGTGTGAAGATGTTCCTTCATCACGCCAGCCGCATATTGCACCGGCATGTCATAGCCCGCGAAAGGCACCAGCTTGCCACCCAGCGACAGGTGAAGCTCGCGCAGAGCAAGTTGCTTCAGGTCGGTCATGCCGTCCCTCCCTCTTGTCCTGCCGGAGAATATAAATATCCGGCATCGTCCAGACAGGCTGATCCCTGTCCTGCGATGCCCCCTCTGTCCTTACCCCATCGGGGCGCCTGAGATCGTTATCCCTTCGGCGGGTCGTGTGCGACCACTCTCCAGAATTTTATTGCCAGTAACGGTCCGTTGCGCCTGAGAGATTAACGGGGCGTTTGCTCCTTCGGCACCGGTTTCGGCGCCCAAGTTCGCCTCCCCGGATTCTCCCGATCCTGACAGGCCGAGGCATAGCCCGAGCGCGGAGGATCTGGCAAGGGGGAGGATGCGATTATGGCGTAATCTTGCAGGGGCGAAGAAAGAAAATAACAAAGGGCCGCTGCACAAGGCAGCGACCCTTCTTTTTCAGCCGTATTTAACAGCAGATCAGATCTGCGGCAGCTTCGGCAACAGCGGCAGCACTTCGGCCATTTCGGGACCATGCTCCATACCGGTCAGCGCCTTGCGCAGCGGCATGAACAGGCCTTTGCCCTTGCGGCCGGTCGCTTCCTTGACGGCAGCGGTCCACTGGCCCCAAGTGTCTTTGGTGAAGGGCTGTGCGGGCAGCAAAGCAAAAGCTTGCTGGATGAATTCACGGTCTTCATCCGCGATCACCGGTTCTGCGCCGTCGCGGAACAGGGTCCACCAGCCATCCAGATCACCCAAGACGGTGATATTGCCGCGCGCCACATTCCAGAACGCTTCGGCCTTGTCCGCCGGAACGCCCAGTTTTTCGATGTAATCCGCGGCCTGTGCGAAGGTCAGACCTTGGTTGTAGGCGCGGGTCAGCGGGAACAGGTCTTCAGCGTCGAACTTGGTCGGGGCGGTGCCGAAAGCGGAGACGTCGAAGGTTTCGATCAGCTCGTCCATCGAACCGATCAGCTCCACCGGCTTGGACGACCCCAAACGCGCCATCAGGCTCAGCAGGGCCATCGGCTGCACGCCCCGCGCGCGCAGATCGCGCAGCGACAGGGTGCCCAGACGTTTCGACAGCTCTTCGCCCTTGGCGCCCGTCAGCAACGAGTGGTGCGCGAATTGCGGCGGCACGCCGCCCAACGACTTGATGATCTGGATCTGGGTCGCGGTATTGGTCACGTGATCCGCGCCGCGCACGATATGGGTCACGCCCATATCGGTGTCATCGACCGAAGAGGCGAAGGTATACAGCACTTGGCCGTCCGCTTTGATCAGCACCGGATCCGACACCGAAGCCGCATCGATCGAGATCGGGCCGATGATGCCGTCATTCCATTCGATACGCTCAAGATCCAGCTTGAAACGCCAATAGCCCGCACGGCCTTCGGCACGCAAAGCTTCTTTTTCGGCTTCCGACAGGTGCAGGCCCGAGCGGTCATAAACCGGCGGCTTGCCCATGTTCAGCTGCTTCTTGCGCTTCAGGTCCAGTTCGACCGGGCTTTCGAAGACTTCGTAGAAACGGCCGGCAGCGCGCAGTTGATCGCCTGCTTCGGCATAGCGGTCCATGCGGTCGGACTGGCGTTCGACGCGGTCCCACTGGAGGCCCAGCCATTCCAGATCCTGCATGATCGCATCGGAATATTCCTGCTTGGAACGTTCGCGGTCGGTATCATCCAGACGCAGGATGAAAGTACCGCCGTTCTTACGGGCGATCAGGTAATTCATCAGCGCGGTGCGCAGATTGCCAACGTGGATATAGCCGGTTGGCGAGGGTGCAAAACGGGTGACGGTCATGGGCGCGTTCTCCTTGAACGGTCTTTCCCTCTCATAGCGGGGGGCAAATGTCCAGTTTTCAACCGGAGTGACTTTGGATCTATGCAGGCTTTTCATTTCCATCGCATCGGGGCGCGCGGAAATAGGCGGAGAATACAGGGGCGGGCTTTCCCAAGTCCCCTGCCCGCGCTATTCTTTACACCATGTCCAAAGCACCCCTCACTGGCGATGCCCTCGCCCCCGACCTCGCCCAGATCGAAGCGCTTGCCCATGCGGCCATCGCAGCGCTGCCGCCGCAATTTGCCGAACCCGCACGGTCGGTGGCCTTTCAGGTCGAAGATTTCGCCCCCGAACATATCCTTGAAGCGCTGGATCTGAACGATCCGTTCGAGCTGACCGGCCTTTACGAAGGCATCCCGCTGACCGAAAAGTCGCTTTACGCGCCGCAGACCCAGCCGGATGTGATCTGGCTGTTCCGTCGCCCGCTGCTGGATGAATGGGCGGATCGCTGCAATGTGACCTTGGCGGAAATGGTCACCCATGTCGTGGTGCACGAATTGGCGCATCACTTCGGCTGGAGCGATGACGACATCGCCGCCATCGACCCGTGGTGGGAATAAACTTTCCTCCGAAAACGAGCGCCAATGACAGGCGATCACCGGACTGTCATTGGCGGAAGGGAATTTTGCGCTTAAAACTGTCGCAAAATTCCCCGAGGAGGACAAAGGATGACGCCGATCACCCGTCGCACTGCCATGATGACCACCATCGGAGCGCCCCTTGCCATAGGCCTGACCAGCGCGGCGCAGGCACAAACCGCGCCCGCCATGCAAGGTCCGGCATCCAGCAACGTCTATCGCTTCCGCTTGGGCAGCTTTGAGGTCACGACCCTGCAGGCCGGCACGCGCGTGATGGACAAGCCGCATGAAACCTTCGGCACCAATGCCAGCAGTGACGATTTCGCGGTGCTGTCGAAGATGAACTTCATTCCCACCGATCGCAGCCTGAACGGATTCACACCCACGCTGGTCAATACCGGATCGGATCTGGTGCTGTTCGACACCGGCCTTGCGCCCGAAGGCATCCTGTCGGTTTTGCAAGAAGCAGGCATTTCGCCCGAGCAGATCACCATTGTCGTGCTGACCCATATGCATGGCGATCATATCGGCGGCGTGGCGGGCGACGGCGGCCCCACTTTCCCCAATGCGCGCTATGTCACCGGCAAGGTGGAACATGCCCATTGGGCGCAAGCGGGCAATGAAGGTTTCGACCAGAAGATCCGTCCCTTGAGCGACAAGACCACCCTGCTGGACGACGGCGAAGAAGTGGTGACCGGCATCAAGGCGGTCGAAGCCTTCGGCCATACGCCGGGTCACATGGCCTATCTGCTGGAAAGCGACGGCCAGAAGCTGATGATCACCGCCGACACCGCCAACCACTATGTCTGGTCGCTGCAAAAGCCCGATTGGGAGGTGCGGTTCGACGCCGACAAGGCCCAAGCGGCGGCGTCACGGCGCAAGATCTTTGGGATGTTGGCGGCGGAACATATCCCCTTCATCGGCTATCACATGCCCTTCCCCTCGATCGGCTATGTCGAAAGCACCGGCGAAGGCTTCCGGTTCTCGCCCGTGACCTATCAGTTCCGGCTGGACCAATAAGCCATTCCAGAGCGCGATTTAAAAAGGCGGCCCCGCGAGGCCGCCTTTTTGTTTAACTGCCGCTGCTGTCGCGCCAACGATTGGCAATTGGATAGCGACGGTCCAGCCAGAAGGCCTTCTGCGTCAACCGCGTGCCCGGCGCCGACTGGAAGCGTTTGTATTCAGCGATATACAGCAAATGTTCGATCCGTTTGACAGTCGCCAGATCATGCCCTTGCGCCACCAGATCGGCCACCGATGCCTCATGTTCGACCAAGCCTTCCAAGATCGAATCCAGTTCCTCATAGGGCGGCAGGCTGTCTTGGTCGGTCTGATCGGGACGCAATTCGGCTGACGGGGGCTTGGTGATGATCCGGTCAGGGATCACCTCGCCCGCGGGGGCCAGCATCCAGGGACGGTGGTTTTCGTTGCGCCAGCGCGCCAGCAAGAAGACCCGCGTCTTATACATGTCTTTCAACGGGTTATAGCCACCGTTCATATCGCCATAAATCGTGCAATAGCCCACGGCCATTTCGGATTTATTGCCGGTGGTCAGCAGCATCTCGTTGAATTTGTTGGACAAGGCCATCAGCATCACGCCGCGCAGACGCGACTGGACGTTTTCTTCGGTGGTGTCTTGCGCCATGCCTGCGAACAAGGGCGCCAAAGTCGCCTCGACCGCCTCTTTCGCGGCAATGATCGGCACCGTATCCAAGCGACAGCCCAAAGCCCGCGCGCAAGCCGCCGCATCTTCCAGCGAATGCGCCGAGGTATATTCCGACGGCAGCATCACGCAATGCACGTTCTCCGGCCCGATGGCATCCGCCGCAATCGCGGCCACCACGGCAGAGTCGATCCCGCCGGACAGCCCCAGCACCGCCTTTTTGAAACCGGTCTTCTTCATGTAATCGGCCAGCGACAAAACGCAGGCGCGGTAATCCGCTTCCCCGATTGGCGGGATCGGCGAAATATGGCCCTGATCGACGACCCAGCCATTGCCCTTGCGATGCAGGGTGATCTGGGTGACCACCTCGTCGAATTGCGGCAGTTGCAGCGCCACCTCGCCATCGGCATTCAGCACCATGGAGGATCCGTCGAACACCTGATCGTCCTGCCCGCCCACCATGTTCAGATAGACCAGCGGCAGGCCGGTTTCGTCGACGCGTTCCCGCATCAGGCGCAGGCGCAGGTTGGGCTTGCCACGGTGATAGGGGCTGCCATTGGGGATCAACAACAGATCGGCCCCGCCATCGGCCAAAGCCTTGGCGACATCCGCGTGCCATCCATCCTCGCAAATCGGCGAGCCGATCTTTAGGCCTTTGATGTCATAGGGTTTTCCTACTTCACCCGAAGCAAACAGCCGCTTTTCATCGAACAGGCTGTCATTGGGCAGATGGTGCTTGAACACCTTATGCACCACACGGCCGCCTTGCAGGATGTAATAGGCGTTATACAGCTTGCCATGTTCGACCGCCGGACCCCCGATACCGATTGCCGGACCATCGGCGCAATCCGCTGCCAGATCCTCGATCGCTTGCATCGCGGCGCGCTGGAAGGCGGGCTTCAGGATCAGATCCTGCGTCTGATAGCCGGTGATGAACATTTCGGTCAGCGCCAGCAGGTCGCTGCCTTGCGCCTTGGCCTCAGCCCAAGCGGTGCGCGCCTTGGCGGCATTGCCCGCAAGATCGCCCACCGAAGGGTTCAACTGGGCGAGAGAAAGGCGGAACGTATCGGCCATCGGGGCGGCTCCTTCTTCACAAGCGTCAAGACTTCTTGTAGCAGGTTCATAAGCAAGGGAAAGTCACACGGTACCTAGCGCGACATGCTTATGCGGCAGAACGCGGGTTGCAACCTTTGACCCGCTTTTCACAAAATGGAGAAGACGGGTCATGCGGTTTGGAATGATTTCGGCGACAGCATTGGCGTTTCTGGCAGCAGGTGGCGTGACTTTGGGCGCGCTCGCACAAGACGGCCCGATCCTGACCAAGCAATATGACGACGGATCCTTCTACGAGGGCACTTTCCTGAATGGTCGCCAACATGGCAAGGGCAGCTACCGCCTGCCCAATGGCTATAGCTATCAAGGCGATTGGGTCGAAGGGGCGATGACCGGCCAAGGCACGGCGCGTTACCCCAATGGCTCGCTCTATGAGGGCGCCTTCGTGAACGGCAAGCCGGAAGGCAAAGGCAAGATCACCTTCGCCAATGGCGGTTCCTATGAAGGCGACTGGCTGGACGGCAAGATGACCGGCCAAGGGGTGGCGCGATATGCCGATGGCTCAACCTATACCGGCGCGTTCCTTGACGGCCAACACCAAGGCCGCGGGCAGCAAGACGGTCCGGATGGCTATCATTACGAAGGGCTTTGGGACAACGGCAAGAAGACCGGCCAAGGCCGCATCACCTATGCCGATGGCACCGTTTATGAAGGCAATCTGTCGTCGGGCGAACGTGATGGCACCGGCAAGCTGACCACCCCCGCCGGACTGGTCTATGAAGGCGAATGGCGCGCGGGCCAGATTTCGGGCCAAGGCGTCTTGCTGCAAGCCAATGGTGATCGATACGAAGGCCAGTTCGAAAAAGGCCAACGGCAGGGCAAGGGCCGGATCACTTATGCCTCGGGCGACAGCTATGAAGGGGATTTCTCGCAAGACAGGCGCCATGGCCAAGGCGTCTTCCGCGGCAAGGACGGCTTGGTGCTGGACGGGCAATGGCAGCTGGGCAAGCTGACCGGCCAAGGCCGTATCACCTATCCCGATGGCTCGGTCTATGAGGGGATGACCCATGCTGATCAACCGCAGGGCGCAGGGCGCATCACCTATCAAGATGGGTCCAGCTATGAGGGGAACTGGAAGGACGGCGTGATCGATGGCGTCGGCACCGCGACCTATGTGTCCGGCGCGGTCTATACCGGCACTTTCGTCGCCTCCCTGCCCGAGGGGCGCGGCATCCTCACCCAGCCGGACGGTTTCCGCTATGACGGTGAATGGGTCGAAGGTCAGCGCCAAGGTCAAGGCCAAGCGATTTTCGCGGATGGCACCACTTATGCGGGCGGTTTCACCGCTGGCAAGCGCGATGGCATCGGGTCGATCACCATGGCCGATGGCTTCACTTACGAAGGCGAATGGAAAATGGGAGAGATCGACGGCTTGGGCAAAGCTGCTTATCCCAATGGCGACCGCTATGAGGGCGAATTTTCCAAAGGCCAACGCCATGGCGCAGGCAAGCTGACCTATAAGACCGGTCAGATTTCCGAAGGGATGTGGGAACAAGGCATCCTGAAAGGCCCCCTGCCCGTGGCAGAGCCTGAAGATACACCCAAGCTGGAAGACCCCGAAAAGGCGACGGAGCAGCCGTGACTCTGCGCGCAGGTTGCAGCCCCATTCTGCCCCAGGGGCACCATTGTAAAGGAAGGCTTTTCCCAAACCGATATCCCCGCTGAAGAAAAACGCCACGTTAGCGGCAACACCAAAAGTTATTCGTTGTTTGATGGCGGATAATCGCGCTAGACGCTTTGCAATAGGAATGAAAATTGTGATGGGAGAGGACTCGCGATGAAGGTTTTAGTGCCTGTTAAGCGCGTGATCGACTATAACGTGAAGGTTCGTGTGAAAGCGGATGGCACGGGTGTTG
>DALYSR010000019.1:0-35310 GCA_031991825.1 Paracoccaceae bacterium
CGAAGTGGCGATGCTGTTTGCGCTGACCGGCTTTGTCGGCACCGTCGCCTATTGCAAATACCTGCTGCGCTCCAGCATCATCGAGTGATTGCCATGACAGATATGCTTTACCTTGTTGTAGAAATCATTGTCTCGGCATTGCTGGTGGTGGGCGGGATCTTCGCGCTGATCGGCAGCTATGGCCTGCTGCGGTTGCCGAAAATGATGATGCGGCTGCATGCGCCGACCAAGGCCGCGACCGTGGGTCTGGGATCGGCGTTGATCGGGTCGATGGTCTATTTCTGGGTGTTGGAAGGCCGCTTTAGCTGGCACGAGCTGCTGATCACCCTGTTCATCTTCATCGCGGCCCCCCTGAGCGCGGTGTTCATGGCCAAAGCGCAGATCCACCTGAACCACAAGGAACGCGACCTGCCCGCAATGCCTGCCGCAAATCCTTGGGCCAATTTCAAAGGTGCGATCCCAGCCCCCAAAGCGACCCCTGCGGCCAAGCCAAAGCCCAAACGCCGCTGATCGCGCCCTGCGGCCCGTGAATCTGGCGCCTGCGAATTTACCGCCTGTAAATCTGCCGCCTGTGAAGGGCGGCAGGATATCACGCCCGGCCGGCGGTTGCGGATAGCATCAAGGGATCAACCCCCAAGGTTTTCAGCGCCGCCACCCATTTGCCTTTGTGATCGGCATTGAAGATCAACTCCGGCCCGCCATCGGTCACGAGCCAGTCATTGCGCGTCAATTCCTGCTCCAATTGACCTGGCCCCCAGCCTGCATAGCCCAAGGCCAATAGCACCGAATCTGGCCCGTCGCCCTGCGCCAAAGCTTCCAAGATATCCAAGGTGGCGGTCATCATCAGCCCGCCTTTGATGGCCATGCTGCTATCGGTTTTGGGATAATCCTGCGAATGCAGCACGAAGCCCCGACCGCGTTCCACCGGCCCGCCGAAATGGAGCTTGATATCGCGGCCATGCGGGGCACGTGGGATTTTCAAATGGTCCAGCAAACCCGAAAAGCTCAATTCCGGCGTGGGCTTATTGATGATGATGCCCATCGCGCCATCCTCGGAATGGGCACAGATCAAGATCACCGCCGATTCGAATCTAGGGTCGCCCATACCGGGCATTGCCACCAATAGCCTGCCGCTCAGATCCATCACCGTCGCCTTCCGCCACAATTCGTGCCTCTCTAAGATGGGCGTGATGCCTCTTTGCCTCAAGAGGGAAAACCTCGCGACCTCTCCCGTCTTTGTGACTTCTCTTTTCACCTGCCGCGCGCCTATCTTGCCGGAATGAAACAGCCTCTTCGCCATCTTATGCCCAGCCTGCTTGCGGCAGCCATGATCCTCGCTCCAGCCGTCGCTTCGGCTTTTCCGGCATCGCTTCGGTCGGCTGACACGGTCGACCGCGGGGAATTGCTGCATGCCAATCTGCGCAGCGGCTGGCGGATGCAGGGCGGCAGCCATATGGCCGCGCTGCAACTGACGCTGCAACCGGAATGGAAGACCTATTGGCGCGCGCCGGGGGATGCGGGCATTCCGCCGCAATTCGACTGGAGCGGGTCGGTCAATGTCAGATCAGTCACCTTCCATTGGCCATCGCCCAAGCTGTTCCATTCCAACGGCATGCGATCAGTCGGCTATTCGGGCGATGTGGTGCTACCGATCGAAGTGGTGCCGCTAGACCCCAGCAAACCGGTGCATCTGCAAGCGCGCGTCGATCTGGGTCTTTGCAAGGATATCTGCGTGCCGACCAGCCTGAGCTTGGCCGCCGAACTGCCCAATGGCGGCCGCGAAGACGGGGCCATCCGCGCCGCACTGCGCGCCACCCCCAGCACGGCCAAGCGCGCGGGGATGCAGCGCATCAGCTGCACGATCACGCCGATCCGCGACGGGCTGCGCATCACCGCGCAGATCGAATTGCCGCCGCAGGGCCGCGAGGAAATGGTGATCTTCGAGCCAAAGCAGGCAGGCATCTGGGTGTCGGATGCCAAGATCACCCGTCAGGGCAATATGCTGGTCGCGCAATCCGATATGGTCCCGCCCTCAAGCCAACCGTTCAGCCTTGATCGCTCGAACCTGCTGGTCACGGTGATCAGCGACAGCGGCCATGCGGTGGAAATCCGCGGCTGCCCTGCGCCCTAAGGACAGCGTTCACTTGCGGCGGCGGTGTTCTTCCAGACGCGGCATGATTTCAACGAAATTGCAGGGCTTGTGGCGGTAATCCAACTGCGCCGCCAAGATGCCGTCCCACGCGTCCCGACAGGCCGAAGGGCTGCCGGGCAGCGCGAATAGATAGGTGCCGCCCGCAACTCCCGCACAGGCGCGGCTTTGCACGGCGGATGTGCCGATCTTCTGCATCGAGATCATCGTGAAAACCGTGCCGAATGCGGTAATCTCTTTTTCATAGACATCATGATGCGCTTCCACCGTGACATCGCGGCCGGTCAGACCGGTGCCGCCGGTGGTAATCACCACATCCACGCCTTGATCGGCAATCCAGACCCGCAACTGATCCGCGATCTGCGCGCGGTCATCGGGCAGGATCGCGCGCGCGGCCAAGCTATGACCCGCCGCTTGCAAGCGATCCACCAAAGTCTGGCCGGACCGATCATCCGCCAGCACCCGCGTGTCGCTGAGGGTCAGCACGGCGATATTCAAAGCGACGAAGGGGCGGGTGTCATCAAGGCTCATGCGGTTATCCGTGATTTCAGGGACAGAAGATCGGCCCAAGCCTCGCGCTTGGCCAAAGGCATCCGCAGCAATTGCGCGGGATGGGCCATGGCCAAAGCCGGACGGCCCGCCACATCGAACCATTGCCCCCGCGCTTGGCTCAGCGATTTTTGCGCCGTCAGCATGGCTAAAGGCGTCGGCCCCATGATGACCAGCAGGTCAGGCGCCGCCAATGAGATATGCCGCATCAGGAAGGGGCGCAGCATATCCACATGATGCGGATCAGGCGCGCGCCCCCCCGGTGTGCGCCAGGGCAAAGCGGGCGCCGCATATAGGGCGGTTTCAGCATCGGGGCTGTCAAGGCTAAGGCCGATGGCCGCGAACATGCGGGCGAACAACGCGGCGGATGCGCCTGCGAAAGCGCGGCCCTCGCGGTCTTCTTCGGTGCCGGGCGGTTCGGTGATCACCATCACCTTCGCGCCCAAGCGCCCCTCGCCCAGCACCATGTTGCGCGCGCCCTTTTGCAGGTCGCAATGCGCGAAGGACTGCAATTGATGGCGCAAGGCATCCATATCGGCGCAGCGGCTGGAGATATTGCGCGCCTCCACCACCGGATCGATCTTCGGCGCAGCGGGCATGACATCCGTCACCGGACGGCGTTCGGCTGCCCCGCGCGGGTCGACCGGCCGCGCAACCGCGGGCTGCGGCGCGGGTTTTACCGCTTCGGGCAGATCATAGCGGTTGAGAGGCTGGTCCAGCAGCCATTCGTCGACCCCAAGGTCGATCTGCCACAGCAAGGCCGCTTCCGCCGCCTGCCAATCCTGCAAAATGTCATCCGCGATTCCCATGCCGCCAAGCTACGCGCGAATGCGCCCAAGGCCAAGCCGATCACGCAATCCGACCGCAGGGTCGCACGCGATCACAATTCGCCCGAAAGTGACCTAAAGCCCGTTGCTCCTGCGACGCCACTTTGCCATAAGCGCAGCGACCATCGACCGGGGAGTTGTGCCATGATCTTTCGCGCCCGCCATCTGCTAGGCATCGAGCAACTTTCCCCGCAGGAGATCACCACGGTTTTGGACCTTGCTGATCGCTATGTGGAATTGAACCGCCGCACCGTCAAACAATCCGACGTGCTGGCGGGCATGACCCAGATCAACATGTTCTTCGAAAATTCGACCCGCACCCAGTCCAGCTTCGAGCTGGCAGGCAAACGCCTTGGCGCGGATGTGATGAATATGTCGATGGCATCCAGCTCGGTGAAAAAGGGCGAAACGCTGATCGACACCGCGATGACCCTGAACGCGATGCATCCCGATCTGCTGGTGGTGCGCCATAACGCATCCGGCGCCGTCAACCTGCTGGCATCCAAGGTGAATTGCGCCGTGCTGAATGCAGGCGACGGCAGGCATGAACACCCGACCCAAGCGCTGCTCGACGCGCTGACCATCCGCCGCGCCAAGGGCCGCATCCAGCGCCTGACGGTGGCGATCTGTGGCGATATCGCCCATAGCCGCGTGGCACGATCCAATCTGATCCTGCTGGGCAAGATGGAAAACCGCATCCGCCTGATCGCGCCGCCGACGCTGATGCCCTCGGGTGTCGGCGAATTCGGCTGCGAGCTTTACGACGACATGCGCGAAGGCCTGAAGGGCGCCGATGTGGTCATGATGCTGCGGCTGCAAAAAGAACGCATGGACGGCGGTTTCATCCCCTCGGAACGCGAATATTACCACCGCTATGGTCTGGACGCCGAAAAGCTGGCCTATGCGAAACCCGATGCCATCGTCATGCACCCAGGGCCCATGAACCGTGGCGTGGAAATCGACGGTGAAATCGCCGATGACATCAACCATTCGGTGATTCAGGATCAGGTCGAAATGGGTGTCGCGGTCCGCATGGCCTGCATGGACCTGCTGGCCCGCAACCTGCGCGCCGAACGCGGCCAAAAAGCATCCGAGGTCATGGCGTGACCATGACCTCCGCCCGCTCCATTCCCCCCAGCGCCATCCGATCGGTTTGGGTGTTGCGTCTGGATATGGGGGTGGAATTGGCGGAAGCCTTGGTCGATGACGGCCCCTTGGCGCAGATGCTGGGGGTTGATCTGCTTGATCGCAACCAGATCGAACTGATCCAAGCCGAAGATTTCGCGGAATACGGTATCCTGCACTACCTGCACGACGGCCACGGCTTCCCGATGGAGACCTTGCTGCCCGATGAGGCAGAGCTTGCCGCCTTGCATGGCCCCGTGCTGTTGGTGTTCCGCGCCGCCCTGCCCGCAGGCTTGGGCCAGATCGCCCCCAAAGCCCCGCTGCATCTGCTGGGTCGCTATGACGAAGAACCGGTTCCCGCCCCTATCGCGATGGAGCCATCCCCTGCCCCTGACGCCGAAATCATCCCCGTCAGCCGCAAAAAGCCATCAGATGCCGCAATGTCAGGTCGTGTTGCCACCGCCGTTTTGGTGTTTCTGGTGCTGTTTTGTGTGGCTTTTGTGTGGATGGCATCATGACCCTAGCGGTGTTGAACGAAGGTGAAACCCTTAAGGAAACCTTCACCCCCGATCCCAAGACCTATTGGCGCGCCCATGTGATCATGGCTTTGGTGCTGGGTCTGGCGGCGGGCGCGGTGCTTTTGTATCGCGGCGATCCTTGGCCGATCATGGGGCCTGTGGGGGCGATCTTGGCGATCTCGATCCGAGCCTTTTATCTGAAATCTGAAGCGCTGGGCGATATCTGGCACCTGACCGACCGCCGCCTGATCGGACCGCGCGGGATCAGCCTGCCGCTGTCGTCGCTCATGGGTGCGCGAGCCGCCTTTGGCGCTGTACAGATCACCATGAGCGGCGGTGACCGCCATCTGATGAAATATATGGCCGACCCCAAGGCCACGGCGGCGCGCCTGCCCCGACGCGCCGCCTGACAACCTGAACCTTCCGCTGCAACTTCCCCCAAGGGAGAAACCCGATGACCATCTTTGTGCAAAACGCCCGACTGATCGACCCCGAAGCGGGGACCGATACCATCGGCAATCTGCTGATCGAGGATGGCATCATCAAGGCCCTTGGCGATATCGCCGCACCCGAAGGCGCCGAAATTATTGACGCGAATGGAAAATGCTTGGCCCCCGGCCTGATCGACTGGGGCGTCAAGATCGGCGAGCCGGGCGAGCGACACAAGGAAAGCTTCCGCTCGGCGGGTCTGGCGGCGGCCGCAGGCGGCGTCACCACCATCATCGCGCGCCCCGACACCAATCCGGCCATCGACACCCCCGAGATGTTCGAATTCGTCACCCGCCGCGCCTCGGATGCAAGTCCCGTGCGCATCGAACATATGGCAGCTTTGACCAAGGGCCGTGAAGGCCGCGAGATGACCGAGTTCGGCTTCCTCTTGGACGTGGGCGCCGTGGCATTTTCCGACGGCTTGCGCGTCGTGAGCGACACCAAAGTGCTGTCGCGCGCGTTTTCCTATGCCAAAAGCTTGGGTGCGCTGGTGATCAATCACCCGCAAGAGCCGATCCTGTCGAAGGGGGCTACCAATACCTCGGGCAAATTCGCCTCCCTGCGCGGTCTGCCCGCGGTCAGCCCGATGGCCGAACGCATGGGGCTGGAGCGCGATCTGGCTTTGGTCGAAATGTCGAATGTCCGCTATCACGCCGACCAGATCACCACTGCCAAATCGCTGCCCGCTTTGGCACGCGCCAAGGAGGCAGGTCTTGATGTGACGGCCGGCGTGTCGATCCACCACCTGACGCTGAACGAATTCGACGTGGGCGACTACCGCACCTTCTTCAAGATGACCCCGCCCTTGCGTTCGGAAGAGGACCGCTTGGCGATGATCGAGGCGGTCGCTTCCGGCCTGATCGACGTGATCGGCTCGTTCCACACGCCGGCGGATGAAGAATCCAAACGCCTGCCCTTCGAAGAAGCCGCATCCGGAGCCGTCGGCCTGCAAACCCTGCTGCCCGCGGCAATGCGCCTCTATCACGCAGGCCAGTTGGACCTGCCGCAGCTCTTCCGCGCGATGTCGCTGAACCCCGCCAAGCGCTTGGGCCTGCCGCAGGGCCGCCTGTCGGTCGGCGCGCCCGCCGATCTGGTGCTGTTCGATGCCGATGCGCCTTTCGTGCTCGATCGCTTCAAACTGCTGTCGAAATCGAAGAACACCCCCTTTGACGGCGCGAAGTTGGAAGGTAAGGTTCTGGCAACCTTCGTCGGCGGCAAACAGGTGTTTGCGGCCTAACCGCTTCTCTCGTTTCGCTTAAAAGGCGCTGCCATGCCCGATTTCATCTCGCCTCCGGTTCTGTTGGTGGTAACGGCCCTGCTGTCCTATCTCTTGGGGTCAGTGCCTTTCGGCATCGTTATCACCCGCCTGCTGGGCTTGGGCGATCTGCGCCAGATAGGGTCCGGCAATATCGGCGCGACCAATGTGCTGCGCACTGGCAACAAGGGCGCAGCTCTGGCGACCTTGTTGTTGGACGCAGGAAAAGGCGGCATCGCGGTCGCTTTGGCGCGCGGATTGGTCGGCCCCGATGCGGCACAGGTCGCGGCGTTGTTCTCCTTCGCGGGGCATCTGTTCCCCGTTTGGCTGGGTTTCAAGGGCGGCAAAGGCGTTGCGACCTTCTTGGGGACGCTTCTGGTTCTGGCATGGCCAGCGGGGCTTGCGGCCTGTGCGACCTGGGCTGTCGTCGCCGCGATCAGCCGGATATCTTCGCTATCGGCGCTGGTCGCTGCCGTGCTGTCGCCCATCTGGCTGTATCTGCTGGGCTATCCCGAAATGGTGGCGCTAGCAGGCATCTTGGCTCTGGTGATCCTTGAACGGCACAAAACCAATATCGCCCGACTGATCGCAGGCAAAGAGCCCAAGATTGGGAAAAAATAAGCGCGCCTCCCTGTCGGCTTGCACCTTTTAAAAATACTCCCGCCGGAGGCGTCCGACGGGAGTATTTTTAAAAGGTGCAAATGGATAAGGCAGCTTTAAAGGCTGGCGGCCGCGTAGATACGCGTCAGATCGCCCTGCCATTCGCCGCGGTAAAGGTCGAGCCAACGGTCGGCCTGAACTTTGCCCTGGGCGATGTTTTCTTGCAAAGGCGCAAGGAAGATTTCCTCTCCAAGCCCGCGCGCTTTGAGGCCAGCGGCCGAGATTTCCACCGCTCTTGCTGCCAGTTCTGCCAGTTTGACGCCGTTGGCTTCACCTTGCAGGGCATGGATGGAAGCGGAAATGCGCAAAGCTTCGCGCGTTTCAGCCGACAGGGCCTTCACCAGATCCCATGCGGCATCCAGCGCCGATTGCTCATAGGTCAGCCCGACCCAGAAGGCGGGCAGCGCGTTCAGATGGGCCACGTTGCCGGCATCCGCGCCGCGCATTTCAATGAATTTCTTCGCGCGCGCTTCGGGGAAGACGGTCGTCATATGGTCGGCCCAGTCCGACAGGGTAGGCTTTTCACCCGGCAGTGCGGGCAGTTCGCCCTTCAGGAAGTCGCGGAAGGATTGTCCGAGCGCGTTGTGGTAGACCCCGTCGCGATAAACGAAATACATCGGCACATCGAGCACCCAATCGACATAGGCTTGGAAGCCCATCCCTTCGTCGAAAACGAAGGGCAACATGCCCGTACGGGCATTGTCCAAGCCGCGCCAGATCCGCGAGCGCCATGATTTATGGCCGTTTTCAGCGCCATCGAAGAAGGGCGATGAGGCGAACAGCGCCGTCGCAACCGGCTGCAGCGCCAAGGCCACCCGCAGTTTTTGCACCATATCCGCTTCGGAGGCATAGTCCAAATTCACCTGCACCGTCGAGGTGCGATACATCATCTGGGTGCCATGGCTGCCGACGCGGCCCATGTAATCGGTCATCAGGCGATAACGGCCCTTCGGCATCACCGGCATGTCGTCGTGGCCCCAGATGGGCGCCGCCCCGATCGACATGAATTTGACGCCAAGCGGGTCGCAGATCGCGCCCACCTCATCCAAATGGTTGCGCAATTCGGCGGCGCCATCGTGCAGATTGACCAAAGGCGCGCCGGAGAGTTCGAACTGGCCCCCCGGCTCCAAACTGATATTGGCGCCGTTGCGGGTCAGGCCGATGATGTTTTCACGCTCAAGCAGCGGCGTCCAACCGTAGCGCTTTTGCAATTCGGCAAAGATCGTCGAAATCGAGCGTTCGCCCGCATAGGGCAGCGGTTTCTGGCTATCGGTCAACCAGCCGAACTTTTCATGTTCGGTGCCGATGCGCCAGTCTGCGCGGGGCTTGCAGCCCTGCTCCATCATGTCGGCCAGCTGTTCAAAATGTTCGATTTGACCGCCGCCGGACTGGGGAATGGACATGGGGCAAGCTCCGGTATGAAAGAGATCGTCTTCGGGAAGTTACTCGTGTCGCGCGCGACGGGTTTAGTCAAGAGATGGCTGTTCTGAACTTCCGGATATCACAAAAGCTTATACGCGATGAGGCCGGTGTTGGCGCGCTTTCAGTCGCAGACCTGCAGGAAAGATCATCTGCGGCGCCACACCACACGGTCGTCTTCCCCCAGCATCACAACCCGCGATTGTGGCGCGGATGGTGCGCGCGGGGCGAAAGCCGCCAGCAGATCGGCAGAGGACAGCCCGCTCAAGGAGGCGAAGGCATCGAACAGCTGATCGGCCCCAGCCGCATCAACCGGGATCAACAGCGCCTGCCCATCGGCTTGCTTCAACCGCCACAGCCTGCGGCCATGCAGGGTGATCAGGCGGATTTCGACCAGATCGACCAAGGCCACGGCGCCGCCCGTTTGCGGGCCAAGATAGGAAATCTCGCCCTCGTCCAGCTGCACGATGCCAGGAGCGGATACCGGCACCCGAAAGCGCAAGCGGCGCAGGGCCAAGACGGCCAAGGCCGCCGCGCCTGCCAAGACCAAGCCACCCAAGGGGGCCAGCAGATAGCCGCCAAGCCAGATCAGCCACAGCCCGAAACAGGCGATAAGGCCCGCCAAGACAAGCTCTTGGCCGCGTTCCAACTGGTCGCGCAGGGCGGGTCGGATCATCTGTTACCCCCAATCGCCAAGGGCGGTTTGCCACAGGGTCACCGCCGCCAAAGCCGCCGTTTCCGCGCGCAGGATGCGCGGGCCAAGGCTGATCGGCCGCACGAAAGGCAGGGCGCGCAGCTTCAGTTTCTCGTCATCGGAAAAGCCGCCTTCGGGGCCGATCAGGATCGCGGACGGCGTGCCTTTGGCGTAATCGGTCAAAGGTGTGGCGGCTTGACCGACCAAGGCTTCATCGGCCCAGAACAGCAGGCGGTCTTCGGGCCAAGCGGCAATCACGCGGTCCAAAGGCGACAGGTCCGCCAGTTCGGGGACATAGCTTGCGCCGCATTGTTCGGCAGCCTCAATCGCATGGGCCTGTTGCTTGTCCAGACGCCAGCGTTCGGAATTCATGTAACGCGTTGACACCGGTTGCAAACGTGCCACCCCCAATTCGACCGCTTTTTCGACGATGAAATTGGTCCGCTCTTTTTTGACCGGCGTGAACAAAAGCCACAGATCGGGCGGCGATTGCAGCGGTTTGGTTTGCGTTTCGCAGATCAGGATGCCACGGCGCTTATTGGCTTCGACCACGCGCGCCAGCCAAACGCCGTCGCGTCCGTTGAACAGGCTGATCCCCACCCCCACCGACAAGCGCATGACGGCAAACAGATAATTGGCCTGTTCCTGAGTCAAAGCGATCGGACGGCCAGCGCCCAGATCCTGATCGACATAGAGGCGTACGCCGCTATCGGGGGTCGGGGTTTGGGTGTCGTCAGCCATTCTTACGCTCGTGATAGGGTCAGTCAGCGCGAAGGCTACACCATGTGGGAAAGCCGCGCCATGGGGCGCGCGCCTCTGCGCAAGACTGGTTTCAGACCAGTCCCAGCCTTCTCCCCGACTGTGCCAAGAGCGGTCCAAGATCGCCCCTTGATCCCCCCAAGGGCATGGCGCTGCCCTGCGATTGACCTTATCATGCGGCAAATTTCGGCCAGAAGGTCCCTTCCGATGACGCTCCGTTCTTCCTCCGCCGCCGCTGATGGTATCGTTGCCGATGCCGTTTCGGGCAATTGGGTCGACCGCCTTGCTCCGCGCGCCACCCGCCCCTATCTGCGGCTAAGCCGTGCGGACCGGCCGATCGGCACTTGGCTGTTGTATATCCCCTGTCTCTGGGGAATCGCGCTGGCGGCCACGCAAGACGGCTTGGGCTGGTGGGATCTGTGGCTGGCGATCAGCTGCGGGATCGGCGCCTTCCTGATGCGCGGGGCGGGCTGCACGTGGAACGATATCACGGATCAGGATTTCGACGCCAAAGTCACACGGACGAAATCGAGGCCGCTGCCATCGGGACAGGTCAGCACCAAAGGCGCTGTGGCTTGGATGGGCCTGCAGGCGTTGATCTCCTGCGCGATCCTGCTGAGCTATAACCTGAATGCGATCCTGCTGGGCGTGCTGTCACTGCTGCCGGTGCTGGTCTATCCCTTTGCCAAGCGCTTCACATGGTGGCCGCAGGTGTTTCTGGGGCTGGCCTTCAACTGGGGCGCGCTGATGGGCTGGACCGCGCATACGGGCAGCTTGGGCTGGCCTGCGGTCATGCTATATGTCGCGGGGATTTCCTGGACGCTGTATTACGACACCATCTATGCCCATCAGGACCGCGAGGATGACGCGCTGATCGGCGTCAAATCCACCGCGCGGCTGTTCGGTGACAAGGGCCGTGAATGGCTGTGGTTCTTCTTGTGCCTGACCTTGGTCTTGCTGGCCGTGGCCTGCCTGATGGCGCTGATCCCGCTGGGATCGCCGGTCAAGCTGGTGCTGGCTTTTGCGGGCATCGCTTGTTTCGGCTGGCATATGGCGGCGCAGATGCGCAGGCTGAATGTGGATGACACCGAGTCCTGCCTGCGTGAATTCCGCGCCAATCGCGATGCGGGGCTGATCTTTGCGCTGTTTATTGCCGGTGCCGCATTGCTGTGATTGAACCAAGGTGCCGCTGAACTTATGACGTTGGCAAAGCGGCGCGGGGGGGCTGACCCCCTTTCGTGGACCGCAGACCAGACTGGATGACCTGTGCCCGATTCCCAACCGCCCTTTGCGCCCCAACAGACCCAGCCCGAAAAGGCGCAGCCCAAGCGCCGCTCGTCGCATAGGCTGGCGACCAGCGCGATTTTCCTTGGAGCGGCGGGCATTGCGGCAATGGCGGCTTGGGCTTCGGTCATCATGATCGAGGATCGGTCCGCCGATGCGGTGTCCAAGCGCTTGCTGCAAGCGGGCATCAGCTGGGCCGATATCAGTTCGGACGGCTTGCAGCTGCGCGTTTCGGGCGTGGCCCCGAACGAGGCCGCACGGTTTCGGGTCATCAACCTGATCGGCACCGAAGTCGATGCCGCGCGGATTCGCGATGAAATCGAAGTGTCTCCGGTCAAGGAAATCGAATATCCCGCCTATTCTTTGGAAATGCTGCGCAATGACGACGGCATCCAGCTGATCGGGCTGTTGCCCGAAGGCGACCAGCTTGACGCGCTGAAGGCGCAAGCCGATGGCTTGGACCGTGGCGGCGTGTCGGACATGATCGAAACCGCCACCTATCCCGCCCCCCAAGGCTGGGAGCCCGCCTTTGACTTCGCGCTAAAGGCGCTCAAGACGCTGCCGCGCACCAAGATATCGGTATCCGCTGGCAAGGTGGTGATCACCGCCATCGCCGAAAGCGAAAGCGAACAGCGCCGCCTGACCACCGAATTGAACCGCGCGCGTCCCGAAGGCGTGAATGTCCGCATCGATATTTCGGCGCCGCGTCCGGTGCTGACGCCTTTTACCCTGCGCTTCCTGTCGGATGACCAAGGCCCGCGGTTCGACGCATGTTCCGCCGATACTGAACGCGCCCGCATCCGCATTCTAGCGGCAGGCACCTCGGCCGGCGTGACCGGCCAAGTGACCTGCACCATCGGCTTGGGCGTGCCCAGCCCCAGCTGGGCCGATGCCGCCACTTTGGCGATTGGCGCGGTGCATGAACTGGGCAAGGCCAGCATCACATTCTCGGATGCCGATGTGACGCTGGAAGCCGATGCCAGCGTCGATCAGGCGCTGTTCGACCGCGTGGTGGGCGAATTGCAGGGCAAGCTGCCGGAAGTCTTTTCGCTCAAAGCCAGCCGCGCCAAGCCGGAAACACCCGAACTGGCGGGGCCGACCGAATTCACCGCCCAGATCGATCCGACAGGCAAAGTCGAGCTGCGCGGGCGGCTGATCGACGGCCCGCAGCGCGCCGCCATCGACAGCTATGCCAAAGCCCGCTTCGGCGTGAACAACGTAATGACCGCGACCCGCTTTGACGCCGACCTGCCGCAAGGCTGGCCGATCCGCGTGCTTGCCGGTTTGGAAGCCATGGGCCAGTTGGCGCAGGGCCGTCTGGTGGTGCGTCCCGATCAGGTGGAAATCGAAGGCGTCAGCGGCAATCAGAACGCCCGCGCGCGCATTTCGCAAATCCTGTCGGACAAGCTGGGCCAAGGGCAAAGCTTCCGTATTTCCGTGCGCTACGACAAGGAACTGGACCCGCTGGCCGCCTTGCCGACGGCTGCAGAATGCCTTGACCAAGCCAATGCGGTGCTGGCGCGCCGCAAGATCGTCTTTGCGCCGGGGTCGGCGGAAATCGACGGGCCTTCGGGCACAGTGGCTGACGATCTGGCGAAAGCACTGAAAAAATGCGGCCATATCAAGCTGGAAATCGGCGGCCATACCGATAGCCAAGGGTCGGAAGAAGGCAACCGCGCCCTGTCGCAGGCCCGTGCCGAAGCGGTGCTGGTGGCCCTGCAAGGCCGTGGCGTGGAAACCGAAAACATGATCGCGCATGGCTATGGCGAAGATCAGCCGATTGCTGACAATGCGGGCGAAGCGGGCCGCGAAGCCAATCGCCGGATCGCCTTCACCCTGCGCGACCAGCCTGTCGTCGCAGCGGCCACCGAAGGCGCCGATGCCCCCAGCGACGCCCCTAGCGATGCACCTGCAGCCGATCCCGTAGCCCAAGACGCGGCAGCTGCGAATACTGCCGAAGCCCCATCACCCGTCCCCGAGGCTGCGGCTGAGGCTGCGCCCAGCGAATATTCCCTGATGGAACTTGGGGAATATGCGCCCAGCAGAAACTACAAACGCCCTGTTGCGCGCCCCAATACGGCTCGCTAGGGATGAAAGAGGCAGGGCCCTTGCGGGGGCCGTGCCACCAGCGCTTGTTTGCCGTCCCGCCGTCACCGCTCCGCCTTGTTTTTCCCCTACCCGAAGGCCGTCTGTCCGATGAACCGCACCGAATTCGTGATCGTCACCGCCGCCATTTTGATGATCGCTTTCGCCCTTGGCTGGATCGCGCATCTGGTCTTGCAACGCTTCACCCGAATCTCTGGCGACCTTAGCGAGGTGGATCGCTTGGCATCCATGCTGCATGATGCCGAAGAAGCCCGCGATCAGGCCTTGCTGTATATCGAGGAACGCGAACAGCAACTGATGCACCAATTGCATGACAGCAATCAGCAATTGACCAATGCGCGGCTAGAACTGGAAGAGATGCGCGCTTATATGGCGCGGGTGCATCCGGCCAGCTAAGCAGATGTAAGCGCATGAAAAAAGGGGCCGCGAGGCCCCTTTTGTTTGGCATCACGGCAAGCGATCAGCCGCCAGCCGACGAGGTTGCCGCCCGTCCTGCCGCCGCCGAACCAAAGCCCCCACGGCTAGAGACCTGCGCTTGGCTCATCGGCGGTTTGCCGACGGTGCTGGGCGCTTTGGCGAAAGCCTGGTTCGACATCTTGCCCGAACCGGTGTTGCTGCTCATGGTGGTGCCGCCCGAGGGCGTTGCATAGCCGCCACCCGGTTTGCCGACCAAAGGCTGCGCCGCAGGACGACCGCCGCCCAGCATATTGCCGATCAGATAGCCTGCCATCATCGGCAAGAAGATCCCGCCCATGCCGCCGCCGGTGCTTGCGGCTTGCGCGCCGCCACCGGCAACCTCTTCGCCGCCGCAATTGCCCGCGCCATGTTCCTGCTCGCACAATTCCTTGCTTTCATAACGAGGCGCGGTTTCCGCATGCAGCTTCTGGGCTTCGGCGAAGGTGGCCTGACAATCCTCTTTCGAGAACCAGCCATCCTTTGCCGCTGCCGCCATGCAGGATTGCACATCCGGAAAAGCCGAAGCATCGGTCTGATCTTCCTGCTGGCAGGCCATCAGGGTGAAAGCCGCAGCCCCCAACAGGGCCACCGAGACATGACGCGAACGTTTCATCGACTTATCCTTCTATGAAATGCGGCTTGAAGCGCGACAGGTCTTGCGTGATCAACGCTTTATCTTCCCGAACGCCCATGCCGACACAGGTCTGGCCCACGATCCACGCGCCCAAGACCGGATGCTGGCCATCGAAGACCGGCAGCGGTTGATAGGCTTGGATGATCTTAGGGTAAGCATCATAGTCGCGCGACTTGGCTTCTGCCAAGATGCGACCTGCCTGCGTGATGGTCACCGATGCGCCTTCGCGCGAAAACAGCGGCTTGGTCACATGGCCTTGCAGCATCAAAGGCGCTGCAGTCGTCAAACCGGCCCTGTCATCCTCGAAGAAGGACGGCAGCAGATTCGGGTGGTTGGGGAACAATTGCCACAACACCGGCAGGATGCCCTTGTTTGACACCAAAGCCTTCCACGCGGGTTCCAAGAAATGGCACCCCGCCCCCGCCAGATTGGCCGAGAACGGCTCGCGCAGCATGTCTTCCCACGGATAGAGCTTGAACAAAGCCCCGATCACGCGGTCTTCGCTATCGGCAAACTGGCCTTCTTCGGTCAGGCCGATCTGCGCCATATCGGTGAAATGCGCGCCAAGACCAGCTTCGCGCGCCGCCCAAGCCAAGGTTTCCACCGTGGCGTAATCTTCCACATTGTCCGACATCGCGGCGAAATGCAGATCGAAATCCTTCGGCATCAATTCGGCAAAGCGTTCGACCAAGGCTTCGTGGATGCGGTTGAACTGATCGGCCTCACCGCTCAGCACGCCCGCTTCGACCTGATCTTCGAACCAAAGCCATTGGAAGCCGGAGGATTCATACAAGGATGTCGGCGTATCGGCGTTGTATTCCAGCAGCTTGGCCGGACCCTTGCCGTCATAG
The DNA here is from genome assembly GCA_031991825.1 of Paracoccaceae bacterium. Taxonomy (GTDB): domain Bacteria; phylum Pseudomonadota; class Alphaproteobacteria; order Rhodobacterales; family Rhodobacteraceae; genus Pseudotabrizicola. The sequence goes on from DALYSR010000019.1 coordinate 15,776, forward strand.
GCCAGATCCATGCGGCCATATAGTTCCGGCGCGCCTTCGTTCCAGCTATTGGCGACGAAATCCCAATGTTCCTGCGGGATGCCCATTTTGGCCATCAAGGCTTCATCCGCCACGATCGCCGCCACCGCTTCACGCGTCATCGCATGCAATTCGGTCGCGGGGTCTTCGATACGGGTTTCCAGCTCTTCCAAGGTGAAACGATAGGCCGAGGTTTCATCCCAATAGGGTTCGCCATGCATGGAAGCGAAAGTGAAGCCAAGCTCTTCGGCTTTGGCACGCCATTCGGGACGTTCGGGCAGAGTGATGCGGTCCAAGGGCTTGGGCCTCCGGTCGTGGCGCTTAGAAAGCGCGGAAAGTCATGGTGGTCAGGGTACGGCTGATACCGGGGATGTCGAACAGCTTGGCCGTCAGATATTGGCCGACATCTTCGTCATCGGGGATATAGACCTTGGCGATCAGATCGAAATCGCCAGAGGTCGAATACAGCTCGGACACCACCTCGCGGTCGTAGATCGCAGTGGCGACTTCATAGGTCTTGCCGGGGGTGCAGCGGAATTGGACGAAAACGCAGCGCATGGGGTCTCCTCGTGTTGGGTGCAACCTAATGTCTTTGTGCCCTTTGGAAAAGGTTTGCCGCGAAATTCCCTGCGGCTTTCGCGGATCAATGTGAAAAGGCGACCCCGAGGGGCCGCCTTCGGCAAGGGATCAGTCCTGTTCTTCGGGCGCGGTCATCACCAAGGGGACGGAGGCGGGGCGCAAATCGTCGATGCGCAGGCCCTCCTTGGGGCGCGCAAGGCGGTTGCGCACCACCCAGAACAGCCGCTTTTCCGCCCGCGTGATCGCCACATAGGCCAAGCGCTTCCACAAGGGGATGCCCGCTTCCGACCGACCCGACTGGGCAGCGGCATACATATCGGGCGCGAAGACCTGCACGTTTTCCCATTGGCTGCCCTGCGCCTTGTGGATCGTCACGGCCGATCCGTGCAGGAAGGCCGCCCCCATCTTCGCCGCCGAAGGAATGAAGGGTTCATCCTGATCGGGCATTTCGATCTTGATGATCGATGCCGCCGACAGCTGCGGATCATCCGAGCCGACCACGTGGATCTTGGCGAAACCATCCCGATTGCCCGGCCCCAGATAGATCACCTGCGCGCCTTTGATCAGCCCGCGCGCTTCCAGATCGATGCGCTTCTTGCGGTGCTTCAAGGGCAGTTCCAAGCCGTCGCAAATCAACGGCTCGCCCGGCAGCAACGCATCCAAGGGCGCGCCATGGGCTGCGCGGAAGGCGGTGATCAGCCGGATGCGGGTCGCATTGCGCCAGACCAGCACGGGGCTGCGCGCCATCATATCGGCATCGACCCGTTCGGCCCAAACCACGCGGTCATCCCGACGCGCGGCCTGTTCGACCATGCGTTCGAAGTCTTCGAAGCCGATCCGGTCATCGGCCAAGGCATGGGCCAGATCAAGGATCGGATTGTCTTCGGATTGACGGTGGATCCGGCTTAGCGTCAGCTTGCGGCTGTCGGCCAGCTTATCAAAGACCATCGAACCGGATTGGCCCACCGGTGCCAACTGCGCCGGATCGCCGAACAGCACCAGCACGGGGAAAATCTCGCGCAGGTCGTCGAATTGGCGTTCGTCCAGCATGGAGGATTCGTCGATGAAACCGACATCCAGCGGTTCCTCGCGCCGTTTCCAGCCCTTGATGAAATCCGATCCCCGCAGGCCCGCCGCCGCCAAAGCGCCTGGGATCGAGGCCACTTGCTGATAAAACGCATGGGCACGGTCCAGCGATCCTTCGGCCAGATCGGGCACATCGGGACGCGAGCCCTGCCCCGTCAGCCATTCGGCAATCTGTTCGTATTGCGGATCATACAGCGGGGTATACAGGATGCGGTGAATCGTGGTCGCAGGCACGCCGCGCATCCGCAAGACCGATGCCGCCTTGTTGGTCGGCGCAAGGATCGCCAAGGTGCGGCAGTCCTTTTTCTTCTTGCCCTCGTAATCGCCCGACACGATTTCGACCCCCGCCGCGATCAAGGCCCGCGTCAGTTCCGCCAGCAACAGCGTCTTGCCCGAGCCCGCCTTGCCCATCACCGCCAAAACGGAAGGCTTGCCCTCTTCGGGGGCTTGGGTCGAGCCATCTTCGATATCGATACCGGCATCGTAAAGCAAAGCCGCCACGCGGTCATGCGCCTCGGCCTGATCTTCGGAAAGGATGATTTTGGCCGTCGGGCGGGTCAGGTGGTTCTGCATGCGGCGACCATAAAGCAAAAGGCCGCACCGATGCCAGACGCATTCCGGTGCGGCCTTGATGCAACGGCGCAGACCGGTTTGCCAGAATCAGCCTATCAATGACGCCTCATGGACCAAATCGACGGCTATGGATTTTTCGCGCAGTCCTCCATCCGCGCCCCCAGATGATCCGCCCATCTGGAGCCGCTATATTCGGGATTGGCAGCTTTCTTGTTCATCTGTTTATGCGACTCCCGCATCCGCTCGGCGGTGCAAGAACAGATGTCACCCGCATTCAGCCCGCCGCGGCGCATCTTGTCGCGCAGCGCCGTCAGGTCGAACCCCGCCGGCCAGAGCGCATCATCAAGCACCATCAAACACCCCTCGATATCGGGTTGCAGGTGCAGTGGCGCAGTTTCGACCAGATCTTCATCGATCATATCGCTGGTATCGGGCAGGCAAGCGCCCATGTTTTCATGGATGATGTCGCGCATCACCGTTTCCTCATCGGCAGCGGATTGCGAAAACCTTTCGCTTTGCGCGGCGAAGTTGGTTTCAAAGGCCAAGGCGACGCAACCGCAATAATGCTTTTCATCCTGCGCGGCCACGGCAAGGGCAAGGCGGTAGCGTTCGACCACATCATCTTCGAACCCGCCCGCCATGAAACTGGTGCAAATCCGCGACCCGAATTGCGCCGCGGTTTCCGCCGCCATCGCTGGTGATACGAAGCCGCCGATGTGCAGCCCCAACAGGGCCGCGCCGATCGTCAGGATAGGTCCCAATGCCATTGTCCAAACCCCAGTCGAAATGATCGCTCAAATGCCGTGACTCTGCAGCATTCCGGCCATGGCTCAAGAAAAAATCATGTAAAATTTGACGCAGCGGCATCAAGGGTTACTCTTGGCAAGACCTACGCTTTATCACCATGGTGATGCGACGCCAAACCCGTCTGCCGCCATTCGGAGCTTCAGTCCATGCCCTTGTTCAACCGATGGATAGCGCCCGCCCTGATCGGGCTGACCGCCAGCTTGATCGCCGTGAACGCCAGCCGTGCCAGCGAGGCCTTGACGGTCGGGCTGACCTTGGCAAAGCTGCAACCCTCGCGGATCATGCTCAATACCACCGGCACCATCGAAGCGGCCGAGCTGGTGCCGATCGCGTTTCAAACCAACGGGCGGATCGCCGCCCTGCATGTGGAAACCGGCGATTCTGTGCGTCAGGGCGATGTGCTGGCCAGCATTGATCCCACCCAAGCCGAAGCCGTATCCCGCGCGGCACAGGCGCAGCTGGACGCCGCCGTAGCGACGCTGACCCAAGCAAGCACCGCCTTCGACCGCGCCAAAGGCCTTTTGGAACGCGGGGCCACCACGCGCGCGACATTGGACACCGCTGAACAGCAATGGCGCGCCGCCACCGCCCAGCGCGACGAAGCCATGGCCCAATTGGCCAAGGCCCGCCAAGCCGTTGAAGATACGATGATCCATGCGCCCACCTCTGGCATCATCACGGCGCGCAACGGTGAAATCGGGCAAGTGGTGGCTGCGGGTCAGGCGATCTATAGCCTTGCGCGCGAAGGCATGCGCGAGGCGCAGCTTTATGTGCCGGAACTGCCCGAGCTGTCGCAAGCACAGGGGCAAAGCTTGCAGATTTCAACGCTGGCAAGCACGGGGCTGGAAGGCACCGGGCTGGAAGGCTTGGGCCGCACCTTTACCGCCCATATCACCGAAATCGCGCCACTGGTGGATTCGGCCACCGGCACGATTGCCTTGCGCGCCGCCATTGAGGCCGATCCCGAAACCCTAAGCCTTGGCACGCCGGTTACCGCATCGCTTGAAATGGCAGGTCCGCCATCGATCGCGCTGCCTGCGGCGGCTCTGGTCACCCGTTTGGGCAAGGCGGCGGTCTGGATCGTCACCCCCGATCCCGCCAACCCTGCCCAAGGCGATGTGGCCCTGCGCGAGGTGGTGGTCAGCCGCTTCACATCCGACACTGTGGAATTGTCCTCTGGCGTCGAAGACGGTGAATGGGTCGCCAGCGCAGGTGCGCATCTGCTGTTTGAAACCCGAAAGGTCCGCATTCCCGCAGAGGGACCAGCAGAGGGACCCGCAAACACGCCCACAGACGTTCCCGCCACAGGAGCCGCGCCATGAAATACCCGCTGTCGCTGCTGCTGGCAGCCCTACTGTCGTCACCCGCCCTTGCGCAAGGACCCGATGCCGCGCGTCCGGTGGTGTCGGAAATCGTAACATCGGCAAGCGCCAATCTGCGCAGCTTCCCCGGCCTGATCCGTTCCGCCCAAGAGGTGAACCTTGCCTTCCTTGCCGCCGGACGGCTGGAAAGCCGCCCCGTCAATCTGGGGGATCGGCTCAAGGCGCGGGATCTGGTGGCAAAGTTGAACCAGACATCGCTGGAAGAAGATGCCGCCGCCGCCCGCGCCGCCTTGCAGGCCGCACAGGCCCAAGCCCAGATCGCAAGCCAAAGCTATGCCCGTGCGCAGGAATTGAACCGCCGCGGCGTGGCGTCGCAAAGCAGCCTTGAGGCCGCGCAAGCCGCCATGCAGAAATCCGCCGCCACGGCCTTGGCCGCCCAAGAAGCCGTGACCCGCGCCGAAGATGCCGCCAGCTATGCGACCTTGCTTGCGCCCCAGAACGGGGTGATCACCGCCATTCTGGCCGAACCGGGCACCACCGTCACCGCAGGCCAGCCGATTGCCACCTTGGCCAGCGACGGCGCGCGCGAGGCGGTGATCGACATTCCCGCCGATTACCTGCCGCTGCTGCAGCCGCAAGCCAAGTTCCGCATCCTGCCCCGCAGCGCGGGCATCCTGGGCGACAGCCAAGCCCAAAGCGGCAGGCTGCGCCTGATCGAACCCGTGGCCGATGCGGGCGCAAGGATGCACCGCTTGCGGATCACCTTGGATGACGACAGCCTGCGTCTGGGGTCTTTGGCCACGGTCCAGCTCGATTTCGACGAAAGCCCGATGCTGACTTTACCGCAAAGCGCCTTGATGCACGCGGCAAACGGCGCAGCACAGGTCTGGCGCATTCGCCCCGAACGCATACTCGAAGCGGTGCCCGTCACCCTTGGTCCGGTCGTGGGCGGCCGCGTGATCATCACCCAAGGCATCAACCCCGGCGATGAAATCCTGACCAAAGGCGTCCCCGCAGCACAGGCCGGCCAAAGCGTCGGCGAAAGGATTGCCCCATGACGTTCAACCTTTCCGATTGGGCTTTGAAGCACCGGTCCTTGGTGTGGTTCCTGATGATCGTCTCGCTGGTGGCGGGGATCTTGTCCTATATGAACATGGGCCGCGAAGAAGACCCGTCCTTCGCCATCAAGACCATGGTGATTACCGCCCAGATGCCTGGTGCCACCAGTGCCGAAATGCTGGAACAAGTCACCAAGCGCATTGAAAACAAGCTGGAAGAACTGGACGAGCTGGACTTCACCCGTTCGGAAACCATGCCGGGCGTGACGGTGGTCTATGTCGATCTGAAACCCACCATCCGCGGCGATGCGATCAGGCAGTCATGGCTGCGCATCCGCAATATGATGAGCGACATTCGCGGCGACTTCCCGTCGGAATTCAGGGGTTTTGGCTTCAACGACAATTTCGGCGATGTCTTTGGCACCATCTATGCGCTGACCGGCCAAGGCTATAGCCCGCAGGAATTGCGCAGCGAAGCCGAACACCTGCGCGATGCGATCCTGACCCTGCCCGACAGCGGCAAGGTCGAACTGGTCGGCATTCAGGACCAAGTGATCTTCGTCGAAATGGAAACCCGCCGGATGGCGGCTTTGGGGCTGAACAAGGCCGCCGTCATGCAGACCTTGGCCGATCAGAATGCCATCATCCCCGCAGGCGTGTTGCAAACCAGTGACGAGCAGATCGTGGTCGAGGTCTCGGGCCGTTTCAAGGATGCCGAAGCTTTGGCCAATGCGCCATTGCGCGCGGGGGATGTCTATTTCACCTTGGCCGATGTGGCGCGCGTCACCCAAGGCTATGCCGATCCGGCCGATAGCCTGTTCCGCTTCAACGGCCAAGACGGCATCGGGCTGGCGATCGGCATGCAGCAAGGCGCCAATATCCTTGATTTCGGCGAAGATCTTGATCGGTTGATCGCGGATCAGACCGCGCGCCTGCCCTTCGGCATGACGCTCACCAAGGTCGCCGATCAGCCGCATGTGGTGAAGGAATCGATCAACGAATTCATGACCGCCTTGGTCGAGGCGGTGGTGATCGTGCTGGCGGTCAGCTTCATCTCGTTGGGGCTGCGCGCGGGGCTGGTGGTGACGATGACCATCCCCTTGGTGCTGGGGCTGACCTTCATCGTGCTGGACCAGATGGGAGTCACCTTGCAGCGGATATCGCTGGGCGCGCTGATCATCGCGCTGGGCCTGTTGGTCGATGATGCGATGATCGCGATTGAAACCATGATCGCGCGGCTTGAAGCGGGCGACAGCATGGCCAAGGCCGCGTCTTATGCCTGGACGTCGATTGCATTTCCGATGCTGTCGGGCACTTTGGTCACCATCGCGGGCTTCATCCCGATCGGGCTGAATGCATCCATGGCGGGGGAATATACGATTTCGCTGTTCTATGTGATCGCGATTTCGCTGGTGCTGTCATGGATCGTGGCGGTGCTGTTCGCGCCATTGCTGGGGGCAACCTTCCTGCCCAAGACCATGAAGCGGCACGATCCTGCCAAGGCAAGCTGGCTGCGTCGGCAGTTCCACGCGATGCTGCGGCTGACCATGCGCCGCAAATGGGCCACCATCGGGGTGACGGTTCTGCTGTTCGTGATGTCCTTGGCGGGCATGGCGAAGATCGAGCAGCAGTTCTTCCCCACATCCGACCGGCCCGAACTGCTGATCGATGTGACCCTGCGGCAGAATTCCTCCATCACCGCCACCAACAAGGTGATTGCCGATCTGGAGGCGTGGCTGCTAACCCGCGACGAGGTGCTGTTCCAGACCGCCTATATCGGTCGCCCAGCGCCAAGGTTCATCCTGACCCATGACGCGCCGACGCCTTCCCCTTATATGGGCCAGCTGATCATCCAGACCAAAGGTGTCGCGCAACGGGACCGCCTGCAACAGGCCGTGCGCGAACATGCCGCCACCTTGGCGGGGGTCGAACTGTTCCCCAAGCTGATCGAAGTCGGTCCCCCCGTCGGCAAGCCGGTGCAATACCGGATCTCGGGCCCCGATTTCGAGCGCAACATCGCTTATGCCCGCCAAGTGGCGGCGATCCTGAACGAAGACCCGAGGCTTGCGAATATCACCTTGGACAACAACGAACCCGTTCGCACCGCGCGGGTGGTGATCGATCAGGAACAGCTGCGGATGACGGGGCTAAGCCAAAGCGATATCGCCAATGCCTTAGCCACCCTGTCCTATGGTGCCGAAGTCACCTCGCTGCGGCAGGGCGATCAATTGGTGAAAGTGATCGCGCGGGGCGAAGCCGAAGACCGCCATTCCTTGGACACGCTGCTGTCGATGCAATTGGTCAGCCCGTCGGGCATTCCGATCCCGCTGGCCTCAATTGCGCATTTCGAATGGGAAACCCAAGCGCCGATCATCTCCCAACGCAAGGGCGTGCCCACCGTGACGGTCAAGGCGGCGGTCTTCTCGAAGGATCAGCCTGCCACCATCGTCAGTGATCTGTCGGCCAAGATCGACGCTTTGGCGGCCAGCATGAAAGCCGGTCATGCCATCACCCCTGCGGGCATCATCGAGGAAACCGAAAAAAGCCAAGGCCCGATCGCGGCTGTGGCGCCTTTGATGGTCCTGATCATGCTGACGCTGGTGATGGTGCAGATGCAAAGCTTCCGGCTGATGTTCATCGTGCTGGCGGTGGCCCCCTTGGGGCTGATCGGCGTGGTCGCATCCATGCTGCTGACCGGAGCGCCGATGGGCTTTGTCGCCCTGCTGGGCGTCTTGGCTTTGGTGGGGATCTTGATCCGCAACTCGATCATCCTGATCCATGAAGTCGAACAGCTGATCGCCAAAGGCGTCTCGCGCTATCATGCGGTGTTCGAAGCATCCGACAGCCGCGCCCGCCCGATCCTGTTGACGGCGGCAGCGGCAAGCTTGGCCTTGATCCCGATTTCGCGGCAAATTTTCTGGGGGCCGATGGCCATTGCGATGATGGGCGGCATCATCGCGGGCACGCTGATCACATTGCTGTTCGCGCCCGCGCTGTATTGCGCCGTGTTCCGTTTGTCACCATCAGACGCGACCGAAGATCAACGCGCCTGATGCCAGTCGTTTCCGCTGTCCGCCTGATGGGCGGCGGGGCGGCGGTCATCCCGATGCGGGTTGTATTGCGGACCATCGCCGTGGTCGCGCAATTGGATCTGCCGCCTCAGGAGGCGGGCCTGTTGCACCTCGACCACGGAAGGATGGGTTTTGCTGACCTTTACGACTTGCGGCGCCGGTTTGGGTTTGACCGCCGTGCTTGGCGGCTGGCCTGCATCATCCAATCCGGTACCCAAGGCTTCGGCCTCGACACGGCGCGCCTGATCTTCCGCATCCTGATAGGTGGCGGCTTCGGCCGGAGAGGCCGGTTGCAGATGTCCCGATGACAGGAGATGCAACCTCTGTTGGGGGGACGCATTGCGGTGCATGGTGGGCTTCCTTCGTCAGTCTGGTCTTTCGTGGCGGAATATTGGGGTAATGGTCTTCGCAGGACAGCGTCCGGCGCTTTCGCGTAACGCGACAGGACCGCTGGCAGCGTGCCAAGAGAGGGAGCCTTGACACCCGCCAACGATCCTGTGCCGCTTCCGCATCGCATGGCTCGCGCAACAAACCGATGCGAAGATCAGAAGCAGATCGGTCGATGGGATGGCGTATTCCCACCCCCACCGACCCCGCGCGGCAGTTACTCGGACTGTTTGGACGAGGACTTGCCCTTCGCATCAGAGCCTTGCTGCTTGCTGCTGGGGCTTTGTTGGCTTTGCTGTTTGCTGCCGCCCGACTTGGCATCATGGCCCGAGTCCGACGCCTGCTTCGCGCGGCGCTGATCCGCATTCATATGTTTCTTCGAATCCGTCATTGCATGTCCTCCATCATGAACGTCGCAGCGGTAGAGCCGGAACGGCGCGCCCCATCGACAGGGCAAGAACCTGCAACCCATGGCCTGCGTTCCCTCAGGGGAGACAACCTAAAGTTGAACGGCCAAATTCAGCCAATGGATGCCAAAACCTGCGGCACGCTTTTGCCGATGGCCGGCAAGCGCGTGTTACTCACCATTATTTTATTAGCGGTGGCGCAAAACTTTACCGTCGAATTCAAAGGCTAGGTATATTCGCGCATAAAATGCCAGCAGGCGGTCGGGCCCGCCTGATATGGCCAGCGTGCGATACAGCGCGCGTTTAAGGGGATGACAGCAGCAGATCGATAACGCGCCTTGTCCATCCCAGAGTTTTCGCCAGAAGGAATTGCATGCAGGGCTTTATATATTTGATCGGGTTGGTGTTGCTGGTTGTGGCGGTTTTATCGGTATTCGGACTGCGTTAAGGCTGATCCCCAAGACTTTGACGGTCCAGATGTTGGATCACCGCCGCCGCATAGTAATCGGCCATCGCCTCTTGTCCGGCAAGGATGTCGCCCTGTTCGGACAAGATGCCCCGCGCCTGAAGGCCTGCGCGGCCGCTGGCCTCCAAGGCGGGCAGACCACCGCTTGGCAGCGGCAGGATCACCCCCAGCGCGCGCAATTCGGTGACCAAGCTTTCCAGATCACGACCCAACCGCAGCGATGCCGCCACCAAGGGCACCGGCAGCACCGGAATGCCCTTGGCGATCTCCGCCATCAGCTTGACGCCCAAGGCTTCGACAGTGCCGCCGCTCGCCACATGGGCGGCAAGCGATACCGGCGCGCCGAAGCTTGCCGCCGCGCCCCCGTATAAATGCCGCCGCCCGCCCGCGCGTTTCAGGGCGACCAACAGGGTTTCGGTCAATATCCGCAGAAGACGAGGGCGGAAGCGGCGCTCGCCCTGCTGGGCGGCTCCGACCAGAAGGCGGTCTTCCAACACGCGGTCATAGGCCAATCCCACCGGCACAAAGACCACATCGCGCCCCGATGCGGGTTCGAAACCAGCGGTGACATAGGACAAGAGCCCCATCTTCGCCGCCCCGACCCGCCCGTCCAGACTAAGGCCGCCCTCAAGGAAGATCGCCTGCGTCTGCCCTTCGGCGGTCATCATCTGCACATAGCGCGCTAGCACGCGGCGATACAAAGCATTGCGGCTGCCGCGCCGGATGAAATAGGCCCCCATCGCGCGGATCAGCGCCGACAAGGGCCAAACACGCGCCCATTCGCCCACCGCATAGGAAATCGCCGTGCGGGCCGACACCAGCCATGTCACCAGCACGTAATCCATATTGCTGCGATGGTTGATGACGAAGATGATCGTGTCCTTGGGATTGATGCGCGACAAGGCCGGATTGACCTGACGCACCGACAGGCGGAAGGCCAGTTCGGAAATCACCCGCGCCGCGCGGGTCGCAAAACCGAAATAGAACAAAGCCGAAAAACCCGGCACGATTTCGCGCGCATAGCGCCGCGCTTCTTCCAAAGCCACCTCGCCCGGCAGGTCATTGGCGGCCGCATGTTCGGCCACCGCCTCCAGCACCGCCGGATCATAGAGCAGCCGGATCACCATATCCTGCCGCCGCATCAGCTTGAACGGTTCGATCTTGCGGTCGAGTTTCAGGTTCACCCGCGCGAGAACCCGTTCCAGCCTGCGCCGAAACAGCCAGCGCAGGCTGGGACCGATCACCCGCTCTGCCGCCGCAATCGCCGCCAGCACGAAAGCCAGCACCAGCAGCCATAACGGCAATTCGACGGTCTGAAACATGGAGCCTCTTTCGGGAAATGCGACCCAACGACATGCCGTTCGATCGGAAATGGGATGGTCGCGGGCAGTTTCCATATATCTGGCGCGCTTTCGAGCCATTTCGCCCAAAAAATGCGTTGTTTCAATGCAGTGAATTGGCGAGGGCTAAAGTGTCCCATATGAACCACGCCTTGCAATACAAGCATCGAAGCCTTTGTCGGCAGAGGCCGCCCTGCCCCAGACCCTGCCCCAGTCCCTGCCCGCCCCTTCGGCAAAACACCCACCTTGGCCGTCGGGGATATGCGATCCGCCGGTCAGGCAGGCTAGGACAGCGCGCTGGCAGAATGCGCGGCTTGGACGCATCGGCAAAGCGCGCCCCCCCCCTTTCGCGCAACCTTGACTTCCGGCTTTTCCAAATCAAGCCAGCCTAAATTTTGGACGGAACAAAAACGAAAAACCTGAATCAACGCCGGATACTTATCTTTGTTCCGCCTATTATTTAACCACTTCGGTTCAAAAATTGCTTAAAATCTGCCGATTTGATTACTAAATGTCGAAATAAGCTTATATCCGCTCAGAGTTTGAAATATCCGGCAGCGACGGTGTCCTAATTTTAAGCGAATCGCGGATGGGAATGATGGTACAACTGGACGAAAAATTGGAATCCATTCTGGCCGAGGTGATCCGGCGCAACCAAGGTGAACCTGAATTCCATCAGGCAGTGCGTGAAGTGCTGGAAAGCCTGGGCCGCGTCGTGGCAAAGCGCCCCGACCTGCTGGACGACGCGCTGATCGAGCGCATCTGCGAGCCGGAACGTCAGATCATCTTCCGCGTGCCGTGGATCGACGACGCGGGCCAAGTGCGTATCAACCGCGCCTTCCGCGTCCAGTTCAACTCGGCGCTTGGCCCGTATAAGGGCGGCATCCGCTTCCACCCGTCGGTCAATGTCGGCATCATCAAGTTCCTCGGCTTCGAGCAAACCTTCAAGAACGCCTTGACCGGCATGCCAATCGGCGGCGGCAAAGGCGGCTCGGACTTCGATCCGAAGGGCCGTTCGGACCGCGAAATCATGCGCTTCTGCCAGTCGTTCATGACTGAACTGCACCGCCACATCGGCGAATATACCGACGTCCCCGCAGGCGATATCGGTGTGGGCGGCCGCGAGATCGGCTATATGTTCGGCCAATACAAGCGCCTGACCAACCGCTTCGAAGCAGGCGTGCTGACCGGCAAGGGCCTGTATTATGGCGGCTCGCGCGCGCGCACCGAAGCCACCGGCTATGGCAATACCTATTTCGTTCAGGCGATGCTGGGCACCAAAGGCACCTCGTTCGACGGCAAGAAAGTCGTTGTCTCGGGTTCGGGCAATGTGGCGATCTACAGCGTTGAAAAGGTCACCGAATTCGGCGGCAAAGTCATCGCGATGTCTGATAGCTCGGGCTATATCGTCGACGAAAACGGCATCGATCTGGCGCTGATCAAAGAGCTGAAGGAAGTCCGTCGCGCCCGTATTTCGGAATATGTCCGCATCAAGGGCGAAGGCAATGGCGTCTACTTCGTCAAAGCTGCTGACGGCTCGATCTGGGATGTGCCTTGCGACGTGGCAATGCCTTCGGCAACCCAGAACGAGTTGACCGGAAAAGACGCGAAAACCTTGGTCAAAAACGGCGTGATCGCTGTTGGCGAAGGCGCGAATATGCCCTCGACGCCGGAAGCGATCCATGTCTTCCAAGAGGCTAGCGTGCTGTTTGCTCCGGGCAAAGCGGCCAATGCGGGCGGTGTTGCGACCTCGGCGCTGGAAATGCAGCAAAACGCGTCGCGTGACAGCTGGACCTTCGAGCAGACCGAAGCGCGTCTGGCGACCATCATGAAAAATATCCATGACACCTGCGCGGCCACCGCCGACGAATTCGGCGCGCCGAGCAACTATGTTTTGGGAGCGAATATCGCAGGCTTCGTCAAAGTCGCGGAATCGATGCGCACTCTGGGTGTGATCTGATCCAACCCATAGGGCAACCGCGGGGAGTTCGCGCTTGCCAGAATTCGAAAGCTCCTGTCAGATGCGCGCCATCAGACAGGAGCTTTTTTCATGCAATTCAGACAGATCGGCACGCATTCATCTCATCCCGTGGCCTTCGGCACCATGGCCTTCGGCGGCATGTATGCGCCTGCGGCGGATGGCGATAGCCTGACCTGTCTGGATGCGGCTTATGATGGCGGCATCACCCATTTCGACACGGCCAATATCTATGGCGCGGGACGCTGTGAAACCGTGCTGGGCCGATGGATCGCCAGCCGCAAACCACAGGGCATCACCATCGCCACCAAAGCATCGATCGACGATACCACCGGTCCCAGCCGCCAAGCCAATAACACCCGCGCCTATTTGCGCGCGGAACTTGAGGGATCGTTGCAGCGGCTGGGGGTCGAACGGGTCGATCTGTTCTATATCCATCGCCGCGATCCTTCCGTGCCCTTGGAGGATCTGGCCGACACCCTGTCGCAGCTGATCACCGAAGGCAAAATCGGTGGCTATGGCTTGTCGGAAGTCGCCCCCGCCACCATCCGCAAGGCGCATGGCCTGCTGCCGATGCTGGCGGTGCAGAACGAATATTCGCTTTGGAGCCGTCAGCCGGAACTGGGGGTCATCCAGACCTGCGAGGCGCTGGATATCGCGCTGCTGGCCTTTTCCCCCTTGGCGCGCGGCATGTTCGGCAATCAGCCGCTGCCCGCGCCCACCGATGCCTTCCGCGCGCATAGCCCGCGTTTCGCGGCCGGCAACTTCGAAGAAAATACCGCCCGCATCAATGCCTTGCGCGCCTTTTGTGCCGCGCGTGGCTGGGACACGCCCGCCACCGCCTTGGCTTGGACCATCGCGCAAAGCCCCAAGATTATCGCACTGCCCGGCACGCGGCTGGCAAGCCATCTGCGCCAATGGCTGACCCTGCCCCAGCTCTCCGCCGATGATCTGGCGCAGATTGAAACGCTGCTGCCCAAAGGCTTTGCCGCGGGGGACCGGTATTCAACCAATCAATACCGTTTCGTCGAAACCTATTGCTGATCGCCAGAGGGCTGCCCGCGCAGGCAGTGGCGGGGGGATGTGTCGGCGGTGGTGCGCGCACCACAGCTGGCACAACGCCACGCCTGCGAGCCGCTGCGGCGGTCCTGCCGCCACCGGCATTCGCGCGTCAGGGTCGACCCGCGCCGCGAGATATATAGATAGACGAATACCGCCACCAACAGCAGCAAGACCAGTAAGGGCATCGTGCAAGCTCCGGTATGAAAAGCCCCGCCTGCCAAACGACAGACGGGGCTTTTGGTTCACGACAAGGCGCGGGCCTTAGCCGACGCGTTCGACCATCAGGTTCTTGATTTCGGCAATCGCTTTTGCCGGATTCAAGCCCTTGGGGCAGGTCTTGGCGCAGTTCATGATGGTGTGGCAGCGATACAGCTTGAAGGGATCTTCCAGATCGTCCAGACGCTCGCCGGTTGCTTCGTCGCGGCTATCGATGATCCAGCGGTAAGCATGCAGCAAAGCGGCCGGCCCAAGGTATTTGTCGCCATTCCACCAATAGCTCGGGCAAGAGGTCGAGCAGCTGGCGCACATGACGCATTCATACAGGCCATCAAGCTTGGCGCGGTCTTCGATCGACTGACGCCATTCCTTGGCCGGACGGTTGGTCTTGGTTTCCAGCCACGGCATGATCGACGCGTGCTGCGCATAGAAATGGGTCAGGTCGGGGATCAAGTCCTTGATGACCGGCATATGCGGCAGCGGATAGATCTTCACATCGCCCTTCACCTCGTCCAGACCATAGATACAGGCCAAGGTGTTGATCCCGTCGATATTCATCGCGCAGGAGCCGCAGATGCCCTCGCGGCAGGAGCGGCGGAAGGTCAGGGTCGGGTCGATTTCGTTTTTGATCTTGATAAGCGCATCCAGCACCATCGGACCGCATTTATCCATATCGATGAAATAGGTATCGACCTGCGGATTTTTGCCATCCTCGGGGTTCCAGCGGTAAATCTGGAACTTGCGCACATTCTTCGCACCCTCCGGCTTCGGCCAGGTCTTGCCGGTGCGGATCGTGGAGTTCTTGGGAAGCTTGAACTGAACCATTGTTATCCCTTCCATTCCGGGAACGAGTAGAGCGGGCGGCTTGGCAGCTGCCCAGATTTTTGCTGAACGCAAGCGTCGTATACAGCCGACGGATCACGCCCCATGATGTAGTCAGAGGTCACGTTCAGCTCGATCGAGCCGAATTTGCGACCGCCGGAACCGACGCCCAGACCCAATTCGCCACGCGGCTGTTGGGCAAGGCGGGCCCGTTCAAAGCAGGACCTTTCCGCTTCCGGCAGCGGGATCGGGCCGCAAGCAGCCAGAACCGCCGCCAAAGGCAGCAAAGCCAGCGCCGCGCGCATCAGCGCGGCACCAGCGGCGGCACACCATTGGCGGCAAAGCAATTGGATGCTTCGTTCCGCATGGCGATGCCGCGAATGGTGGCGACGGTCGAACTGCCCGCCGTCACCGCGATATCCTTTGCCAAGGCTTGCACTTCGGCGGCATCGGCATTTTGCACGATGCAATCGGTCGCGCGCTGCGCCAACGGCGTCGGCATTTCGGTCTGGATGACCGGCAGCACGACGCGCGCGGCCAAGTTGCGGCCCGCGGCATCGGTGGCCTGCTTGGGGTCACAGCCCGCCAGCACGCTGACCAACGCCAAACCTATCCCGACAGCTTTCATCATAATGCGCCCCCTAGCCCCACAAGTTGCAGGGCGGAAATGGAATTCATCAGACATTGGCTCGCGGCGGGGCGTTGTACAACCGTCTGGACCACCGGCCATGCGGTTGACGCGCCCTGAGCGCCTTGGCTTGCCGCACGTGCAAGCTGCAACAGCTCGGAGGTGTCGGCATTATTGATCACACAATCGCTAAACGGGGAGACATCGATCCCCGGCACATATTGCTGCGCCGCCGATTGAACAGCCGAACGCGCAAGCGCACGGCTGCTTTCTTGCATGATGTCACCGCCCGCCACACAAGCGGAAAGCGATGCCATCAGGCCAAGAGCGACAAGGCGTTTCATCAGAATTTACGCTCCGCCGGGGCGATTTTCTTCAGGCTGATGCCGCCTTCGTCTTCGGTGGTCAGCGGTGTTTTCACCACGTCACGGAAGCCCAAGGAGACCTTGTTGCCATCGACCCAAGCCAGAGTGTGCTTGCGCCAGTTTTCATCGTCACGCGTCGGGTAATCTTCATGCGCATGGGCGCCGCGGCTTTCGGTGCGGGCATGCGCGCCATAGATCGTGGCCAAGGCGTTCGGCATCAGGTTGGACAGTTCCAGCGTTTCCATCAGGTCGCTGTTCCAGACCAAGGAGCGGTCGGTGACTTTGACATCCGCCAATTTCGCGGCGATCGCGGTCATCTTGGCTTCGCCTTCCGCCAAAGCGGTTTCGGTGCGGAACACCGCTGCGTCCGACTGCATGGTACGCTGCATTTCCAGCCGCAGATCTGCGGTCGAAATCGAACCGTTCGCATTGCGCAAGGCGTCGAAACGATCCAGCGCCTTTTGCACGGATTCTTTGTTGGTCGCCGGAACCGCTGCGTCCTTATCAACCACTTTGCCCGCGCGGATTGCCGCTGCACGGCCCAGAACCACCAAGTCGATCAACGAGTTCGAGCCCAGACGGTTCGCACCATGCACCGAAGCACAGCCCGCCTCGCCCACAGCCATCAGGCCCGGGAAGACGGCGTTGTGATCATCTGCGGTCGGGTTCAGCACTTCGCCCCAATAGTTGGTCGGCACGCCGCCCATATTGTAGTGGACGGTCGGCAGAACCGGGATCGGCTCCTTGTGCAGATCGACACCGGCGAAGATACGCGCCGATTCCGTGATGCCCGGCAGACGGGCTTCAAGGGTTTCGCGCGGCAGGTGGTCAAGGTGCAGATAGATGTGATCCTTGTTCGGGCCGACGCCGCGGCCTTCACGGATTTCCATCGTCATACAGCGCGAAACATAGTCACGCGGTGCCAAGTCTTTGTAATGGGGCGCATAACGTTCCATGAAACGCTCGCCTTCCGAGTTGGTCAGATAACCACCCTCGCCGCGCGCGCCTTCGGTGATCAGGCAGCCCGAGCCATAGATGCCGGTCGGGTGGAATTGCACGAATTCCATATCCTGCAGCGGCAGGCCCGCGCGCGCCACCATGCCGCCACCGTCGCCGGTGCAGGTATGGGCCGAGGTCGCCGAGAAGTAAGCACGGCCATAGCCGCCGGTCGCCAGCACGACCATCTTGGCGTTGAAGACGTGGATGGTGCCGTCGTCCAGCTTCCAGCAGACCACACCGGTGCATTTGCCGTCGGTGATGATCAGATCCAGCGCGAAATATTCGATGTAGAATTCGGCGTTGTTCTTCAGCGATTGGCCGTACAGCGTGTGCAGGATTGCGTGACCGGTGCGGTCAGCCGCCGCACAGGTGCGCTGCACCGGCGGGCCTTCACCGAATTCGGTGGTATGGCCGCCGAAGGGGCGCTGATAGATCTTGCCTTCTTCGGTGCGCGAGAACGGCACGCCGTAATGTTCCAGCTCGTAGACCGCCTTGGGGGCCTCGCGCGCCAGATATTCCATCGCGTCGGTATCGCCCAGCCAGTCCGACCCCTTGACGGTGTCATACATGTGCCATTGCCAGCTATCGGGGCCCATATTGCCCAAGCTAGCCGCGATGCCGCCTTGGGCAGCCACGGTATGCGAACGGGTCGGGAAGACCTTGGTCACGCAAGCAGTGCGCAGGCCTTGTTCCGCCATACCCAAGGTAGCCCGCAGACCCGCGCCACCTGCACCGACCACGACCACATCGTAATCGTGAACTTCATATTCATATGCAGCAGTCATTGGATCGGGCCTCTCAGAGAGCAAGCTTGACCAAGGCGAACAGACCCGCCGCGATCAGAACATAGGAAACAGCATTCGCCGCCATGATGAAGGCGGTGCGCGACGCGCCGTGGCAATAATCTTCCACCACCGTTTGCACGCCCTTGGCGAAGTGGCGCAGGCCGACGACCAGCAAAAGCGCGGTCAGGATGGCCAAGAAGGGATTGCCGAAAGCGGCAACGACATGGTCATAGCCATGGCCCAGAACACGGGCGAAGGCGAAGATCCACAGCGGGACCAGCACCAGCAGCGCCCAACCCGAAACGGTCATGGCGATATGGTGTGCGGTTCCCGAACGGGCAGAGCCCAGACCTTCGGCTTGTTTGCGAGAGGTGATGTAACGCATCTTGTTCCCCTTACACGCTGGCGACGATGACGGTGACAACCGTCAGCACGACCGAACCCACGATCATCGCCCAGCCCAGCTTTTCAGCCGACCGGATGTCGAGGCATTTGCCGGCATCGAAGATGAAGTGACGCACGCCACCCAGCAGGTGATACCATGCCGCCAGTGCCGACAGGGTGTAGACCAGCTTGCCGAACCACGATCCGACCAACCAGTTGACGCAATCAAACGCCTCTTTCGAGGTGGCCGCCGCCAGAAGCCAGACCACGGTCATCGCGAAAGCGACGATCAGGCCAAGACCGGTGATACGGATGAAGATCGACGACATTGATGTCATCTGGGGGCGGTAATAGGGGCCGATCATAAACGGCGAAAGGGGCCGTTCGACCCGTTTCGGAGCAGGCATTGTCATATCCCTTCGTCGCTGGCATGTCCCGGAGCAAGATACCGGTCCGGGGCGCGCTTCGAGTTTTCTTGCCCTTTCCATAGCGGGTTTTGCCGCTAAGTCACGAGCTGTGACGCTTTGTCCACAATATGTTAGCGCTAAAAGCATTGTTTTTGTCATTTTGTGATCACATGGATCATTAGCGTGATCACATAGGTAAGCGCTTGTAACCACCCCCTGATTCAACGCTTTCTGTCAAGAAATCCCAAGCCGGACTGATGCAAGCGCTGCCCCATCATCGCGAAAAGGCCGAAGCCCCGACGGCTTCGGCCCTGCAAAGTGCTTTATGTCTTGGCTGTTCTACCTATGGGGATCAGAAACTGTAATCCAATGCGACGATGGCCAAGGCGTCATCCTCTCCGCTGCGGTTGGTATCGTTCCACGACAGCGAAAGCGACAGCGCATCGGATAGGGCATAGGATCCGCCCACCGACCAATAGTCGTAATCATCCGCAGTCGTGTCCTTGAAATTCACTTTGCCCAGACTCGCGCCGATGCCGAATTTGTCGTTCACCGCATAATCGGCGAAAATCGCGGTATTGAGGACCCGTGCATCGCCGCTTTCGGTATTATGCTTCAGCGTGGTCCCGAACGAAAAAGCTTCGCTCGGCGCATAGCCAAGGGTCAGCACGACATCGCGGTAGACATGTTCGCCGTCATCCATATCGCTGTAATAATAGCGCCAATAGCTCAGGTCGTAGCTGAACTTGCCGACCTCGTTGCGATAGCCCGCGTA
>DALYSR010000020.1:0-35116 GCA_031991825.1 Paracoccaceae bacterium
CAAGGCGACCAGATCGGCCAGGGCACCGGTGGCGATGCGCGGCACATCGGCCCCAAGCGCCTGCGCGCCGCCCTTGGCGGCTGCGGTGAACAGCGCATCGCCCGTCGGGCCAGTGGTCGTGCAGATATTGCGGCCTAATGTGCGAAGCCGTTGGGAATATTCCAGCATCTGCAACTCACCGGCCACCGATATCGCCACATTGCTATCAGTGCCGATCCCGAAGATGCCGCCTTGCTGCAGGAAGGGGGCGGCGGCAAAGATGCCATCGCCCAGATTCGCTTCCGTCACGGGGCAGAGACCGGCCACAGCGCCAGTTGCAGCGATCCCCTCAACTTCGGCTTCGGTCAGATGGGTCGCGTGGATCAGGCACCAGTGCGGGCCGACCGCGCAATGATCCAACAGCCATTCGACCGGACGCGCCCCCGCATGGGCGATGCTGTCTTCCACTTCCCTAACCTGTTCGGCGATATGGATATGCAGCGGACGCCCCGACCATGTCCTTGAAAGATGAGCGATTTCCGGCGGCGTCGCCGCGCGCAGGGAATGGGGCGCAAGGCCCAATCGATCCTGCGGACGGCGCAGCCCTGCAGCGCAATCCGCCATCAGCCGATCAAAGGCGTCAATCCCGTGCAGGAAACGGCGTTGGCCGTCACTGGCCTGCGCGCCGCCAAAGCCGCCATGGGCGTAGAAGACCGGCAAATGGGTCAGCGCGATACCGGTCGCTTCGGCGGCGGCGAAGATGCGCTGCGACATTTCGGACGGCGCATCATAGGGCCGTCCATCGGGCGCGTGATGCAGGTAATGGAATTCGCCGACGCGGGTAAAGCCCGCCTCCAACATCTCGACATAGGCCAGTTCGGCGATGGCCTGCATCTGGTCGGGGTTCAACTGCAGGGCGAAGCGATACATCATCTCGCGCCATGTCCAGAAGCTGTCCTGCACCGGCCCGCGATATTCGGTCAGCCCCGAAAATCCGCGCTGGAAGGCGTGGCTGTGCAGATTGGCCATGCCGCAGACCAGCGCTTCGACCCGATGATCATCGGGTTGGGGGGGCATACCCGCCTGCACCGCCGCGATCACATCGCCTGTCAGCTCAATCGCCACATTCTGCGCCCAACCATCGGGAAGCAAAGCTGCTGCTGCGTGAATCCGCATCTTGGAATCTCCATCGGAAGCTGCCCCATTCTGCGCCGGAAACTTTAATATGTATATACTTGATTTTTGATCCAAGAGGGCGCAGCCTGAGGCGACAGGCGAATCCTGCCGCCGGACGCCACGCCTTTGCCAATCGAGGGGACCATGACACCAACGCTCTGGACCAATGCCCGCATCGTCACCGCCGATGGCCCCATGGGCGCCACTGTCATGCTTGGGGCGGACGTGCTGACCCGCGGCGGGCGCATTCTGGCCGTGGGTCCGGACCTGCCGCGCGATGGGGCCGTCGTGCAGGATTGCGGCGGCAGGCTGATGACGCCCGCGCCGATTGATTGCCATACCCATCTGGTCTTTGCAGGCGACCGCTCATCCGAATTCGAAATGCGCCTTGAAGGGGCGTCCTACGAGGATATCGCGCGGGCAGGGGGCGGGATCAAATCATCGATGCGCGCCACCCGCGGCAGCGATATCGACGGCTTGATCCGCAGCGCGCTGCCGCGTCTGGATCACCTGCTGGCCGAAGGGGTCAGCACGGTTGAAATCAAATCCGGCTATGGCCTGTCGGTGGACGCCGAACTGACCATGCTGCGCGCCGCCCGCGCGCTGGCGACGCTGCGCCCTGTCCGTGTCCACACCACTTGGCTTGCCGCCCATGCCTTGCCGCCCGAATATGCCGCAAATGCGCGCGGTTATATCCAAGATGTCGCGATTGCGGGGCTGGAAGCGGCCCATGCCGAAGGCCTTGTCGATGCGGTGGATGCCTTTTGCGAAGGGATCGCCTTTTCGACACAAGAGCTTGCGCCGCTTTACGACCGCGCCATTGCCCTTGGCCTGCCGGTCAAAATCCATTCAGAACAATTGTCCCATAGCGGCGGCACGGCTTTTGCCGCGTCTTATGGCGCGCTGTCGGCGGATCATCTGGAATATGCCACGGCGGCAGATGCGGCCCTGATGGCGGCCTCCGGCACGGTGGCGGTGCTGCTGCCGGGCGCGTTCTATACGCTTCGGGAAACCCAGATGCCGCCTGTGAATGCCCTGCGCGCGGCCCGCGTGCCCATCGCCTTAGCCAGTGATTGCAACCCCGGCACCTCGCCCATGACATCCATTTTACTGACCATGAATATGGGGGCGACGCTGTTTCGCCTGACGGTTCCAGAATGCCTGCTGGCGGTGACGGCCCATGCGGCCACGGCCTTGGGGCTTGCCCATGAGACGGGGCGTATTGCCGCCGGCCTTTCCGCCGATTTCGCGCTTTGGGATGTCGAAACCCCCGCCCAGCTTGTCGCCCGCATCGGCTTCAACCCGTTGCATGCGCGTATTTTCCACGGAGAGATCGTCTGATGCCCACCACCCTTATCCCCGCTGCCGTTTCCCTGTCGCAATTGCGCGGCATCTATTGGCAGGGCGATACCCCTGCGCTTGATCCGTCGGCGGATGCGGGGATTGCCCGTTCGGCAGCGCGGATCGCCGAAGTGGCGGCAGGGGATGCCGCCGTCTATGGGGTGAACACTGGTTTCGGCAAGCTGGCCTCGATCCGCATTCCGGCGGGGGATGTGGCGATGCTGCAGCGCAATTTGATCCTGTCGCATTGCTGCGGTGTGGGCGCGCCGCTGACGCAAGATGTGGTGCGACTGGTGATGACGCTGAAGCTGATGTCGCTGGGGCGCGGCGCATCGGGCACACGGCCCGAGGTGGTGGCCTTGATCGGTGACATGCTGAAGCGCGGCGTCCTGCCGGTGATCCCCGAAAAGGGATCGGTGGGCGCTTCGGGCGATCTAGCGCCGCTGGCGCATATGGCCGCCGTCCTGATCGGCGAGGGCGAGGCGTTTTATGCGGGGGCGCGTCTGTCGGGGGCACAAGCCTTGCGCGAGGCGGGGCTTGCCCCCGTGGTTCTGGCCGCGAAAGAAGGTTTGGCGCTGATCAACGGCACGCAAGTGTCGACCGCTTTGGCTTTGGCGGGGCTGTTCCGCGCCGAACGCGCCTTGCGGGCATCGATCGTCACAGGGGCGATGTCCACCGATGCCGCCATGGGATCGACCGCACCCTTCATCGAAGAAATCCATACGCTGCGCGGCCATGCGGGCCAGATCGATGTGGCGCGCGCTTTGCGAGATCTGCTGCAGGGCAGCCAGATCCGCGACAGCCATGTGACGGGCGATGAACGCGTGCAAGACCCCTATTGCATCCGCTGCCATCCGCAGGTGGCGGGGGCGGCGCTGGATATCCTGCGCCAAGCCGCACGGACCTTGGAAATCGAGGCCAATGCCGCCACCGACAATCCGCTGGTGCTGTCGGACGGATCGGTGGTCTCGGGGGGGAATTTCCATGCCGAACCGGTGGCCTTTGCCGCCGATATCATCGCGCTGGCGGTGGCGGAAATCGGCGCGATTGCCCAGCGTCGGGTGGCGCTTTTGGTAGACCCCGCGCTGTCCTATGGCCTGCCGGGTTTTTTGACGCCGAAACCGGGTCTCAATTCCGGCATGATGATAGCCGAAGTGACCACTGCCGCTTTGATGAGCGAAAACAAACAGATGGCCCATCCCGCATCGGTCGATAGCACGCCGACTTCGGCCAATCAGGAAGATCATGTCTCGATGGCCTGCCATGGCGCAAGGCGGTTGCTGGCGATGACGCAGAACCTGTTCTGGATCATCGGGGTCGAAGCGATGATCGCCGCCCAAGGCGTACATCTGCGCGGGCCCCTGACATCCTCGCCCGCTTTGGAAGCCGCTATTGCCGCGCTGCGCAGCCGTATTCCGGTGCTGGACACCGACCGTTTCATGGGCAGCGATATGGAAGCCGCGGGCGATCTGGTGGCCACAGGTGCCATCGACGGCGCGGTGGCCGACCTGCTGCCCATGGTGATGTGATGCAGCCCGTTCATGTCTCGCAAGGGGATAGCCCCGTCATTCTGGCCTTCCCCCATGTCGGCACGGACCTGCCCGACAGCGTCGCCGCGCGGCTCAACCCCGAGGGGCTTTTGCTGCGCGATACCGATTGGCATATCGACCGGCTATACGACGGGCTGCTGGCGGGGGTGACCACCGTCACCGCGACCCAATCACGCTATGTGATCGACCTGAACCGCGATCCTGCGGGGGCAAGCCTTTACCCCGGTCAAACCACGACCGGATTGATCCCCACGACAACCTTCGACAATGCACCGATCTGGTTGGAAGGCCATGGCCCCACGCCCGAAATCACCGCCCATTGGGTGGATCAAGTGCACAGGCCCTATCACGCGGCGCTCTCTGCCGAAATCGCGCGGGTCAAGGCGATCCATGGCGTGGCGATCTTGTATGATTGCCATTCGATCCGCTCGGAAATCCCGTGGCTGTTCGATGGCATCCTGCCCGATTTCAACATCGGCACCAATAACGGCACGACCTGCGACCCGCAGGTTGAAGCCACCGTGGCGGGCATCTGCGCGCAGGCCAAGGGCTATCGATCCGTGCTGAACGGGCGCTTTCGCGGCGGCTGGGCCACCCGCCATTACGGGCGTCCCGAAAGCGGTGTCCATGCCATCCAGATGGAGCTGTCGCAGATCAGCCATTTGCAGACCGAAACCCCGCCCTTCGATCTTTGCGCCGACAAGGCGGCGCCGCTGCGCGAAACCTTGCACGACATCCTGACCGCATTGGCCGCGCTCGCGCCGCGCCTCGCCCGTCCCTGAAAGGCCTGTATCATGACCGACACCCCCATCGATCCGCGCCACAATAGCCGCGATATCTATCCCGCCACCGGCACGGAGCTCAGCGCGAAAAGCTGGCTCACCGAAGCGCCGCTTCGGATGCTGATGAACAATCTGCATCCCGATGTGGCCGAAAATCCGCATGATCTGGTGGTCTATGGCGGCATCGGGCGGGCGGCGCGCACATGGAAGGATTTCGACCTGATCTGTGATGCCCTGCGCGATCTGGAAGCGGATGAAACCCTGCTGGTGCAATCGGGCAAGCCGGTGTCCATCGTGCGCACCCATAAGGACGCGCCGCGCGTCTTGATCGCCAATTCCAACCTTGTGCCGCATTGGGCCAATTGGGAGCATTTCAACGCGCTCGATAAGAAAGGTCTGATGATGTACGGCCAGATGACGGCCGGCAGCTGGATCTATATCGGGGCGCAGGGCATCGTGCAGGGCACCTATGAGACCTTTGCCGAACTGGGTCGCCAGCATTACAACGGCGATCTGACCGGCAAATGGGTGCTGACCGGCGGGCTTGGCGGCATGGGCGGCGCGCAGCCCTTGGCGGCGGTGTTTGCGGGGGCGTCTTGTCTGGCGGTTGAAGTCGATGAAACCCGCATCGATTTCCGCATTCGCACCAAATATCTGGACGCCAAGGCCAGAACCTTGGACGAGGCTTTGGCCATGATCGCCGATTGGACCGCTAAGGGGGAAGCCAAATCCGTGGGCTTATTGGGCAATGCCGCCGAGGTCTTCCCCGAACTTCTGCGCCGCCAGTTGGCGGGCGATGCCCTGCCCAATGGCGGGCCGGATATCGTGACTGACCAGACCTCAGCCCATGATCCGCTGCATGGCTATTGCCCTGCGGGATGGTCGCTGGGCGAATGGCGGGCGCGGCAGCACTCCGATCCGGCGGGGGTGGACAAAGCCGCCCGCGCCTCGATGCGGGCCCATGTCGAAGCCATGGTGGGCTTTCATGACGCGGGCGTGCCGACTGTCGATTATGGCAATAATATCCGCCAGATGGCTTTGGAAGAGGGCTTTGATCGCGCCTTTGCCTTCCCCGGTTTCGTGCCTGCCTGCATTCGGCCCCTCTTCTGCCAAGGGATCGGGCCGTTCCGCTGGGTGGCTTTGTCGGGTGATCCCGAGGATATCGCCAAGACCGATGCGGCGATGAAACGGCTGTTCCCCGACAATACGCATCTGCACCGCTGGCTGGATATGGCGGCGGAACGCATCGCCTTCCAAGGGCTTCCGGCGCGGATCTGCTGGATCGGTCTGGGCGATCGCCACCGTGCGGGGCTGATGTTCAACGATATGGTGGCGCGGGGCGAGCTGAAAGCGCCCATCGTGATCGGCCGCGACCATCTGGATTCCGGCTCCGTCGCCAGTCCCAACCGCGAGACCGAAGGCATGATCGACGGGTCCGATGCGGTGTCGGACTGGCCGCTTCTGAACGCGCTGACCAATACCGCATCGGGGGCGACTTGGGTGTCGATCCATCACGGCGGCGGCGTCGGCATGGGCTTTAGCCAACATGCGGGGGTGGTGATCGTGGCCGATGGCACTGACGATGCCGCGCGCCGGTTGGAGCGGGTGTTGTGGAACGATCCCGCCTCGGGGGTGATGCGCCCTGCCGATGCAGGATATGACATCGCCAAGGATTGCGCGCGGCTGCACAATCTGCGCCTGCCCGCGATCCTATGACCGGCCTCTACCCCCTGTCGGCGCGCCACTTCCAGCCGTGGAAAAACGGCGGCGGCGAGACGGCGGAAATCTTGGTCTTCCCCGCTGGGGCCGGATTTGACGATTTCGACTGGCGGATTTCGACGGCGAAGGTGGCCCAAGACGGCCCTTTTTCCACCTTCGACGGCGTGGATCGCAATCTGACCGTGTTGGAAGGCGGTCGGATGCAGTTACAGATCGGCCAAGATACCATAACGCTTGGCCCCGAAAGCCCGCCCTTCGCCTTTGCGGGCGATCTGCCGTGCATGGCCAGCCTGCAGGGCGGGGCGCTGTTGGATTTCAACGTCATGACGCGCAGACCGTTGCGGGCGGTTGTCACCCGCGGCCCCTTGCGGCGTGTAGCTGCCGCGCCTTGCCTTGGAAGCTATGCGCTGCTGCTGCAGCCTGCGCAGGGGCTGGCGCGGTTTGATCTGGTCGATCTGCAGGCCTGCGGGGCGGTATTGGCAGATGCCCTATGCGGCACGGCTGCGCTGCTGGTTGAAATAGTCGAATAAGACTGATGCCTTAGCCGTCGATATTCGGCGAAAACTCGGCCACCAATTCATGGCGTTCGCCCGGATAGGTCTGGGTGACCAGCGTCACCCATTGGCCCGCGATTTCGGTGCGGCGGGTCACTTCCAGACAGGGGCTGCCCAAAGCCACGCCCAAAGCCCGCGCCATGGCGGCCCCCGCGCCCACCGCGCGGATGCGGTGCTGCGCCGATGTCCAGGGGATTTCGCGCATCAGCCATTGCCCCGGCGCGATGGCGCGGAAATCCTCCGCCAAGGCCGCGGGGGCGGCGGCGGGATTGATGATCCGCGCCTCATGGCAAAAGGCGCTGTCACCGGCATGATGCACCCCGCGCAGCGCCAAGACCTGCAGCTGCGCATCACGCGCCGCCAGTTTCAAGGCCCGCGCTTCTTCGGGCAGGACCGCGCGCAACAGCCGCTCGCTCAGATCATAGCGCCAGTCCAGCCCAAGCGCCTCGACCTCGGTGCGGATATCGCCGATTTCCATGACTGCCGCCTGCGCCAAGGGCTGGGCGACAAAGGTGCCCAGCTTCTTGCGCCGCACCAAAAAGCCTTCGCGGGTTAGCTGCGCCAACACCTTGTTCATCGTCATGCGCGAGACGCCATAATCTTCGGCAAGCCGCGTCTCGAACGGCAGCTGAAACCCTGGGGGCCAAGCGCCGCTGGTGATGCTGTCGCGGAATTCGCTCAAGATCCGGTCGTGATGGCTGACACGCGGCGGGGCGGGGTCAGTCATGGCATCTTCTCCTTGGCGAGGGGGCGACGGGGGCGAGGGACGACGGGTGCGGTGGCCCCGACCTCGGAACCGTTCCGGCAGTGCAGCATAGCCCTTTCGGGGTAAGGGAAACAGGTCGATGTGATTGTTTAGCCGAAGTTTTTCAAAGCGACTTTCGCGGGGCCAGAACATCATCCCCGATGGGCGAATTCCATCTGCACCACATCGGTGCGCCTTGTGGCGAATGTCGCGGCGCAGCCCAGCAGATAGAAGCTCCAGCTGCGCAGGAAGTCATCGCCATAGCCCAGCTTTTTGATGCGCGGCAAAGCGTCTTGCATACGGTCCGCCCAGATCCGGCAAGTGCGGGCGTAATCGGGGCCGAAGGAGAAATTGTCTTTCAGCTCCAGTCCCGCTTTGCTTGCGGCATAGGTCATCGCGCTGTGGCAGGGCAGCATGCCGCCGGGGAAGATATGCTGGCGGATATAATCCGAGCGCTGGCGATAGACCGAAAACTGCTGGTCGGGCACGGTGATCGCTTGGATCACCGCCCGCCCGCCCTGTTCCAATCTTGCCGCCAAAGCGTTGAAATAGACCGGCCAATTGGCTTCACCCACGGCTTCGATCATCTCGACCGACACGATATTGTCGAATTTGCCCGTCGTCAGGCGGTAATCCTGCAACCGGATATCCGCCCGCCCGTCCAGCCGCGCATCGGCATAGCCCGCCTGCGACGGCGATAGGGTCAGGCCGGTGACATGGCGCCCCGCATCCGCCGCCGCTTCGGCAAACCCGCCCCAGCCGCAGCCGATTTCCAGCACCCGTTCGCCGCCCGAAAGCTTGGACAGGATACGGGCATTCTTGCGGGCCTGCGCGGTTTCCAGATCATCGCCCTCGTGGAACAGGCCCGACGAATAGGTCATGCCCTGATCCAGCCAGAGCTGGTAGAATTCATTGCCCACATCGTAATGCGCGCGGATATTGCGGCTGGCCCCTTTTAAGGAATTCTTGCGCAAGACGCGGTCCACCAGCCGCAGCTTCAGCCGCGCCAGACCCGATTGGCGGCCGTAAGCCTCCAGCGCATCGCTGTTGCGGATCAGCATGTGCAGCAAAGGCTCCAACGTCTGGCTGTCCCACAGTCCGGCGACATAGGTTTCACCCAGCCCGATATCGCCGCGCGCGGCAAGGGCGGGCAGCACCCGCCAGTCGCGCAGATGCATCTCGACTTCGGGGCCTGCATGGCCGAAATGATGGATATCGCCTTCGGGGGTGCGCAGGGTCAAACGGCCGCCTTGGATCATCTCAAGATCTTGCAGGAAACGCGCGGGGGCATGACGGGGCAGAGCAATGCGGGGCAGAGCGATGGTCATAGGCTGGCGTCCTTGGCCGGAGCAGGGGGAAGGGGGCGATAGCTTGCGCCGCGCAGTTTCAGGCGCAAAGCTTCGAACAGGATAAGCCCGATGATCCGCAGGCCGCCGCCCGGTCGGGTCAGGCCAGCACGGATCAGGGATTTCTGGCGCAGCGGCGAGAGTGCGCCTTGCATACGGGCGACCAAACCGCTGTCAGGGCCTTGGTGGCGGATCAGGATATCGATGCGCGCGGGGTCCAGTGCCACGCGGAAGTGATAGCCGCCCGCCACATCCTGAAATGGCGAGACATGGAAGACTTTATCCACCCGCAATGGGGTCTGCGATGTGATCGGCGCAAGATCGGGGTTGCGGCACAGATAGGAATGGCGCTGCCCGAAGGTATTGTTGACCTCGGCCAGCATGGCGATCAGCGCATCATCTTGCCACAGCAGCCAGAAGCTGACCGGATTGAAGCCCAGCCCCAACATGCGCGGCTGCGTCAGCAGGCCCAAGGTCATGGTTGCGTCGCGTGCGATGCCCGCCCCTGCAAGCTGCGCCCAAACCCAAGCCGCCCCTTGGCCCTTGCCCCGCGCGCCGCCATGATCGCGGTCATTGACCGAAAACAGACCAAAGCGGTTGCGGGCAAGCAGGCCCTTGGAGCGGCGCAGATGTTCGGGCGAAAACAACAGGTAATCCGCGCGATAGCCGAAGGCATGGCCCAAAGCGCCAAGCCGCGTATGGCGGATGCGGGCGGGCAGATGCAGCACCTCGCCTGCCGCCAGACGATGGGGCAGCGGCCGGTCCATCACGACGGCCCGCCGACCAGCATCGGCTTGGGTGCCAATTTGCGGCTGATGCGCATGGCGCTGGCGAAGCCGTCCTCATGGAAACCGTGACGCAGCCATGCGCCCGCAAACCATGTGCCATAGCGGCCCTGCATCCGTGCGATATCCCCTTGGGCGCGCAGGGCGGCAAGATCGAAGACGGGGTGGCGGAAGACATGTTCGTCGTAAACCAAAGTCGGATCGATATCGTCCGCCGGATTGAGGCTGACGAACAAGGGATCGCTTTCAACGATGGATTGCAGGCGGTTCATCCAATAGGTCACGCCGACGCCTGAGCTGTCGGCTGCGACGGGATTGGCCCCTTCGCGATAGACCCATGAACTCCAGCAGCGGCGGCGTTTGGGCATCACCACCGGATCGGCATGCAGCACTGCGCGGTTGTCTTGGAAACGGATGGCGCGCAGGGCGGCGCTTTCCTCGGGGCGCGGATCGGTCAGGATCGCCAAGGCCTGATCGGGATGGCAGGCAAAGATCACCTGATCATAATGCGCCTCCACCCCGCCTTGCGCGCGCAAGGTGACCCCCATCGCCCCGCGGGTGACGGACGCCACCGGCGCGCCCTTGTGCAAGGTGGCCCCGCGCTTTTGCAAGGCTGTGGTCAGGCGGCTGACATATTCGATGCTGCCGCCATCGACCGTCCACCAGCCGTGACGGCCGCGCGCCTGCATCAGGCCGTGGTTGCGCATGAAGCGGATCAGCGCCTCGGCGGGGAAATCGCCAATGCCCGCGCGCGGCGTCGACCAGATCGCGCTGCAGATCGGAAACAGGTAATGCTCGCGGAACCGATGGCCCATGCCAAGCCGGTCCAGCAGAGCTTTGATGGTGATATCGGGCTGGCCCGCCACGGCGGCGAAAGCTTCGGCATTGAAGCGCAGGATGTCGCGGATCATGCCCCAAAAGGCGGGATTGGCGATATTGCGTCTTTGGCCGAACAGCGCATTGCCCGAGCGCAGCGCATATTCCAGCGCGCCATCGCCCAGCGACACACCAAAGCTCATGTCGCTGCGTTTGACCGGCACATCCAGATCGCGGAACAACCCCGTCAGATGCGGGTAATTGACATAGTTGAAGACGATAAAGCCGCTATCCACCGCTTGATCGCCGTTTTTGCCCGCCATCAGCGTGCGGGCATGGCCCCCGAAACGGGCATCGGCCTCATAGAGCGTCACCTGATGCTGCGCGGATAATTCCCAAGCCGCGGCCAGCCCAGAGATGCCGCCACCGATCACGGCAATGCGCTGCGGAGCGTTGGGGCTATGATCATAGGGCACGGGCGGACTCCATCGGGTAAATTCGCTTACGAATACGAGACTTGCATCCAAGTGGATCACCGATGCCGAAAAATATTTTCCGCGCCCGTGATCCATTCGCTATGGCCCGTCGTAAGCTGTGGTATGATCGCAGCATCGCCCCTTCTTTCGGAACCTGCCCAGACCGACCCTGCCTGCAAGGTGATGGTCGATGCGGCCGTTGATCAGGACAGACCTAACTTGACCTCGTCAGACCAAGCGCCTGCGCCCCCCGATCCGCCGCTGCTGTCGGAACAGACGCTGTGGCTGTTGAAAGTGCGTGACCAGCGCGATCGGGCGGCCTATGCGCAGCTGTTTACCTATTACGCGCCGCGCCTTAAAGCGATGCTGATCCGCGGCGGCCTGCGCGATGGGCGGGCCGAAGACGTGGTGCAGGATGTGATGCTGGCGGTCTGGCACAAGGCCGCGCAGTTCGATCCGCATCGATCCGAAGCCTCGGGCTGGATCTACCGGATCGCGCGCAACCGCCATATCGATTTGCGCCGTCGCGGTCAGGTCGTCGAGGCCGAATTGACCGAAGACCATAGCAGCGAAGAGCCCGACAGCTTCCAGATGCTGGCCCTGACCCAAGAACATCGCGCCCTGCGCGCCGCCTTGGAGGGGCTGGCCCCCGAACAAAGCCAGTTGTTGCACAAGGCCTTTTTCGAAGAAATGCCCCATAGCGAAATCAGCAGCCTGACCGGCCTGCCGCTGGGGACCATAAAATCCCGTATCCGTCTGGGCCTTGCCCGCATCCGCCGCGATTTGTCAGATCTGAGACCCTCATGAACGCCATCACACATCATATCCGCGCGGAGCTGCTGGCGGCTTGGGTCTCTGGCAACCTGCCTGCGGTCTTTGCCGTGGTGGTGGCAAGCCATGTCGCCTTGTGCGAGGACTGCCAAGCCGCCGCCGAAGCCGCCCAAGCCATTGGCGGGGCTTTGTTGGAACGCCTTACGCCCGCCGATCTGTCGACGGATGCGTTGGGCCGGGCGCTTGCGGCCTTGGATCAGCCCGCGCCGCCCGTTCTGGCACCCCGCGCGGCGGGGATTTTCCCCGCGCCAGTCATGCAGGCCTTGGGCGGGCAGCCGCCGAAATGGCGGATGCTGGGCGGCGGCATCCGCCAGCAGATCCTGATGGCCAATCGCGAAGGATCGCTGCGGCTGTTGTATATCCCACCCGGTCGCAAGGTGCCCGAACACGGCCATCGCGGCTTGGAACTGACCTTGGTGCTGCAGGGCAGTTTTTCGGATAGCGCGGGCCATTTCGGTCTGGGGGATGTCGAAGATGCGGATGGTTCGGTGGATCATCAGCCCATCGCCGGTGCGGGCGAGGCCTGCATCTGCTTGGCCGCGACCGATGCGCCGCTGCGCTTCCATGCGATGATCCCGCGCCTGCTGCAGCCGATGTTCCGGATCTGAGCGCGATGTCCGGCAGGCCACATATCTGGATCATCGGGGCCTCCAGCGGGATCGGGGCCGCTTTGGCCCGCGCCTATGGCGCAGCGGGGGCCGATGTGTTGATTTCCGCCCGCAGCGCATCGGGCTTGGAACAGGTCGCCGCAGGAATGCCCAATATCCGCATCCTGCCGCTGGATCTGGCGCAAGAGGGCGCTTTGGCGGCTGTGGCAGTGGATCTTGCCCCCGCCAGTTTCGACGCGATCATCTGCACCGCGGCGCTTTATGATCCGGGCAGGGTGGCCGATATCGACTTGAAAGCCTTGGAGGAATTGCTGCGGGTCAATCTGTTCAGCCAGTTCGAACTGGCCCGATACGCGCCGCCTTTGTTGCGCGATGGCGGGCAGTTGGTGCTGTTCGGATCGGTGGCGGGATATCTGGGCCTGCCCAAGGGCCAAGCCTATTCTGCAACCAAAGCGGCGATCATCAATCTGGCCGAAACCCTGCGGATCGAACTGGCGCCGCGCATCGATGTGCGGCTGATCTGTCCGGGGTTTGTCGAGACACGGCTGACCGCCAAGAATGATTTCGCCATGCCCGCGATCATATCCGCCGAAGATGCGGCGGCGCGGATCATCAAGGGGTTGCGCGGGAAAAGTTTCGAAATCCACTTTCCCCGCCGCTTCACCTATCCGCTGAAACTGCTGCGCGCCTTGCCCTATCGGCTGTCCTTGGCCCTGACGCGCCGCTTGGGTTGATCAGGCCAGTTTGCCGCTCAGCACCGCCACCCCGGCCCAAGCTGCACCCCCTGTCAGGCAGATGCCCCAGATCAGATCGGTCGCCACTTGCGACAGCGACCAGCGCGCCAAGGTCGCGTAATTGGTGAATTCATAGGTGCCATAGCACAAAGCGCCCAGCACCATGCCGCCGATCAGCGCCTGCATCGGCGCGCCCGCCCGCAATGCGGGAAGCGAGACAAACCACAACAGCCCCGCGACATAGAACAGATAGAACACCGCCGCAGGCCCCAGCCGCAGCGGGCTGGCCAATAGATCGCCGATATGGCGGTCGAAGACGGGGCGGATGATGAAGCGGATACCGATCATGTCCAAGCCCAAGAATATCGCCGCGGTGATCAGATAGAGCCAGATGGTCTGCATGACGTCGTCCTTTCGCTGTCATCAGGCTTACGCGGATCAGCGTCGATTGGATCACTCTTTTCGCTCACGCAGCTGTGAAAATCCGACCGTGATCTATTCGGGCTTGGCCGCCGTAAGCCTTCCACCAAAGACGCTGAGCCGTTTTGGACCATCAAATGGAAGAGGAGCCATTTCCATGTTCGCAAAAGCTATCTCCGCTGCAGCCATCAGCCTTGCGCTCGCTTTGCCGGCCTTTGCCGCTGATAAGACCACGATCATCGACACCGCCCGCGCGGCTGGTGGCTTCGATACCCTGCTTGCCGCCGTCGATGCTGCGGGCCTGACCGAGACCCTGAAGGGCGATGGCCCCTTCACCGTCTTCGCCCCCACCGATGCCGCTTTCGCAGCCCTGCCCGCAGGCACGGTCGAAGATCTGTTGAAGCCTGAAAACAAAGACAAGCTGACCGGCATCCTGACCTATCACGTGCTGCCCGGCAAGGTGATGTCCACCGATCTGAGCGAGGGCCTGAAGGCGAAAACCGTGCAGGGATCGGACGTGACCGTGACCCTTGACGGCGGTGCCAAAGTCGACGGCGCGACCATCAGCAAAGCCGATATCGAGGCGAGCAATGGCGTGATCCATGTCATCGATGCGGTGATCATGCCGAAGTAAGGCGCTATTCTCCTGGCCCTTCCGCTCGACAGATTGGAAGGGCTGCTCCCAGAAGGCCCGACGCGCATCCGCCGTTGGGCCTTCGCCATTCGAAGGGGCGCAGAGATCATTCTATATATGACCCAAGAAATCCGCGACATTTGCTTGGGCTTGAGGCAGGATCAGGCTTTGAGATACCGCCGTCAAAGGACCAGCCCCGTGAGCTTGATTTCCGACCGTCCCGCCCATGCAATCGACCAGATTTTCGGCCGCAGCAAAGCGCTGATCGGCATGATCCATTGCCCGCCCTTCCCCGGTGCGCCCCGCTACAAGGGCGAACCTTTGGCCCAGATCTATGATAGCTGCCTGCGCGACGCCGAAGCCTTGATCGCCAATGGCATCCACGGGCTGATGGTCGAAAATCACGGCGATCTGCCCTTCCTGAAGCCCGATGATATCACCTGCGAAACCGCGGCTTTCATGGCGGTGGTCACCGACCGGCTGAAGTCCGCCTTCGATGTGCCGATCGGGGTGAATGTGCTGGCCAATGCGCCGATCCCCGCGATTGCCATCGCCGCCGCCGGCGGCGCGCAATTCATCCGCGTCAACCAATGGGCCAATGCCTATATCGCCAATGAGGGCTTCATCGAAGGCCGCGCGGGCGAGGCCTTGCGCTTCCGCGCCCGCCTGCGCCAAGACGGCATCCGCATCTTTGCCGATGCCCATGTCAAACATGGCGCCCATGCCATAGTCGCCGACCGCTCGATCCCCGAACAGACCCGCGATCTGGCGTTTTTCGATGCCGATGGGGTGATTGCCACCGGCCAGCGCACCGGCGATGCGGCCAATCCGGCCGAAATCAAGGTGATCCGCGATGCGACCCATTTGCCGCTGCTGGTTGGGTCGGGCGTCAGCGAGGCCAATATCGGCGAGATCCTTGCCCTGACCAACGGGGTGATCGTGGCCTCATCGCTGAAGGTCGATGGGGTGTGGTGGAATGCGGTCGATCCCGCCCGCGTGCGGCGTTTCGTGGAAGCGGCTGCCCCGCATCTGTAAGGCCCTCACTGCCAAAAGGCGGCGGGGGGTGATGCCACCCCCGCCCAAAACCTTGACCCTATAGTGAGATATGTGCCGCAGCGGCGGTGTTGCGGATATGCGTGCGCATCGCGGCTTCGGCTTTGACGCCGTCGCCATCAGAGATCGCGTTCAGGATCATGCCATGTTCGGCGATCGATGCCTGCATCCTTGGGCTATGGGTCTGCGGGATCGGCTGGCGCTGGGTTTCGGTCAGCATGGTCTGATAGGTTTCATAGACGTTTCTCAACATGCGATTGGGGCACGCCGCCGCGATCAGGCGGTGAAATTCCAGATCGGCCTGCACATGGGCCACCAGATCGCCCTGCGCCCAAGCCTGCGCGAAAATATCCGCCGCATCACGCAGATCACGGATCAAGTCGGGCGTGGCGCTGGTGGCGACCAGACGGCAAATTTCGCCCTCCACCACAAGGCGCAGTTGCATCACCTCTTGTTGCGAATAGGCATCTTGATAGCGCCACTGCGCCGAAGGCTTTTCCGCCTCACGCGGATTGGCGATGAAGGTGCCGCGCGCGGGCAGGGTATGCACCATCCCCAAGGTTTCCAACGTCAGCAGCGCCTCGCGCAACGTCGGGCGCGAAATATTCAATCGCTCGGACAATATCCGTTGCGACGGCAGCTTTTCCCCCGCCTTCCATTCGCCCGAACGGATCATGTCTTGCAGCTTACGCGCCACCTGCTGTGTCATCGGCGCTTTATCCCACATCGTATCTGCCTCTTATTTTAGCAATTGCGCCAATTTTCCCCAAAGTAACGCAGGAGAGCATTGCAAAACGCCGGAACCCATGCCCTAAATCTGGTAAGACCGGTTTTACCGATCTGGCCAAAAAAAGGAAAGATAGGGGAGTATGATGCTGAAACATATTTTGCGCAAATCGGCTTTGACCCTTGGCGTGCTGGCGGCGGGCATCGGGGCCGCTTGCGCCCAAGACGCGCTGACGGTCGGGGCCAATATCGGCAATGTGCCGTGGGAATTCCAAGACAGCAGCGGCGCTTTCGTCGGCTTTGAAATCGACATGGTGAATGCTGTGGCCGAAAAGATGGGCACGAAAGTCACCATCGAGAACATTCCCTTCAACGGCCTGTTCTCGGCGGTGCAATCGGGCCGCATCGATATCGCGATGTCCTCGATCACCATCACCCAAGACCGCCTGAAATCCGTCACCTTCGCCCAGCCCTATTATGACAGCGACCAATCGCTGACCGCTTTGGCCACAGGTCCGAAGTCCTTGGACGACATGAAGGGCAAGATCGTCGGCGTCGATACCGGATCGACCGGCGATATGTGGGCCACCGCTGAAGCGGCGAAGCTGGGCTTTGCCGATATCCGCCGCTATGAAGGTCTGGCGCCTGCCATGCTTGATCTGGCGGCGGGCCGGATCGACGGCTATATCTCGGATATTCCGGCGATGCAGTATTACGCCAAGGACAAGCCCGATTTGGCCGTGGTCGCCCGTATCCCGACCGGCGAGAAATATTCGATGATGTTCGCCAAGGATGCGGAACTGGCCACCAAGGTCAATGCCGTCATCGACGAGCTGAAAACCGCGGGCGTCACCGCCGATCTGCACGAGAAATGGTTTGGCGTGAAGCCCGAAGCCGACAGCTCGACCGCGACCGTGCTGCCGATGCCGATGCCGAAACTCGACTGAGCGATGCTCCGGTGCGGGGCCAGCCCGTGCCGGAGGCACTCCCCATAGGGGTATTCCATGGATATTTTTGAGACTTTCCTCAACCTTGAGGTGTTCAAGCGCAGTCTGCCCTTCCTGCTGCAAGGCCTATGGGTGACGGTGCAGCTGGGCGTGGCCAGCATCATCGCCGGTCTGGCCTTGGGCTTGGGGCTGGCGATGGTGCGGCTTTATGCGGCCCAACCTTTGCGCTGGATCGCGGGGATCTATATCGACATCTTCCGCTCGATCCCGCTTTTGGTGCTGCTGATCATCATCTATTACGCACTGCCCTTCCTTGGGATCAGGCTGTCGCCCTTCGCATCGGCGATGTCGGCGCTCAGCCTTGTCTCTGCCGCCTATACCGCCGAGATTTTCCGCGCCGGTATCATCGCCATTCCGCGCGGCCAGTTCGAGGCGTCTGCCGCCTTGGGGCTGGGACCGGTGCAGATGATGCGCGACATCATCTTGCCGCAGGCGGTCAAGATCGTCATCCCGCCGCTGACCAATAATTCGATCAATGTGATCAAGGATACCGCACTGGCATCCGTCGTGGCGATGCCGGATCTGCTGAAACAGGCGACCCAAGCACAGGCCTTGGCCGCCAATCCGACGCCGCTGATTGGCGCCGCCGTGATCTATCTGGCCTTCCTTTGGCCCTTGGTCGCCTTGGTTTCGCGCTTGGAACACCGCTTCGCAGGAGGCAAACGCACATGACAGGCTTCGTCAGCATCCGCAATCTGCATAAATCCTATGGCAGCTTCAACGTGCTTAAAGGCATCGATCTGGATATCGCCAAGGGAGAGGTGGTCTGCGTGATCGGCCCGTCGGGTTCGGGCAAATCGACTTTCATCCGCTGCATCAACCGGCTTGAAACCTTCACCGCTGGTAGCGAAATCTGGGTCGATGGCACGCAGGTCACCTCTGGCAGGGCCTTGGCCAAGGTCCGCGCCCAAGTGGGCATGGTCTTCCAAAGCTTCAACCTGTTCCCGCATTTGAGCGTGCGCGACAATATCACCATCGCGCCGCGCCGCTTGCGCCATCTGTCGCGCGTGCAGGCCAACCAGCAAGCCGATGCGCTTTTGGCGCGGGTGGGCCTGTCGGCCCATGCCGATAAATTCCCCGATCAGCTGTCGGGCGGCCAACAGCAACGCGTGGCCATCGCGCGCGCCTTGGCGATGGAGCCGCAGGTCATGCTGTTCGACGAGCCGACCTCGGCCTTGGACCCCGAAATGGTGGGCGAGGTCTTGGATGTGATGCGCGATCTGGCGCAAAGCGGTGTCACCATGATCGTGGTGACGCATGAGATGGGCTTTGCCGCCCAAGTCGCGGATCGGGTGATCTTTATGGATGGCGGCCAGATCGTCGAACAAGGCCCGCCCTCGCAGGTGATCAACGCCCCGCGCGAGGCGCGGACCCAAAGCTTCCTTGGCGCGGTCCTGAACCACTAAGCGCCCTTCTTCCGACTTCAGATAAGGTTATTCCCATGATGTCCCCCTTGGATATGGACTATGTGCATCGCCAATTCCCCGGCTTGGCCAGCGGCTGGACCTTCTTCGACAATGCGGGCGGCGCGCAGATCGCCAAGCCAGCCCTTGAGCGCATGGCCGAATTCCTGACCCATCGCAATGTGCAGATCGGCGGCAGCTATGCGGTATCGCAATCCGCCGCCGACGCCTTGCGCATGGGCCGTGACGCCGCCGCCGTCTTGGTCAATGCCGCGCGCGCCGAAGAGATCGTCTTTGGCGCATCGACCACCGTCTTGCTGCAAAACCTTGCCGCTTCCATGCGCAGCCAATTCGTGGCCGGAGACGAGATCATCGTCACCATGGCGGATCACGAAAGCAATATCGGCCCTTGGGTCCGGTTGGAGGAATTCGGCGTCACGGTGAAATTCTGGCCGTTGAATGCGCAAAGTCTGTCGCTGGAACTGGAAGACCTGCAACCGCTGCTCAGCTCGCGCACCAAGCTGGTCTGCGTGACCCATGCCTCCAACATTTTGGGGAAAGCCCATGACATCGCGGCAATTGCCGCCTGCGTCCATGCGGCGGGCGCGAAGCTTTGCGTCGATGCGGTGGCCTATGCGCCGCACCGCTTGATCGATGTGCAGGCTTGGGATGTCGATTACTATGTCTTCAGCCTGTACAAGGCCTATGGCCCGCATGGCGCGATGCTGTACGGCAAATATGATCTGCTGGCCGAATTGGACGGGTTGTATCATTATTTCTATGGCAAGGAAAAAGTCCCCGGCAAGCTCGAACCCGGCAATCCCAGCTATGAGATGGCCTATTCCACCGACGGGATCGTGACCTATCTGACCGATCTTGCCCGTCATCACGGCGCAAAAGGGGATCGCCGCGCCTTGGTTGTGGCCGCCTATGATCTGATCACCGCGCAGGAAAACATCCTGACCACGCGGCTGCTGGACTGGCTGGCCAGCCGCGCCGATTGCGAGGTGATCGGGGCCGCGGCACTGGATAATGAAAGCCGTCGGGTGCCGACGATCGCCTTCCGGATCAAGGGCCAGAACTCGGGGCAGATCGCGGCGGCGATCGATGCCTATAAGATCGCGATCCGCTTTGGCGATTTCCATTCGCGTCGTCTGGTTGAGCATCTGAACCAAGATCACGACGGCGGGCTGCTGCGGGTGTCGATGGTGCATTACAATACCGTCGAACAGGTCGATGCCCTGATTGCCGCCTTAAGCGAGGTGCTGGCGAAAGAGGCGGCCCATGTATGATCTGATCCTGCGGGGCGGCACCTTG
Organism: Paracoccaceae bacterium; assembly: GCA_031991825.1. GTDB lineage: Bacteria > Pseudomonadota > Alphaproteobacteria > Rhodobacterales > Rhodobacteraceae > Pseudotabrizicola. Next base: position 20,003 of record DALYSR010000020.1, read on the forward strand.
ATCACCGCCTCGGATCGATTTCAGGCCGATCTGGCGGTGCAAGCGGGCAAGATTGCCGCCATCGGCCGCGATCTTGGTCCTGCGCGCGATGAAATCGATGCCACCGGCCTGTGGGTGATGCCCGGTGGCATTGATGCCCATGTGCATCTGGATCAACCCACATCCGACGGCACGGTGATGGCGGATGATTTCGCCTCCGGCACCCGCGCCGCCGCTGCCGGAGGCAATACCACCGTGCTGCCTTTCGCTTTGCAGATCAAAGGCCAGTCGCTGCGTGCCTGTGTGGAAGAGTATCACCGTAAAGCGCAGGGCAAGTGCCATGTGGATGTCTCCTTCCACTTGATCGTGACCGACCCCACACCGCAGGTTTTGGGACAGGAACTGCCCGCCTTGGTGCGCGACGGCTATACCTCGTTCAAGGTGTTCATGACCTATGACGATATGGTGCTGCGCGACGACCAATTGCTTGAGGTCTTCGATGTCGCCCGCCAAGAGCGCGCCTTGGTCATGGTCCATGCCGAAGGCCATGATGCGATCAAGCACCTGACCGCGCGGCTGGAAGCCAAGGGCCAGACCCAGCCCTATTACCATGGCGTGGCCCATAGCCAGATCGCCGAACGCGAGGCGACCCATCGCGCCATTAGCCATGCCGAATTGATCGATGTGCCGATTGTCATCGTCCATGTCTCGGGGCGCGAACCGATGGAGCAGATCCAATGGGCGCGCCATCGCGGGCTAAAGGTCTTCGCCGAAACCTGCCCGCAATATATCGCCCTGACCGCCGATGACCTGCGCGGCTTGGATATGGATTTTTCCGGCGCGAAATATGTCTGCTCGCCGCCGCCGCGTGATCTGGACAGCCAAACCGCCATCTGGCGGGGCCTGCAAGACGGCACGTTTGACATCTTCTCGTCGGACCATTGCCCCTTCCGCTTTGACGGTGGCGAGACATCGAAATCCAATGCCCGCGCGCGCTCCAGCTTCAAATGGGTGCCCAACGGCATTCCGGGGATCGAGACCCGACTGCCGATCCTGTTTTCCGAAGGGGTGATGAAGGGCCGCATCACGCCGGAACGCTTCGTGGCGCTGACCGCGACCAATCCGGCCAAGCTATATGGGCTGTATCCGCAAAAGGGCAGCCTTGCCATCGGGGGCGACGCCGATATCACCCTGTGGGACCCACGCCTGACCCGTCCGATCAGCCAAGATCGCCTGAACCACGGCGCGGATTACACGCCTTTCGAGGGGATGGAAATCACCGGCTGGCCCGTCCGCAGCCTGCTGCGCGGCGAGACGATTGCCCAAGATGGCGCGCCTGTCGGACAGGCCAAAGGCAGCTATCAATCGCGCGGCACTTCGGGGGTCTATGATGAATATGACCCTATCCGGTCGGATAGGTAAAATAGGCCACCCTGCGGCCAAGAAACTTCTGCTATGACCCGTCTCAAGTCTATGTTTCGGTTGAATGGGGATTGTCGGAATGAAACTTGCACGCGTCGCAACAGGGGTGGCATTGGCGGGCCTGATGGCCACGGGAGCCCATGCTTTTGAACTCCAATCATCCAGCAGCGCCTTTTTGGCCAAGCCCGCCACGGAGATCACCGACAACCCGACGGTCGGCGAATGGAATGCCTGCTTCCCCGCCTCGGAAGATTTTTCGCCATCGGGCAAGCTGATCGCCGAAAAGGACTGGGTGATCACCAGCGAGGTCGAATTCGAAGGCTTCGAGCTGGTCAGTTTCGCGGGCATTGCCAAGGAAGTGGCCGATGGCGCTTGCGAGTTCAGCGACGGCTATGTGGCGATTTCCCGTGATGGCAAGATGCTGGGCCTGATCGAAAACGCCAATACCGATCACCAGCTGCTGAGCGGCATTCGTCCGGCAAAAGACGGCGTGGTGGCGATTGTCGGCAATAGCGGCGCTCAGCCGACCGGCGCCATCCGCTATGAGGCGGCGGCCGACCGGATCACGGTCAGCGCCGAGTAATTAATCGCCCATCACGGCGGCAATGGCGGCTTCGCGCGCGGGGGCGCCATTGGCGGCGGCGCGGGCTTGGGCCAAAAGCTCGGGCTTTTGCCAGGCTTGGCCCAAATCCTCGCCCGCATTCAGCAGCGCCAGACCGGCAAGGGCGATCACGAAGCGCTGATAAGCTTCGTCCTGATTGCGGCTGCCGGTCAGATCGGACCCGCGCTTGAGCACCACAAGACGGCGTCCATCGGCGGCAAACAGGCGCTTTTCGGATGCCCCTTGCTCGGTTCCCGCCAGCACAGCCAGCATTGATCCCCTGTCCCAAGGCAGCGGGAAATATTGCGGCACATCGGTCGAGAAAGCCGCCAGAACCTGCGCATCCGCCAGCGATGCCTCGGGTTCTTGCGGCAAGGCAAGCCGCAGATCGGGCGGTGCTTGCGTGCTGGGGGCCTGCTTGGTGGGGACTTGTGGCAGGGGGTTAGGCATCTGCGGCACTTGCGGCAAAAACGCCACCGCCACGATCCCCGCCGCCGCCGTGGCGGCTGCCCCCATCAACACGGGCAGCCGCATCCAGAACGGCCGGATCGGGCGTTTAGGCACTGCGAAAGCCGCATCGAAAGCGCGTAAAGCGCCGTCAATATCTGCCTCTTTGCGCGGATTTTCGGCTGTCGCCTCTTTGACCATCCGCCGATAGCTTTCGATCTCGTCGGGCGCGGTCACGCGATGCCCTCCGCTTGGGCATAATGGCGCAGATGTTTCTTCACTTGAGAAATTCTCCAAGCCACCGTGCCCGGTGAGATATTCAGGATCTTGGCGATCTGCGACTGGGTCAGATCATCGTCAAAGCTTAGCGCCAAGGTATCGCGCAGATCGGCGGGCAGGGTGGTGATCGCATCCTTCAGCCACTGCGTCGCCGTATCATAACTGGAATTGGCGTCAATGCGACCAAGTTCCCAATCCCCCCATTCCTGATGGCGTTTTCCGCGCGTGCCGCTGGCGCGGCGGCTGTCATGCACCGCATTGACCACCACGCGGTAGAGCCAGCTTTTCAACGAGGCCTCGCCGCGGAAACTGTGCAGACGGCGCGGCAGCGACAGGCAGATGTCTTGGGTCACATCCTGCGCCTCGTGGAAATTCCCCGTCAGTCGCCACGCCAAGGAAAAGACCCGATCATAATGCGCCCTAAGAAGTTTCTCATAGGCCACCCTATCGCCCTTTGCCGCCGCAAGGGCCAAGGCTTCATCACTCTCACTCACACCGAACTCCAGGCCCTCTTGCACGCCGGCGCTCATTAAGGGGGGCAAATTCCCATCTGACAATAATTTTCCGCAGAAATAGCCGATTTTCCTGACGAATTTAGCTGGAACTCATGCGGTTGGCCAGATGGGGCGGCACCGCGCCTTGGGCCTCTAGCCCGTTGAAGCCGGTGCAATATTGCCCCGCCTGACGCCCTGCAGGCAACAGGAACAAGGTATCGGGGCAGGCGAGCGACAGCGGCGCATGGGGGGTTTGCACGGTATAGATCCGGTTGCCGCTTAGGCTTTGCGACCATTTGGGCGTGCATTGGGCGGGATCGACACAATTGGCAGTGGCAAAGAAATACAGCTTGCAGCCCTGCGCCCCCTCGCAGCGGCCATCTGTGCTTTCGCGCAGCACCACTATATCGGCACCGGTGGCCATTTCGTTGTAAAGCCAGCCAAGTTCCATGGTCGCAGCGCCAACGGCCAGCAGATCGGGCGCGAAACGGGCATAATTCGCGACCTCGGCTGGGGTGGCGGGGCGCATTTGCAGTTCGGAAATCCGGTCGTAATTGCGTCGTGGCAACAATTCGGCGCTTAGGAACTGGTCGCAATCGGGCAGGGGCTGGTCCAGAATATAGCGCGCCGACAAAGGGTTATAGATATAGCTGCGGCGGAAGGTGCAGCCCAGATGCAGCTCTACCCCGTCGGAGCCGTAAGAGGTGGGCGTGGTCCAGCCGTATTCGCGCGATGCGCCCTGCGGCTCGATGGTGGCGGCGGTGCGATAGGTCAGCGCCGGATAGCTGTCGCGGCGCGCGCCAATCGCATCGACGATGCTGTTGAAAATATAGCGCGCATGGCAGTTGTCGGCCTGTTGGTCCTGCGGCCAGTTGCGGCAATCATAGGTGTCGATCCCGACATGGGAGGTGAATTCCAAGATCGGCCCCAGCACGCTGCCGTCGCGCAGATCGATATCCCAATAGACCGTTTCGCGCCTTTGCATCCGACCGTTGGAAATCTCCTGACTTGAGGCGAATTCCAGCCCGATCAGCAGATGATCCTTGTCGATTTCGATCAATTGCGGCGCGGGCAGGGCGGTTTCGCCTGCGCGCAGCGGCAAGCCGCTCAGCTGTCCCGACTGCCCGCTTGCGCTTTTGTAGCTGATGCTGTCGGCGCCGGTCATGCGCAGGCAGTATTCTTTGCCATCGCTGCAGAAATTGCCGCTGAAGCGGTCCTCTTGCAGCTTCAGGTTGCGCGCAGCCGCCATTGGGCTTGCGGCGCTTTGTGCCTGAAGAAGCGGCGCCGAAATCTGCAATCCGGCCAAAGCGAGGGCTGCGGCAAACATATATCGGGTGATCATGGCTTTGCTCCTCATTTCAGGACCGACAGCGGCAGGCCTGCGGCGCGCCACGCTTGAATGCCACCGCGATACCAGCTGGTCGGATAGCCTTCTTGGCCGATCCGCAGCGCCGCGTTCCATGCGGCGCGGTCATTGGCGTCTTCACCCAAGACCACGATGGGCCGATCCTTGGCCCCGCCGTTCATATCCGCCAAAACACTGCCAAGGCGCATCTGCAGGCTGTCTTGCAAGCTGCCGTCACGGCCCGCGCCTTGCAATTGCCACGCATTGGGCAGGCTTTGCAGGCCGGTGCCGTCGCGGATATCGATGATCATCACATCGGGGGCGGCGTCGATCAGCGCCTTGACTTCGGGCGTCGTGATCGTGCGGGCCTGCGGGTTTTCGACCGGCGTGGGACCAATGAAGGGCGGCGCGAACAGCTGCAGACCCGCGGGCACGCCGAAATCGGTCAGCTCATCTTGGGCCTGCGCCAATTGACCGGTCAGAGGGGGAGCCGCTGCTGGCGCGCGCGCTTGGCCCAGTTCGGCGGGCGAAAAGCCGCCTTGCGTCGCCAGTTCGACATCCGAAATCATCACCACGAAATGCTCGATGATGTCATAGCACATCGTGACGCTGCCATCCTTCGGGTAATACCACGCATTGGCCACGTCACAATCTTGGAACACCACTTTCAGCGGCCTTGGCAGCGCATAGGCCTGCCCCAAGGCTTGGGTGATGCGGCTGAGTTCGGTCTGATAATTGCGGCGCACGAATTCGCCGATCTGGCGCTGCGATGGCTGGAAATCGACCAGCACCTCGGCACCGCTGGCCGCGGCGGGCAGCCTGCCTTCGGGCATCGCTTGGCTGATCCGCGCATAGGGCGCAAGGATCGCCCGCCAGGCGCGGTTTTGTTTCAGGAATTCATCTTCGCAGCGCATAAGGGTGCGTTCTTCAAAGCCGACCGCTTGCGCCAATGGCGAAAACCCCCGTGGATCGGCGCCATAGATCACGCAAAACATGTTGCGAAACCGCTTCAGCCCGCCGGTATGTTCATCCTGCCATCCCTCGGAGGCGGGGGCTTGGCGTTGTTCGTCCATGCGGCCCGAATAATACCACAGCAGGCTGGCATAGCTTGCGGTGTCGGCGGACAGCGCACGGTCGGCGGTAGGTTGCGCGATCATATCGGCCAGATGCAGGGCGGCATAGATATCGACCGCATCCTCTTCGGGACCGGTGGCGGGCACGCCCAATTCGCCGATCAGGGCATGGCCCAATTCATGCATCAGGATCGATTTTGCCACCCCCAGATAGGCCGCATCGGCGCGGGAGCGGTCATCGCCAAACAGCGGCAGCGGGCCTTGCAGGTGATCGCCCAGTGATCTCGCCGGACGGGGGTCAAGCCGCGCGGGGGCGGCAGGCGCACTGGGGCGACTTTCGGCCCGCGCGCGTGCCGCGTCAAAGCGGAAGCTGCCGCGATCCCATGCGATCAGGGACATGTCGCCGCCGATCACCGGATGCGCCTTCAAGCTGCCGATCACGGTGCCGTTTATCGCCGCGCTCAGCGTATCGCCGCGTTCCAGCACCGACAGCTGATGCGGGCCTGCCCCCATCGCCACCCCCGCTTGGCGTGCCACTTCGATCCCGCGGCCATCGGCGGCATAGCATAGCAGCAAGCCATCGCCCGCCGCAGTGATCTGCAGCCCGCAAGACTGGCCCTGTTCGACATTTTCGACCAGAAGCCCCGCCGCCGCCCGCAGGCTTTGCTGGCCAAGGCCGGTGGGCGCGATAGATACATCTACTTCCGTCAGACGTTCGGCCCCCTGCAAAGGGGGCAGGTTCAACGGCAGCACGCGTTCATCGCCCTGAACCGCTTCGTTGATCAGGGTAATGCCAGTGGCATCGGGCAGATCCTGCCATCCGGCGCGCGCGGAAAGGGGCGGCAGCGGGATCGCGGGGGCATTCCCCGCGCTCGGCGGTGGCGGCAGGGGCGGCGAGCGCGGGACGTCCACCACCACTGGCGGAAATTCGGCGGGCGGTGTTTCAGGCGGCGGCGCGCTCGGGGCGGGGCCGAACACTTCCTCTTCGGTCATATGGGCGACGCTGAAGGTATTGATGCGAAATTCCCCCGCTCCCGAAAAAGCCAGCCCAAAATCCGCGCGCAATGCCGGATGATCGGCAATCCGACCGATTTCTTGGCGATTGGCGTAGAATATCGCCTCATCGCCCCTTTCAAGGATCTGGATGCGGTCTTGACCGTCAAGGTTCAACACCCCTTGCAGACTGCCCAATGGCATCACCCGATCGCCGTCCGCGCAGCTCAATTCGGTGCTGCGAGTGTTGTAAAGCGCCAAGATGCATAAGGCATCGCCATTGGTCAGCAATACGGCGATATGAGCCGCCGGATCATCCGAGGCGATATCGGCCATCATCAAGGTCGAGCGGAGCAGATCGCCAGAGGGCGCCGGGGTGTACAGCACCATATGGCTGGGCGGCCCGCTGCCATCATTGCGCAAAATCGTCGCCTCCGCGTCCCTGCTCAGCCCCCAGCCTTGCGGCAGGGGCCAGCTGCGCAGCTGCGCGACCATGGCATCGCCTGGGTCCTGCGCCGCGGCCGGCAGGGCAGTGATGGCCAAGACCAGCCCGATACTCAAGATCCTATGCACAGGCCCGTCCCCCCGTTTATTGCACCGCCGATTATTGCATCGTCGTTTATTGCACCACCGTCTCACGCAGCGATATCGCGGTTTTTGCTAGGCCAACGCCCTGCGGCGCGGCGCGTTCCCCCGTTGCAGATTATGACGACAGTGCTGCACGGATTCTTGGCGAAGACGGAAAATTTTATCAGATCACGATTTTGCGGCCATCGCGCCAAGATCGCCAAGAATAGACCGCGCAGGAGCGTCTTATGCAGGACGCGATATGAAACGCGCCCAGAACAGGGAAAGACGATGGACCGCCCCTATGCCTTTGATAGATCGAGTTTCGGGGCCTCTTTGCCGCAGGGGTGCGGCGTTACCGCTGCCTCGTCAATTGTTAGATAAAAGGACCATGCCATGAAATCGATCTGCCTTGCGCTGGGGATGTGCGGCCTTTCGGCTCCGGCTTTCGCCGCGTGCTATCAGGGGCCGCTGGAGGTGTTTTTCAAAGATTTCGCCGCCGATATCGCGGTGCAAGAGGCGGTCACCTCTGACCGGCTGTCGCTTTCGCAACTGGATCACGAGGCCGATCCCGAGCCCCGCGCGGTCGAACGCCAGATCACCCGTGCCGAACTGGAATGGCCGCTGGTGCCCAATCAGACGATGTTCGAACGTTCGGGCGGATCGGTGCGGTTTGAAACGCATCCCCTAGGGCAAGCCGTCACGCTGAGCGGCGACAGCGGCTATCTGATGACCTTGGTTTTCGCACAAACGCCCTGCTGGCAGTTGCAAGCCATTGTCGATGAAAGCATGTAGCCGTTAGGTTGGCTGCAATTGCTGTATACGATCTTGATGAAGGAAGCTCCGTAATGCATGAGCCTGCGCCCCGATCTTTCCGCGAACAGGGCCTGAAATGGCTGTCTGTGGTCGCGATGGCCCTGCTGACGGCCTATGCCGCCCATCCCTTGCTGACGCTGCTGTTGCAAGTCGCCGAAGAGCTCGGCCAACCGCTTGGCCGCGCCTTCACGCCGCTGATGCTGGGCGCGATGGCCACGGTCTTGGTCGTGGCGGGGGGGACGCTGGTGCGGCGGGCAAATGCCCTGCTGCGGATCGAAGCGGGCTGCCGCTGGTCGGGCATTTTGATGCTTTTGACCATTCCGGTGATGGTGCTGATTGTTTGGCTGGAAGCGTCCAGCGCTAGCAGCGGCGATCAGGGCGGCGCGACGGCGGCCTTCTTCATGCTGCTGATTTTCGGCGGCTATTACGCGATCTTCGGCGGCGGGCTGCTGCTGGTGGCCGCAATGTTGCGCCGCCGCAGGCTTGATGCGGCCGGCGCGCGACCCGTGTGATCACGGGTCGGCGCTGGTTTTCCAGATCAATCCTCGGCGCCGACCCTGAAATAGACCCCCTGCATCGATCCGTTGATCGCAGGGCCGGTTTCGTCGCAGAAAGGTTCGGGCACTTCCAATAGCGGGCCGTTGCGACGGACCACCAGATCGCCCGCCACGGTATGACCGACGGCTTGGGCGTCAGAGCTGGCGTTCAGCGGCCCGTTGAAGCCGCAAAGCCACGTGCCCGCGACCTGATCAACCACATTGGAGCCCATTTTCAGCGATCCATCCGCCGCTTGCGAAATCCGGATCATCCCCCAAGCATTGGCCCAGTTTCCGACCAGCCCCGCAGGCGGTTCGGGGTTGATCCAGTTCAGGAATTCGGCCCGCAGATCGGTGCCGTCGCGCAGCCGTTCCACCGCCATCTGCCGATTGCCCTTCACCTGCCAGGCTTGCTGGCGGATCGCAAGGAAATCGCGTTGGTCGGCGCGCAGGGCGTCGATGAAGGCGGGCGGGGCGGGATTTGCCATGAGCGCCTTGAAGGCCACCGACATGGCATAATCGCCTTCCGCCGTCAGCGGATCGGCACAGATCGCCTTTTCCAGATCGCTGCCCGCCTTGGCGCAATCGAAACCGGCTTTCGGCCCGCCTGCGGCATGAGGCGGCATCAGGCCCATCACCGCCAGACTTAGCGCGGAAACAATCAGCATTCTGCTCATGGTCATTCTTTCTTCCCTCTTGATCGCAGGGCAGGAGCCGATTGCACGAAGCATCCTGTCCCAAAGGTCATTGCGCCGTCGCCAGACAGGTCAATTCATGATCCGCCACCATGGGTTCATACTCATCCCCCATTTCGCCCAGCGTGATGATCCGCAGTCTGGCCTGCGGCGAGGCATAATCGAAGCTGCAATGGTTCAGGCCGGTGCCGGAACAGCTTTCCGCCTCGGGGAAACCGCGGGCCTGCATATCGGTGGCAACCGGATCCGTGGCCGCGGCAGGCACGGGGGTCCAGCCTAAGGCGATCAGCCGCTCGCGCATCTTGCCGATCGGTTCGAGCCAAAGCTGCGGCACCTCTGCACGGCCCTCGCAGCCGATCAGCATGGCAAGCAGCGCTTGCAGCACGAAGCCACCCTCGCGATAGGCCAGTTCGGCCACCGGAACGAGGGGGAAGGCCGCGCTGCGGAGGGTGATCACCCCGTCCTTATCCGCTTGCAAGGGGCCGAACAGGCTGTCGTCCTCATCGCGGTTCCAGAACAATCCGACAAGGCGGTCATCGCGGAAAATGCCCAGATTGCCCTTGGCGAATTCGCAGATGCCCTGCGGGCCTTGGCTGGATTGCGCGGCGAAGGTCACCACGCCGTAACCGCCCATGCTGGTTTCGGAAATCACCTGCCAGCCCGCCGCAGCCACCGCCTTGCCCGCCGGATATCGCGCAGGCGCGCCGGCGCAATCCTGCACCGCCCCCATCGGCGCGGCGGGCAGTGTGGACAAAAGCGTCACCTGATAGCCCGCCAGATCCGAACGTAAGGAGGGGGCCTGTGCCTGCGCAAGGCCTGCGACCCCCAAGCCCAGCAGTGACAGCATGATGGCCTGCATGATCGGTGTCATGTCATATCCTTTCCGGCATCTCGACTGATATGACGAGGCTCGCGCCCGATATCTTGGCGGCAGGCGTCAGATTAGCGGCGCTGTTTCAGCGCGCGGACCTGCCGCCACGACCGGTGCAGCACCGTCACCCCCGTGCCCAACACCATGGCCCACAGCGCCCAGACCAGCACCGGCCAATCCTGTCCGATGATATAGACGGCGGCTTGCCCTAGGGCTGCAACAGTCGCCAGCGCCATGCGCTGCGGTTTGGCCAAGGGGCCTGCGAAATCATTGCCCGCCCCATTGGCGCGACCCAGCTCGCGGATATAGGCGGTCAGCACCGCCAAAGCCGCGACCAGAATGCCAAGTTCGGGCTGACCCGCGCCATAGCCCAGACCGATCAGGATGAAGATATCGGAGAGCCGGTCCGGCGCTTCGTTCCAAAACGGCCCGTCCGGCGTGCCCTTGCCGCCTTCGACCGCGACCAAGCCGTCGAACAGGTTGCACAACAGCCGCATCTGGCAGCCCAAAGCCGCCAGCACCAGCCCCGCGACCATATGGGCGCCATAGGCGAAAGCCAGACCGCCGATCAGCGCGAAGACCATCGACAGCATGGAAATTGCATTGGGGGTCAGATCGCGGTGCACCAGCCATGTGGTGATCCGGCGCGCGGCACCGGTGTTGCGCGCCGCGATCGGGCGGCGGTCGACGGGGTCGGACATCAGAGGCCTCCTAGCAGGAAATGCAGATAGATCGGCGCGGAAAACACCAAGCTGTCCAGCCGGTCAAGAAAGCCGCCATGGCCCTTGATCAGATGGCCCCAGTCCTTGACGCCACGGTCACGTTTGATGGCCGACAGGATCAGGCCGCCGAAGACGCCCATGGTGCAGACGCAGATCGCGGTGACACCGGCGATCAGCGGGGTGAAGGGGGTGATCGGGCTAAGCGCGATGCCGATCAGCGCGGCAGAGGCCACGCCCCCCACCAAGCCTTCGACGGTCTTTGACGGCGAGACACTGGGGGCCAGCTTGGTCTTGCCCAGCATCTTGCCCCAGACATATTGCATCACGTCTGAGGCCTGCACCACAAGGATCAGCCATGTGATCAAGGTGATGGCCGAAAAGCGGTAATCGGGAATTTTCAGCGACAGGATCGCCGGAATATGGCTGACGAAATAGACGCAGATCATCAGGCCCCATTGGGTTTCGGAGACGCGGTTCAAGAAACCCGTGACCTCGCCCTTCAGCACGGTGACGACCGGCAGGAAGATGAAGGCATAGACGGGGATCATCAGCATCGCCATCAAGATCCAGTCCATATAGACGGCCAGAAATTGCAGCGGCAGGATCACCCAGAAGGCCAGCGCCAAGGCGGAATGGTCGGCGCGTTTGGTATGGGTGACGGTTGCGAATTCCCTGAAGCAGGCGAAAGCGCAGAAGGCGAAGAACAAGGTGACGCCGCCGCGTCCCAGCCAGAACACGGTGCCCAGCACGAAGATCATCGCCCACCAAGATCGTATCCGCGCTTTCAGATTGGCCCATGATCCGGCTTCCATCCGGCCTTTGAGATAGATCGTGGCCAATTCGGCCACCGCCAGCGCCGCGAAAAGCGCATAGCAGACATAGGCGGTCGGGGTCAGGAAGGGATCAATATTCACAGCGCATTCGCCTTACACTCAAGAATGGCAGCATGCAGGCGGTCAAGGAATTCGACCTTGCCTTCATCGGGATCAAGCCGGATCGGCGCGCCGAAGGTCAGGGTGCAATTCAACGGTACCGGCAGCCAGGCGCCTTTGGGCAGGATGCGGTCCATATGCGATATCCAGACCGGCACCACTTCGGCATCCGGCACCCGTTCCAACATCTGAAAAACCCCCGAACGCAGCCGCAGCAGATCGACATCGGTCAGATTGCGGGTGCCTTCGGGAAAGAAGATAAGATCCTCGTCCGCTTGCAAAGGCGCGCAAAGCCGCGCGATGGCGGAGTGTTCGGCGGGCACCGGCACATCGCCACGATTGCCGCCGCGGTCTATCAGCACGCCGTTGAAGACATAAGTGATCAACCAGCGCCGCAGCGCGGTCTTTTGCCAGTAATCGGCACCGGCCACGGGGCGGGTGCGCTTGCGCATCGCTTGGGGCAATGCCGTCCAGATCGACAGGAAATCCGCATGGCTGGCGTGATTGGCGGCATAGATGCGCGGCCGTCCGGCGGCAGGCGGCAGGTCCTTGCCGCGCAGGCTCAGCAGGCTGCGGCACACGGCGATGGTGGCCAATCTTGCCGGGGCAACCGTCAGGCGCAAAAAGGGATTCGAGGCTTTAAACTGGTCACTATCCATTCACGCTTTCCGAAATCGCGCGCGAAAGCCGCCTGTCGCGGCGACTTCCGCCCTAATAATTTCCAGCACCCTTGACCGAAAGCGGCAACGGATCAAGCCCTTCCTCTCGTGCCACGCTTGAGCATTATCGTGAATGTGAGGCCCGCTATGGTTTGGGCGCTTTGATCTGGGCCTTCAGCGTGGATTTCACCGAACTGTCGAATGACTCATCGGGCAAGGGGCCCGCATTCGCCGTTTGCGCCGCGATATAGGCGTCGCGATCTGTCACCAGCTTGGCCATTTCGGCTTCCAGCTGCTTGCGGCTGGCGAGCAGGGCTTCCAGATGCGCCTTGCGCGGGGCGGGCGGCATGGCCTTCAGATCAGCGCCCAACTGCGCCTCGGGCAGGGCGTCTAGCGTCACATCGCCATTGGCAAGATCGGTGACAAGATCGCCGCCGCCGGTCACCGCTTCCTTCTTGCCGCCCTTCTTGGAATAGAAGGTGGCATTATCGGCCTGCACCTCGATGCTGGCGGATTTGCGATCTGACAGCTTTTCCTCCAACAGCGCGACCTCGGCCTTAGAGCCGTAGGGCACGATGGTCGCATCGATCTGGGCCTGAACCGTGATGATCGGGGCATCCATCGGCGTGGGGATCTGGCGGATCTGGCCGCCGTCTTGCGGGATGGCCATATATTTCCCGCCCCCCAGTTCGGCGATCTTGCGCCAATAAGATTCGGTTTCGATATCATCACCCGCCTGAACGGCATTGACGATGATGCCCTTTTCCCGCGCGGCTTTCAGCACCGTTTCATATTTGGGACCATTGGCGTAATCCATATGCGGCGGTGCATCGCCGACAAGAAAGATGATCCGCGAGTCGCTGTCACTGCGGCCCCATTTGATCTTGCCGACGGCATCGGCCAAGGCTTCATTCACCGCCTCGGGGGTATCGCCGCCGCCTGCCGCCTCGAACCGGCGCAGCTTGGTGAAGATGGCTTGCACATCCCCCGTCAGCGCATGGACGCGGGTGACATAATCGTCATCCAGATCGCGATAGCCGACCAGACCGAAGGCGACCTCGGCCTCTGGGTTAAGATCGCTCATCGTATTGGCGATCGACCAGATCTTTTGCTTGGCGCCTTCGATCAGCCCCTCCATCGAGCCGGTGGTATCAAGGACGAAGACCACCTCTAGACGCGTGGGGGCGGCGGGGGCGTCTTGGGCAAACCCCGCTTGGCTGCCAAGCGGGACTGCAAGCAACAGGCTGGACAGGACTGGGGCGAAAAAAGCGCGGCGCAAGACTGGAATATACATGTTCAACTTCTAAAAACCTATAAACATGAACACCATGGGGGCATGTTTCCCCTGCCGCAAGCATCCATTCAACGCTGCGCAACGAACCGCCGAACCCTGCCGGATGATATCGATTGCCGCCGGTTTCGGCCCGCATCATGGCGCAAGAATCTTGCCACCTAGGCCTTTGATCATTGCCACCATGTGGCCCGTCATCTGCGCCTGTTGGGTGCAGCCGTCTGGGGCAGCCAATTCCAGCATGGCCGGATGGATATAGCCGGAAAAATACTGCTCGGTGGTGACGCCCAAAAGCTCGGCAATGCTTTGCGCGGTTCCGGCAAGCAGCGCCGCATCCCCCGAGGACAGGTTTGGCAGCCTGCAATTGCTGGCGACCAGATTGGCCAAGACCAATTGGCGCAAGGACGCCGCATTGGTCAGCGCGGCCAGATTGGCCTGCGGAGGGGTCTGGATGGTGGCAAAGGGTTGCGCCGCTGCGGGGGCATGGATCGCGACAAGGGCGATGGCAATGACGGCATGAGCCGCCCAAGCGTGACGCAGGATCGACACGGGGTTCAATCCCGTCACAGGGTTTCCATCGGCTGCCACCCCTGCAGGGGCACGCGGCCTGCGGCATCGCATTCGAACCAGCAGCCACCGCCGCCCGGCCCCTGATCGTGGCGGCGATCGATCTGGATGCGAGAGAGCGCGCAGAACAACAACGTGCCGACCGCGCCGTGGCCGACAAACAAGATGTCACCGGTGCCTTCGCCCGACAGACAGGCATCAAGCTCGGCCATGATCCGCTGTTGCGCGGCGATTGCGGTTTCCCAGCCGCGCACCGATTGCGACGGATCGGCGAAAAAGGCATCCGCGACCCGTTCGAATTCCTCGGGCGGCAGAAAGCCGGTGGCGCTACGGTCGTTTTCATGCATCAGCGGGCGGATTTCCAGCGGCGCGCCAAGGGCCGCAGCCAAGGGGCGGGCGGTTTCCAAAGCCTTCGTCTCCGCGCTGCTGATCACCCGCGTTGTCCCAGCCAGCCGTCCCAGCCGCGCGGCCAAAGCCTCGACCCGCGCCGCACCGATGGCGTTCAGCGACCAGCGCGTAACCTCCTGCGCGGGATCAATCAAAACCTGCGGATGGCTCAGATAGCGAAGGGTGCGGGTCATGGTCTCACCTGAAACAAATAAAGGCCTTTGCCAGCTTTATCGGGGCAAGCGCCCAAAAGCCACCAAATGCTGCGCGCCCTCACCGAGGGTACAAAATATTAACATAATGTTAACTATCGGTAATCTGTGCGGGCCAGAGATTATGACTGTCAGCGAAACAAATAGTGTGCGCAAACGAAACTTAAAAGCTTGGACCTGTCACGGTTTTGTTCCGGTTTATTGAGAGCAATACATGCCATCAAGG
>DALYSR010000021.1:0-35112 GCA_031991825.1 Paracoccaceae bacterium
TTCGAAAAATGCATATGCCCCATGAACACCGCCATGGCAGAGCCGATCACGATCCCCAACAGCACCGAGATATTGGCAATGAAGCCCTTGGCATAGCGCGCGATCAGTAGGATCGACACCAGCACTACCGCCGCGACCATCACATTGGCCAAGGGCGCATAGGCGGGGTTGAGCACACTGGCGGCGGGGGCCAAATTGGTCGGGACTTCCGGCAGTCCGGTGACCGGATTGGCGGTGATTCCGTCGCGCATCGCCTTCATCCATTCCGCATGGGCGGGATCGACGATGCGGGGCGCCGTTGGCCCGACCGGATTGCCGAAGATCCAGTTGATCCCGATCCGCATCAGCGAAACGCCGATCACTAGAATGATCGTGCCGGTCACCACCGGCGGGAAGAAGCGCAGCAGTTTCGACATCAAGGGCGCGAGCAGCATGGAAATCACCCCTGCCGCCATGATCGCGCCAAAGATCGCGCGCGCGCCATCCGCACCGGGATTGCTTTGTGCCATGGCGACCATCGGGCCGACGGCGGCGAAGGTCACGCCCATCATCACCGGCAGTTTGATGCCGAAATAACGTGTCGCGCCAAAGGATTGGATGACCGTGACAATACCGCAGACAAACAGATCGGCGGAAATCAGAAAGGCCACATCGGCCGGTGACAATTGCAGCGCGCGACCGATGATCAGCGGCACGGCGACAGCGCCCGCATACATCACCAGCACATGTTGCAAGCCAAGCGTGAACAGCTTGGGGGCAGGTAGTATCTCGTCCACGGGATGCACGTTATCGCGCATTGGGCTTACCTCCGAGGGGGGCGGTTTATAGGCCCACCGCGCCGCCCCCATGGCGCTGGCGGGTTGACGGCCTTAGGGCCTTAAGGGGAGATCACCCTCCACGGCTGGTCGAAGCGGTGTTCGACCAGATTGGGCGTGTCGCCGATCCGGTCGATAACGCCGAACAGGCCGGGTTCATGCAAAGGTGTCAGCACGCCATGCCATGTGCCGCGCGCGAAATTGATGCCTTGGCGGCCATCGGACAGAAAAGCTTTGGGCGTGGCGTCGGGGCCATCCGCGACGATGATCAGGAAAGGATGTTCCGACATCGGGATGAAGGCTTGGCTGCCGTCGGGGTGATGTTCGATCAGCGAAAATTCGTAAGGCAGGCTGCGCGGGCGCGCCTTGAACACCGAAATGCCGGCGCGTCCGTCGGGGCCGAAATCTAGCTTCGCGCGGTCGTTATGGCGGTTGCACCAGCCTTCGTTGATCAAACGGCTCTCGCCGGTCGCGTCCAGCACCTCGCCATAGGGGGCGAAGGCGGCGGCGGTCAGGGGCTGGGCAATGATATCGCGCATAGGGAATTCCGGTCGTCTTGATGTCTGGAAATGAAAGTGCGCGCCCCATGGCGGGGCGCGCGTCAAAGCGATTAGCGAAGGGGGGCGAAGCCGCCCGTGCCGCGCAATTTGGCATGACGGTTGACGTCTTTATACAGCAGATAGCGGAACGGGCCGGGTCCGGCCGCATAGCAGGCCTGCGGGCAATAGGCGCGCAGCCACATGAAATCACCGGCCTCGACTTCAACCCAATCGGAATTCAGTTTGTAGACCGCTTTGCCTTCAAGGACATAAAGCCCGTGTTCCATCACATGGGTTTCTTCAAACGGGATCACGCCACCGGGTTGGAAGGTCACGATATTGACATGGGCATCATGGCGCAGATCGGTCGGTTCGGCAAAGCGCGTGGTGCCCCAGCAATCATTGGTGTCGGGCATGAAGCGCACCGGCACATCGCGTTCATTGACCAGTATCGGATCGGGCTTGGTGATGCCCGGAGCAGGCTCCCAGACTTTGCGCAGCCAGTGGAAACGGGCGGGCGACTGGCCCAAGGCCAGCAGGGTCCATTTTGATCCGGCGGGGATGTAAGCGTATGATCCGGCTTCCATTTCCGATGCTTCACCGTTCAGTGTCAGCGTGGCCAAGCCTTGGGTCATGAACAGCCAATGTTCGACGCCATCATCGGGATCGGGCGCGTCAGACCCGCCGCCCGATGCGACTTCCATCACATATTGGCTGAAGGTTTCGGAAAATCCGGTCATGGGACGGGCGATCATCCACAGCTTGGTGTCGCGCCAATTCGGCAGATAGCTGGTGACGATATCCGAGAAACAGCCCTTGGGGATGAAGGCATAGGCATCGGTAAAGATGGCCCGTCCGGTCATCAGGCTGGTTTGCGGCGGCAAGCCGCCTGTGGGGGCGTAATATCCGGTCATGGCAGAAGGTCCTTCAGGCGCAGCAAGGCGATACGTTCCACCTGTTTGCAGGCGGTGGCGAATTCGGTGTCGGTGTCATTGCCGATACGGGTGGCGAAGGCGGCAAGGATGGATGCCTTGGTATTGTCGCGCACCGGAATGATGAACGGGAAGCCATGCTTGCCGACATATTCGGTGTTCAATGCTTCAAAGCGGCTGCGGTCTTCGTCGCTCAGCGCGTCCAATGCGGCGCTGGCCTGTTCAAAGGCCGATTCGGGCGTCAGCCGTTTGGCTTGGGCCAGTTTGCCCGCCAGATCGGGATGCGCTGTCAGCACGGCCAAGCGTTCCTCTTGCGATGCGGTGCGGAAGATCCGCGCCAAGGCGTTGTGCAGGCCGGCCGCACAATCATGCGCTGGCCCCAGTTCCAGATCGAAGGCGCGTTCGGCGATCCATGGCGAATGTTCGAAAATGCCGCCGAATTTCTCGACGAAGCGGTCCTTGGCCATTTTGCTGGGCCGTTCAAAGCGTTTGGGCGGATGCGCCGCGCGCCAGTGGTTGGCGATGTCGATGCGGCGGGGGAACCAGACGCCGTCATGGCCTTGGGCATATTCGATGAATTTCTTCAGTCCCGCGAATTTGCCCGGTCGCCCGATCAGACGGTTGTGCAGCCCGATCGAGAACATCTTGGCGCTACCGGCTTGGCCTTCGGCGTAAAGCGTGTCGAAGCTGTCTTTCAGATAGGTGAAGAACTGCTCGCCAGTGATATAGCCCGGAGCCGTTGCAAAGCGCATGTCATTGGCTTCAAGCGTATAGGGAATGACCAATTGGTCATGATCGTCCAGTTCCAGCCAATAGGGCAGGTCGTCATCATAGGTATCGGAAATCCAAGCCAGCTTGCGGGTTTGCGCCGTCAGCCTGACGGTGTTCATCGAACAGCGTCCAGTATACCAGCCCTGCGGCGGTTCGCCCACGACTTCCTCGTGCAGGCGGAAGCTTTCGGCGATCTGGCGGGCCTCTTCGTCTTCCGCCATGTCCTTGTGTTCGACCCATTTCAGCCCGTGGCTGGCGATTTCCCAGCCCGCCTCCTGCATGGCGGCCAATTGTTCGGGATTGCGCGCCAAGGCGGTGGTCACGCCATAGATCGTCAGCGGCACGTTCTTTTCGGTGAACAGGCGGTGCAACCGCCAGAACCCTGCGCGCGCGCCATAGTCATAGATGGATTCCATGTTCCAATGGCGTTGGCCCGGCCAAGGGGCGGCTCCGGCGACATCGGACAGGAAGGCTTCGGACTGGCCGTCGCCATGCAGCAGGTTGTTCTCGCCGCCCTCTTCGTAATTGAGCACGATGGAAATCGCGATTTTCGCACCACCTGGCCAATTCGCATCGGCGGGGTGGGGGCCATGGCCACGGAAATCACGGGGGTAGCGGCGCATCGGAATCCTCACTTTCAAACTTTGGGATAGAGTAGGCCGGATTTCGCCGCATTTCTTTCAATAAATTGAAGAAAGTGATTTCGGCGATCGGGGCGGTCGCCATAGCAGCCGAAACATGGTCTGATGCCCAAATAACCGCCGAAATAGGAGCGTGTAATGGGACGTTTGTCGACGCATGTGCTGGATACCGCCAAGGGCAAACCCGCGGCAGGCGTGGTGATTGCGCTGTATCGCCTGCAAGGTGAGGCGCGCGAATTGCTGCTGCGCACGCAAACCAATGACGACGGGCGCACCGATCAGCCGCTGCTTCTGGGCGAAACCCTTGTGGCGGGCAGCTACGAATTGCTGTTCCATGCGGGTGATTATCTGCGGGCAAGCGGGCAGGCTGCGGGGGATATCCTGTTTCTGGACCAGATCCCGATCCGCTTCGGGGTGCCGGATGCCAGCCAGCATTACCATGTGCCGCTGCTGATCTCGCCCTTCGCCTATTCGACCTATCGCGGCAGCTAAGCGACGGATCGGGGGAAATTCAAACTCTAATGACCTTGCGTCTTGCAATGCGGGGGCGAAAAGGATTTGGTGGCGCTAAGTGTATCTGACTGGAATAAATATGTTCGACCGTAAATTTTTGTTCGCAGCCCCCGTTTTGCTGGCTTTGGCCACACCTGCCGCACATGCGGCTGTGCAAGCCGACGCGCTTTGGGCCGATTTGACCGCACAAGCAACCGAAGCGGGTCTGCAATTGCAGGCGGCAAGCTCTGACAAAACCAGCGACGGCCGCATGTTGCGCGACGTGACGCTGAGCGAGCAAGACGGCACAGTCATCGCACGGCTGTCGCAGCTGGCTTTGGTCGAACATGGCGACGGTTCGTTGTCCTTCGTGCCCGGTGAATTCACGCTGCAAGATATCGACGATACGGTGGTCGACGTGACCCATCGCGGTCTGGATATCCAAGTCTATGAAGACAAAGGCGGTTTCGGCTATGGCTGGAAGGCCGAAGCGCTGAAAGTCGAAGTCAAAACCGCTTCGGATGACGAAGAAGGTCAGGATGGTCTGGACGAAGGTCTGGAAGAAGAAGGCTTTAACTGGGCCGTCGACAGCCTGTTCGAATTCCGCGATCTGGCAGGGCGCTATACCCGTGGCGCTGATGCCTTGGATTTGAACGCGTCAGTGGGTCATATGAATTATGCCATCGCTTCCGTTTCGGGCGAGATGGAACAGACCAGCAAGCAAAGCAGCGAAACCGAAAAGCTGGAGCTGACCGGCCGCTTGCAATTGCCCGCGGGCGGTCTGGCATTGCCCGATCTGGCCAATGAGGGTCGTTTCCTGCAAGCGGTCGATCAGGGCATGGGCCTGACCTTGGCGATGTCGCAGGGCAAGTCGACGTCTTATTCCAGCGATGACAATAGCTTCATGCCGATGACCATTGCCATGAATATGGAACCGGGTCACGCCAGCCTGTCGTTGGACAAATCCAGCTTCGCCATGTCCAGCGTGACCGATGCGATTGCCTTGAAGGTCGGCACCGCGATGTTCGAAGCGCCTGTCGATGTCAGCTTTGGGCGCACCTCCTTCGGCTTGAAAATGCCGGTGCAAGCGGTGGCCGAAGCCGGCGATTATGGCCTGACGCTGGAACTGGCCGATCTGTCCTTGGACCCCGCCGTGTGGAACATGTTCGATCCGCAAAACCAGTTGGATCATGGGCCGGCGCAGCTGAAGATCGATCTGTCGGGCAAGGCAAAGGCCGATCTGATCACCATGGCGGTGGAAAACGACCTGAGCGACGAAGAAAATCTGCCCGCCGCGATGCCGGAAGTGCAGTCCTTGGATATCAACGATCTGCTGGTGAAGGTCGCAGGCGGCATGTTGACCGGCAATGGCAATTTCACCTTCGACAATAGCACCGGCATGCCGCAGCCCATTGGCACCGCCGAATTCGTGCTGAAAGGCGCCAATCGCGTCTTTGACGGTTTGGTAAGCATGGGGATGATGTCGGAAGAAGACCTGTCCGGCGCGCGGATGATGCTGATGATGTTCGGCAATCCGGTTGAAGGCGAAGAGGACACCTTGAAGTCCAAGGTCGAAGCCAAGGCGGGTGGCTCGATCTTCGTCAACGGTCAGCAGATGCAATAATCGCATCCGGATCGTAATCTGAACGCGAACGCGGGGCCATCATCATGGTCCCGCGTTTTTATTTGGCCTTACATGGTATCGGCAGATCATGGGTGGCGCGGCGCATGTCTTCGCGAATGCGGGCGGCCATGAAATCGGTGAACAACCGCACCTTGGGGTCTTTCAGGCGGCGATGCTGGCTGAGGCAGGACAGCTGCACCGGCAGGGCGGGCGTGGCGGTGGCCACCGGCAGCAAAGCCCCGCTGCGCAGGTGATCGGCCACGTCGAACAAGGGCTTCATCACGATGCCGCGTCCCCCCAAGGCCCAGCCGGTCAGCACATCGCCGTCGTCGGATTCAAAGGGCCCCGCGATTTCAAAGCGGCGGGGACCTTCGGGGGTGATCAGGGTCCATTGGAATTCCTTCGCACCGGGGAAGCGCAGATTGAGGCAGTCATGCTTGTCGCTGACCAAAGCGCTGCCATCCGCCGGATTGCCGCGCCGCGCGATATAATCCGGAGCCGCACATAGCAGCCTTGGGCAATCGGCGATCAGCCGGACTTTCAGGGTGGAATCTTCCAAGATGCCAAGGTGGAAGGCGATATCGATCCCTTCCGACACCACATCGATCATCCGATCCGACAATCGCAGGCGCACGTCGATTTGCGGATAAAGGTCTTTGAACGCAGGCACATGCGGCGCAATGAACCGCCGTCCAACACCCAAGGGGGCCGATACCAGCAAGGTGCCGCGCGGGTTTTGCGTGACATCCATCACCGCCTGTTCGGCATCTTCGATGGCTTCCAGCACACGGCGCGCCCCGTCATAGAAGATCCGGCCGTTTTCGGTGGGCTGCAAGGATCGCGTGGTGCGGTTGAACAATCGCACGCCCAGATGCTTCTCCAGTTCCGATATCCGCGCCGATGCGACCGCAGGCGAGGTGCGCTGATCGCGCGCCGCCGCGCTCATGCTGCCTAAATCATAGACACGCGTGAACATGCGGATATTGTTGACGTAGGACATCGCGCCTCGGACATTATCAAGTCTGGATTGAAAGTGATCTGGGTATAGACAGGATTATCAGAAGAGTGACGCTGGGTATAGCCTAGCCATAAAATCAGGGGGATGCGACGCGATGTATGACTTTGTTGTCATGGGAGAATGGGTGGAGATCGGCTTCCGCTGGCTCCATGTGATTACCGCAATCGCTTGGATCGGATCCTCCTTCTATTTCATCGCGCTGGATCTGGGTCTGCGCAAGACCCCCAGCCTGCCGCCCTTGGCCCATGGCGAGGAATGGCAGGTCCATGGCGGCGGCTTCTACCATATCCAGAAATATCTGGTCGCGCCGTCAATGATGCCGGAGCATCTGACCTGGTTCAAATGGGAAAGCTATGCCACTTGGCTATCGGGTTTCGCCATGCTGGCCTTGGTCTATTACCTTGGCGCCGAGATGTATCTGATCGATGCGCAAGTGCTTGATCTGCAGGTCTGGCAGGCGATTGCGATTTCGCTGGGATCGCTGGCTTTCGGCTGGATCGCCTATAACACCATCTGCCGCGTCTTCGTGCATGCCAATCAGACGGTGGTGATGGTGGCCCTGTTCGGCGTATTGGTCGCGATGTCGTGGTTCTATGCCCATGTGTTTTCGGGCCGCGCCGCGATGATCCATCTGGGCGCCTTTACCGCCACGATCATGTCGGCCAATGTGTTCATGATCATCATGCCAAACCAGCGCATCGTGGTGGCCGATCTGCAAGCAGGCCGCCAGCCGGATGCGAAATACGGCAAGATCGCCAAGCAGCGCAGCACCCATAACAACTATCTGACGCTGCCGGTGGTGTTCTTGATGCTGTCGAACCATTATCCCTTGGTGTTCGCGACCAAGTATAACTGGATCATCGCCTCGCTGATCTTCCTGATGGGGGTGACGATCCGCCATTGGTTCAACACCAAACACGCGCGCAAGGGCAATCCGCATTGGACTTGGGCGGTCACTGCACTGCTGTTCTTGGCGGTGGCATGGCTGTCGACCGCGCCGATGCGCCTGCCGCCCGCCGAGGTGTCGTCCCTGCAAGGCCCCGCCTTGACGCTGTCGCAGGCCGCAGGCTTTGCCGAGGTGGTGGAAATCGTGCAGGGCCGTTGTTCGATGTGCCATGCCGAAGAACCGGCATGGGACGGTTTGCATTGGGCCCCCAAAGGCGTGCTGCTGGAAACCGAAGCGCAGATCGCCCATGAGGGCCGCCGCATCTATATGCAGGCGGGCATCACCCATGCGATGCCGCCCGGCAACCTAAGCGCGATGGAAGAGGCGGAACGCCTTGCCATCACGCGCTGGTTCCGTGACGCCAAAAGCTAGGGATTACGGCTTCAGGCAGGCGGTCAAGCCGTCGGCCAGATTTTGCAGCAAGGTTTCATAGGCGTCCGCCGAAGGGGTCAGGCTGCTGCCTTCGGGGTCAAGGGCGGGACCCAGCTTGACGCCGCTCGCGGCCGTCAGACGTTCGGCCTGCACCGGATCATGCTGGGCTTCGGGGAAGACGCAAGCGATCTGGCCCGCTTTCAAGGCTTCGGTCAGGGATTGCAACTTGGCGGCACCGGCGCTGGTCGCATCGCCCCAATTGATCGCGCCCGCATCTTTCAGCCCGTAATGGCGGGTGAAATAGCCGTAGGCCTGATGGAAGGTCACGAAGGGGCGATCTTTCAGCGGCTCCAACTGCGCCTTCAGTTTACCGTCCAAGGCCTGCAATTTGGCCTTCGCCGCTGCGGCATTGGCGGCATATTGCGCGGCATTATCCGCATCCAGTTCCGACAATTCAGCCGCAATCGTGCCCAACCAGGTCTGGGCATTCTCCGGCGACAGCCATGCATGGGGATCTAGGCCCTGATGATCATGACCTTCGTGATCATGGTCGTGGTCGTGGTCGTGGTCATGATGATCATGATCATGCTCATGATCGTGGTCGTCATGCCCATGCGCGTCACCATGGTCATCCGCGTCGTCGCCATAGTCGAAGGTCTTGGTGCCCGCGCTGTGCAGAAGCGACAGCTTGTGGCCATCCGCCGCCAGCCCCTTCAGCGCGCGGTCCAGCCACGGGGTCATTTCCGGCCCGATCCAGATAACCAGATCCGCATCGGCCAAAGCGCGAGCTTGGCTGGGCTTGAGCTGCACGTCATGGGCATTGGCGCCTTGCTCCAGCAACAGCTTTGGTTGACCCAGATCGCCCATTACCATCGACACCAAGGCATGGCTTGCCAAAGTATCGGCCACCACCTTCGGCACCTCTGCCATCACGGGGGCAGCGGCAAGAGTGGAACTGGTCAATAGCAGTGATATGATATAACGCATCGCATCGGCCTTTGTTTATGAACTTGCGCCGATATCTATGTAATATTATAACATGTCAATCCCAAGGAGGTCGTTATGCCCCATGATCACGCCGATTGCCCCGGTTGCGCCGCGCCGGATCTGGCGTTCTTGCAGCACGACCATGACCATTGCTCGGCAGATGTGCTGGCACGAGCCGAAGCTTTGGCGGCGGAAAACGGCGCGCGCCTGACACCTGTCAGAAAGCGCGTGCTGGAGATACTGCTGGAAAACCACAAGGCCTTGGGGGCCTATGACGTGTTGCAGCGGCTGTCGAAGGAAGGCTTCGGCAATCAGCCACCCGTGGCCTATCGCGCTTTGGAATTCCTTGTTGATCAAGGGCTTGCCCATCGCATTCGCCGCTTGAACGCTTTTGCCGCCTGTATGCATCCCGGCGAGGCCCATGCGCCTGCCTTCCTGATCTGCGACAGCTGCAACACCGTGGCCGAAGCCCCCGCAGCCCCCGTGCGCGCGGCCTTGGATCAGGCGGCGGCGGATCTGGGCTTTGTGATCCAACGCTCGAATATCGAGGCGGTCGGGCTTTGCCCTGCCTGCCGTGACAAGGAATAATCCCGTGAGCAATCCCGTGGCGCTGCTGTCCGCCAATGATATCTGCGTGCGCTTTGGCGCGACTGAGGTGCTGCACCGCGTCAGCCTTGCGATTGCGCCGCGCGAAATCGTCACGATTGTCGGGCCGAACGGGTCCGGCAAATCGACTTTGCTGCGGGCGCTTTTGGGCATCATCCCGCTGGCGGCGGGGCAGGTGAGCCGTGCCAAGGGGCTGGTCTTGGGCTATGTGCCGCAAAAGCTGACCTTGGACCCTAGCCTGCCGATGACAGTGCGCCGTTTCCTGTCGCTGCCCAAGCGGGTGTCAGATGATGCGGCCCGAGCGGCCTTGGCCCGCGTGAAGCTGAATGTGTCGGAAGAGGCACCGATGGCGGGGCTGTCGGGCGGGCAGATGCAACGGCTGTTGCTGGCGCGCGCGCTGCTGGCCAAGCCGCAGCTTCTGGTGCTGGATGAACCAACCCAAGGTTTGGACCAACCGGGCGAGGCGGGCTTTTACCGGCTGCTGGAAGAGGTGCGCGCCGAAACCGGCGTGGGCGTCTTGATGGTCAGTCACGACCTGCATGTGGTGATGGCCGCCTCCGATCGAGTGATTTGCCTGAACGGGCATATCTGCTGCGAGGGCACGCCCAGCGTGGTGTCTTCGGCCCCCGAATACCGCGCCTTGTTCGGGCTGGGGACCAAAGGGGCCTTGGCTTTGTATCAACACGCCCATGATCACGACCACAGCCAACCCCATGATTTGCATCATGATTGCGGTCACAACCATGACCACCACCACCACAGCCACCACCACAGTCCTGCCGTAAAGGATCAGACCCCGAAT
This sequence comes from Paracoccaceae bacterium, assembly GCA_031991825.1. Lineage (GTDB taxonomy): Bacteria > Pseudomonadota > Alphaproteobacteria > Rhodobacterales > Rhodobacteraceae > Pseudotabrizicola. The sequence goes on from DALYSR010000021.1 coordinate 10,546, forward strand.
GCTTGACGATTTCCTGTTGCGCGCCGCTTTGGCAGGGGTGGGGCTGTCCTTGGCGACGGGGCCTTTGGGCTCCTTTGTGCTGTGGCGCAAGATGGCCTATTTCGGCGATGCCACAGCCCATGCGGCGGTGCTGGGGGTGGCACTATCCTTGGCGCTGGGGCTGCCGATCGGCCTTGGGACCTTGGTGATCGCTTTGGCGATGGCGGTGACGGTGGCGGTGTTGGCGGCCAAGGGCTGGGCGATGGACACCACTTTGGGGGTGCTGTCGCATTCGGCCTTGGCCTTCGGGCTTTTGGCGGCGGCTTTGGTGCCGGCGGCCCGCGGCGATCTGTCGGCTTGGCTGTTCGGGGACATCCTTGCCGTGGGTCAGGCCGATCTGGCCTTCATCTGGGGCGGGGCGATATTGGTCGTAGCGCTTCTGGTCTGGCGCTGGCAGGCGCTTTTGACCTGCACGCTGAACGAGGATCTGGCCTATGCCAGCGGCTTGAAGCCTGACCGCGAACGCTTGGTGCTGGTGGTGGCTTTGGCTTTGGTAGTGGCGCTTGCCATCAAAATCGTCGGCGCTTTGTTGATTGCCGCCATGCTGATCATTCCGGCAGCCGCCGCCCGCAGCCTGTCGCGCACGCCCGAACGCATGGCGATTTTGGCCACGGTATTCGGGGCTTTGGCATCTTTGGGCGGGCTGCAATTGTCGCTGTGGGAAGACACGCCCGCCGGACCGTCGATCATCGCGGTGGCGGCGGGGATTTTTGTACTCAGCGGCATTTTCGGGCGTTTCATCCGATAAGAATTCGGGAAAACGGGATGCAGTCCAAGCTGCACCCCGTTCCTGCCGCCCTTCGGGGAAAACGAACTCTTCTGGTGGGAGAGCTCTGGTCGGGGCGACAACACCACCGGCCGCGCCTTTGGGAAAAAGGCAAGCGACCGCTGGTAAGGAAACCCCGTCGAGACCGAAACGTTCCCTTGCAGGTGCCGCGTTAGAACCGCCCCAATCCCTAGCGGCTTAGATGGCGGGCGAGCCAGTCCTGCCATTGTGTCGCATTCCCCGCGAAGACATTGATATCGCTGCGACCTTGCATCCCCGGCACCAATCCGGTGCTGGTATATTGCCAAAACGCCCAATGCCTGCCGCCGAACATATCCTGCGGATGCGCGGCCACGGAACGCAGCCAGAAATTGTAATCCCCCAAGAGCCACATTTCATTCACGTCGAAGAAATCCGGCGCGGAATAGATGATCGGGCGTTGGCCGTAATGGGCTTCTAGCATGTTCAGGAAAATCTTCGCCTCGCGGCGGATATGATCGGCAGGCGGGCGGATCTTGCAGGTGGGCGAAAACGGCGTCCATTCCATATCCAGCACGGGCGGCAGCGCGCCCTTGACCTTAGGCACATGTTTGATGAACCAACGCGCCTGTTCGGCAGCGGGGCGGCAGTGATACCAGAAGTGGTAGGCCCCGATCGGCACACCCGCCTGACGCGCGCCGCGCCAATTGGTGTCGAACATCGGGTCGACCAGATCGCCGCCCTCGGTGGCTTTCAGGAAGCCGAAATTGACGCCATTGGCTTTGGCCGTGGGCCAATCGATCACGCCATTCCAGCGCGAGGCATCGATGCCATGCACCTGATAGGTCGCCGGTTCGCGACCCCCGAAGGGATGCGGTTTGGCATCGCCGAAATTGGCATGGGTCACCACCGAGGGCGCAATCGCGCGGCTTTGGGCTGGGGTGGAAGGGGGGCTTTGACCACCGCCACAGGCGGCAAGCAAAGCGACGGAGAACAGGGACATGATAAGAAATCGCATGGGCCGATGCTGCCGCAAAGGCCCTGCGATGTCTTGCTTTATTTTCGCCCGATCGGCGGAAAAGCCCTTAGACGTCTTCCACCATCAACACGCCGTTCATCGCCTTGATCGCGCCCTTGATCTGCGGCGTGATCGGATAGGCTTGGGGCAGCAGCAGGTCGATTTCGCGCCCCTCCGGATCGGGGATGCAAAGCGTGATCTGGCCGCGCGTCTGGCCTTCGACCTTGGACAATAGCAGCTGCAACGATGTCACGGCCTCGGGTCGTGTCAGGTGGATGCGCAGATCAGATGCACCGGCCTCCGCCGCCACGGCATCGATGGGCTGCACCGCATTGGCCAGCATCTTGACCCCGTCGCCATCGGGATCGACCTTGACGGTCAGCACCACGTTCTTGCCCGGTTCAAGATGGTCGCGGGCCAGTTCCAGCACATCCGAGAAGACGGTAACCTCGTAAAGCCCCGTCGGATCGGACAGCGAGACGAAAGCAAAGCGGTTGCCCTTGGCCGATTTGCGTTCCTGTTTGGCCGAGACCGATCCGGCGATCTGCGCCGAGAAAGAACTGCCCTTCTGCAAAGCGTCGCGGGTGATTTCGGTCAGCGTCTTGACCTTCTTGCGCTTCAAAGGCGCCATGTAATCATCCAGCGGGTGGCCCGACAGATAGAAGCCGACCGCTTGGTGTTCATGCGCCAGACGTTCGACCGGCAGCCAATCGTCGCGATAGGGCAGGCGGGGTTCGGGAATGTCATCGCCCGCTTCGCCGAACAGCGACACCTGATTGGAATTGCGCGCCTCGAAGATCGCCGCCGAATAGGCGACCAAGGCATCCAAGCCTTCAAAGACGCGGGCGCGGTTGGCGTCCAACTGGTCGAAAGCACCGGCGCGGGCCAGCATTTCCATCGGGCGCTTGCCGACACGTTTCAGATCGACGCGGCGGGCCAGATCGAACAGCGTCACGAAAGGACGATCCGCCCGCGCGGTGACGATCATGTTCATCGCCTCGACGCCGACGTTTTTCAGCGCGCCCAAGGCATAGATCAGCTTTGCCCCTTGGGTGTCGAAAGTGGCAATCGACCTGTTCACGCAAGGCGGCACCACCTCGATGGCCAGCTTGTCCAATTCGCGCTTATAGACCGCCAGCTTTTCGGTCAGATGGATATCGCAATTCATGACACCGGCCATGAATTCGACCGGATGGTTCGCCTTCAGCCAGCCCGTCTGATAGCTGACCACCGCATAGGCCGCCGCGTGGGATTTGTTGAAGCCGTAATTGGCGAATTTCTCCAGCAGGTCGAAAACCTCGCCGGATTTCTTGGCGTCGATCTTATGGGTTTTGCTGCAGCCTTCGATGAATTTGGGCCGCTCTTTCGCCATTTCCTCGGCGATCTTTTTACCCATCGCACGACGCAACAGATCGGCGCCGCCCAGCGAATAGCCCGCCATGACCTGCGCGATCTGCATCACCTGTTCCTGATAGACGATGATGCCTTGGGTTTCTTTCAGGATATGATCGATGGTCGGATGGATCGATTCCAGCGGGCGAAGACCATGCTTCACCTCGCAATAGACGGGAATATTCTCCATCGGGCCGGGGCGATACAAGGCCACCAGCGCCACGATATCTTCGATACAGGTGGGCTTCATGCGCCGGAGCGCATCCATCATGCCCGAGCTTTCCACCTGGAAGACGGCGACGGTTTTCGCGGCCGAATACAGCTCATAGGTGGCGGCATCGTCCAAGGGGATATGGCCGATGTCGTTTTCCGCGCCCTTTGGCGGGGTGTAAAGCTGGCGTCCGTCCAGCGATACATGCAGCGGGCGGCCCGCCTTCAGGATCAGGTTGATCGCGTTTTGGATCACCGTCAGCGTCTTCAGGCCAAGGAAGTCGAACTTCACCAGACCCGCCGCTTCGACCCATTTCATATTGAACTGGGTGGCCGGCGTGTCCGATCTGGGATCTTGGTACAAAGGCACCAATTCGTCCAAGGGACGGTCGCCGATCACCACACCCGCCGCGTGGGTGCCTGCCGAGCGATACAGGCCTTCGACCTGTTCGGCATAGGTCAGTAGACGGCCAACCACCTCTTCCTTGGCGGCCTCGCGCAGGCGCGGCTCGTCGGCCAAGGCCTTGGTGATGGACACCGGCTTGACCCCCTCGACGGGGATCATCTTGGCCAGTCGGTCGACTTGACCGTAAGACATCTGCAGCACGCGGCCGACGTCGCGCACCGCCATTTTCGACAGCAAGGCGCCGAAGGTGATGATCTGGGCCACCTTATCGCGACCGTATTTTTCTTGCACATATTTGATCACCTCTTCGCGGCGATCCATGCAGAAGTCGATGTCGAAGTCGGGCATCGAAACGCGTTCGGGATTCAGGAAGCGTTCGAACAGCAGCGCATAGCGCAGCGGATCAAGGTCGGTGATGGTCAGCACATAAGCCACCAGCGAGCCTGCACCCGAACCACGGCCCGGTCCGACCGGAATGCCGTTGTTCTTGCCCCATTTGATGAAATCGGCAACGATCAGGAAGTAGCCGGGGAAGCCCATGCGTTCGATGATGCCCAATTCGAACCGCAGGCGGTCTTCGTATTCCTCGCGCGGGGCGGCCAGCGGGATCACGGCAAGGCGTTTCTCCAAGCCGTCCCATGCCTGACGCCGCAGTTCTTCCACCTCGTCATCGGCGAATTTCGGCAGGATCGGCGCGCGCTTATAGGCCGCGAAAGCACAGCGCTTGGCGATTTCGACCGAGTTTTCCAAAGCTTCCGGCAGATCGGCGAATAAAGCGCACATTTCCGCTTCGGATTTGAAATAATGCTGCGGCGTCAGACGCCTGCGCGGCTGGCTTTGGTCGACATAGGCGCCTTCCGCGATGCAGATCAGCGCATCATGCGCCTCGTACATCTCGGTTTTGGGGAAATAGACATCGTTCGTGGCCACCAAGGGTAGGCCCAGATCATAGGCCAGTTCGATATGGCCGCGTTCGGATTGCGCTTCGGCTTCGGGCAGCTTGCCGGTTTCCAGCGGGTGGCGCTGCAATTCGATATACAGGCGGTCGGGAAAAGCCTGTGCCAAGCGTTCGACCAAAGCGCGCGCTTTGGGATGCTGGCCGGTTTGGAACCACCGCCCCAAGGGGCCGTCGGGGCCGCCGGTCAGGCAGATGATGCCATCGGCATGGGCGCAAAGTTCATCCACCGAAATCTGCGGCAACTGGCCTGCATTTGCCACGTAAAGGCAGGTGTTCAGCTTCATCAGGTTCATATAACCCGCTTCGTTCTGCGCAAGCAGCACGATGGGCGCGGGCAGGCGGTATTTTTCACCCTGCTGGGCCGGATCATAGGCCAAGGCGATCTGGCAGCCGACAATCGGCTGCAGCCCCGCGCCCTTAGCGGTGACCGAAAATTCCAGCGCCGCGAACATGTTGTTGGTATCCGTCACCGCAATCGCCGGCATATTCGCGGCGGCAGCCAGCTTGACCAGCTTTTTCACGGGGACCGCGCCTTCCAGAAGGGAATGCTCGGTATGGACTCTGAGGTGGATGAATCGAGGCGCTTGTGACATGCTGGCAGAGTATCGACTCCGCTCCTTGCGCGAAAGCCCCGCACCGATCACGCTTTGGCTTTCCGGTGGCTTTCAGGATGGCTGCGACATTTTCAGGCGATCCCGAAGGCATTTTCAAATTTTTCTTGAAGAAAATTGACTTGTCACTTGTCAGCGCCTGCTGCTCAATGAACACTGACAAAAAGGGGCAAGTCGCGCTTTACGCCGCATCGGGCGCGCTTGCGAAAACCCTTCCATGGGGAGACCGCGGCGGAACAACAGATGTCCGAGATTGCGTTTCAGCTGAACGGAACGCCTGTCCGTCTTGCGGGGGTTGCGCCCACGCGGACGCTGCTCGATTGGCTGCGTGAAAACCGTGGGTTGTGCGGCACGAAGGAAGGCTGCAACGAAGGCGATTGCGGCGCCTGCACGGTGGTGGTGTCGGATGATGACGGCACGCGCGCGCTAAACGCCTGCATCTTGTTCCTGCCCCAGCTACACGGCAAAGCGGTGCGCACGGTGGAAGGTTTGGCGGGGCCTGCGGGTCAGCCGCATCCGGTGCAACAGGCCATGGTCGACCATCACGGCAGCCAATGCGGCTTCTGCACGCCGGGTTTTGTCTGTTCGATGGCGGCGGGCCATCTGAACAAGCGCTTGGATCACGATACCATTCTGGCGGGAAATCTGTGCCGCTGCACCGGTTACGCGCCGATCATCCGCGCCGCCGAAGCGGTTGAAGACCTGCCAGTGCCGGAATGGTTCGGCCATGACACTCTGCCTGATGTGACCCCGCTGAATGATGAAAATGCCTATCGCCCGACCAGTTCGGATGATCTGGCGCGCTGGTATCTGGACCATCCCGACGGCACCTTGATCGCAGGCGCGACCGATGTGGGGCTATGGGTGACCAAACAGCTGCGCGATCTGTCCCCCGTCGTTTTCCTGAATGGTATCACGGATCTGCAACAGTTCAGCGATCAGGGCGATCACTTCCGTATCGGGGCTGGCGTGACCCTGTCGGCTTTGCGGGCGCATATCGCGCCGCTGATGCCGTCCTTTGGTGAAATGCTGCGCCGTTTCGCATCGGAACAGGTCCGCAATGCCGCCACCATCGGCGGCAATATCGCCAATGGCAGTCCGATCGGTGACGGGCCGCCCGCGCTGATCGCGCTGGGGGCCAAGCTGCATCTGCGCCGTGGCGATGCGCGGCGCGAGATTGCTTTGGAGGAGTTCTTCATCGAATACCGCAAGCAGGATCGTCTGCCCTCGGAATTCGTTGAAGCGATCAGCATCCCCAAAGCGGCACCGAACCTGCGCTGCTACAAGCTGTCGAAGCGGTTCGATCAGGATATCTCGGCGGTCTGCGGCTGTCTGAATGTGGAAGTGGTCGATGGTCGCGTGATGAGCGCACGGCTGGCTTATGGCGGCATGGCGGGCATCCCGAAACGCGCCGCGGCTGCCGAGGCGGCTTTGGTCGGTCAGGTTTGGGATGAGGCGGTGATCCGTCGGGCAATGGCGGCGATGGCGGAAGATTTCACGCCGATGTCGGATATGCGGGCATCTGCCACGTATCGCCTGCAAACCGCGCAGAACATGTTGTTGCGGTATTTCCATGACCTTGCGGGCGTTCAGATATCGGTTCTGGAGGTGCGCGCATGAGCATGGGCAAGCCTTCGATCCACGATACCGCGCCGCTGCACGTGTCCGGCCAAGCGCGTTATGTCGATGATATTCCGCTGCCGCGCGATGCCTTGCATCTGGCCTTCGGGCTGTCGACCATCGCGCATGGTCATGTGGCTGGCTTGGATGTGTCAGCGGTCAGGGCGGCGGAAGGCGTCGTGATGGTGCTGACGCCCGACGATCTGCGCCAACAGTTCGGCGGCATTCCCGATTGCAGCCCGTCGGTTCATGACGAGCCGCTGATCGCCGATGGCGAGGTGATGTATCTGGGCCATCCCTTGTTCATCGTCGCCGCCGAAAGCCATCTGGCCGCGCGCAAGGCCGCGCGTTTGGCCAAGGTGACCTATGCCGAACTGCCCGCGCTGTTGACGGTGGATGAGGCTTTGGCCGCCAATTCGCGCTTCGAAGACGGCCCCGTCGTCTGGCAAAAGGGCGATGCGGAAGCGGCCATTGCCAAAGCGCCGCATGTGATTGACGCCAGCTTTGAAGTCGGCGGCCAAGAGCATTTCTATCTGGAAGGCCAGATCGCGGCCTGCCTGCCTTTGGAAGGCGGCGATATGCTGGTCCACAGCTCGACCCAGCATCCGACGGAAATCCAACACAAAGTCGCCCATGCTTTGCATCTGCCGATGCATGCGGTGCGGGTGGAAGTGCGTCGGATGGGCGGCGGCTTTGGCGGCAAGGAAAGTCAGGGCAATGCCTTGGCGATTGCTTGTGCCTTGGTGGCGCGGCTGACCAACCGTCCGGCCAAGCTGCGCTATGACCGCGACGACGATATGATGATCACCGGCAAGCGTCACGACCTGCGGATCACCTACCGTCTTGGTCATGACGATCAGGGCCGCATCACGGGGATCGAATTCACCCATCTGATGCGCTGCGGTTGGGCGCAGGATCTGTCGCTGGCGGTGGCGGATCGGGCGATGCTGCATGCCGATAATTGCTATCACCTGCCGGATATCCGCATCACCAGCCACCGCTTGAAAACCCATACCCAAAGCGCCACCGCCTATCGCGGCTTCGGCGGGCCGCAGGGCATGGTGGGGATCGAGCGGGTGATGGATCACATCGCCCATAATCTGGGTCTGGACCCGCTTGATGTGCGCCGCGCCAATTTCTACCGCGCAATGGAGCCCACGGGCGCAGGCACCGGCCATCGCTATGGCGGGCCGCATTCGCCCCAAAATCATCAACCCCAGACCACGCCCTATTTCATGGAGGTCGAGGATTTCATCGGTCATGAGCTGGTGGCGAAGCTGGTGGAAACTTCCGATTACCATGCCCGCCGCGCAGAAATTGCAGCATGGAACGCCCAAAGTCCGATCCTGAAACGCGGCATCGCGCTGACGCCGGTGAAGTTCGGCATTTCCTTCACGCTGAGCCATTTGAACCAAGCGGGCGCTTTGGTGCATGTCTATCAGGACGGGTCCATCGCCTTGAACCATGGCGGCACCGAAATGGGGCAGGGCCTGTTCCGCAAGGTGTCGCAAGTGGTGGCAAGCGTCTTCGGCGTGCCGCTGGATATGGTGAAGATCACCGCCACCGATACGGCGAAAGTGCCGAATACGTCGGCCACCGCCGCCTCATCGGGGGCCGATCTGAACGGTATGGCCGCGCAGGTCGCCGCGCTGACGATTCGCGAGCGGATGGCGGAATTCATCGCCGGTAAGCATCAGGTGAAGGCCGCTTCGGTCAAGTTCCAAGACGGCTTGGTCAAGGTCGCGGGCGAGGAATATGATTTCGCCCGCGTGGCCACTTGGGCCTATCAGGCGCGGGTCGGCCTGTCGTCCACCGGATTCTACGCCACGCCCAAACTGCAATGGGATCGCAAGGCGGGCAGGGGGCGGGCGTTTTTCTACTTCGCTTATGGCGCGGCGGTGTCCGAAGTGGTGATCGACACGCTGACCGGCGAAAACCGCATCCTGCGCACCGATCTGCTGCATGATACCGGCACCTCGCTGAACCCTGCCTTGGACATCGGCCAAGTCGAAGGCGCCTATGTGCAAGGCGCGGGCTGGCTGACGATGGAGGAACTGGTCTGGGATCAGAAAGGCGCTTTGCACACCCATGCGCCATCGACCTATAAAATCCCCGCCTGTTCGGACCGCCCGCCGGTTTTCAACGTGGTGTTGTGGGATAGGCCCAACCGCGAAGACAGCGTCGGCAAGTCGAAAGCCGTGGGCGAGCCGCCCTTCATGCTGGGGATTTCCGTGTTGATGGCCTTGTCGGATGCGATTGCCGCCTGTGCGCCCGAGGGGGATCGTCGCTATCCGGCCTTGGATGCGCCCGCGACGCCCGAACGGATATTGGCGGCGATCAGCCGTCTGCGCGGCGGATCATAAGGACGGGCCATCATGTTCGATCTCGACGCTCTTAAGGCTGCCGTTTCCCGTTACGGCAAGGTGGTGCGCGTCGTGATCGCGCGCTTCGACGGGTCATCCCCGCGCGAGGTCGGCGCCTCGATGCTGGTATGGGAGGGCGGAGAATCCGGCACCATCGGCGGCGGCGCTTTGGAGTGGTTGGCCATCAATCGTGCCCGCGCCATGTTGTCGCAAGACGGCGCGCGGCTGGACCGTGAAGCTTTGGGCCCGAATTTGGGTCAATGCTGTGGCGGCGCGGTCACGCTTTTGACCGAGGTTTATGATGCCGCGATGGTGGATCGCATCACCGGTCCGGTCCATGCGCGCCCGATCGATAACAGCCCGATGCCGCTTGGCGTGCAGCGGTTGCTGGCCCGTGCGCGGGGGCAGGGCGCGGTTGTTCCCAGCCAGTGGATCAAGGGGTGGATGGTGGAATCCCTGACCCAAAGGCAATCAGAGCTGTGGATTTGGGGGGCGGGCCACGTAGGTCGTTCAATTATTGGCGTTCTTTCGCCGCTGCCGCAATTTTCGCTGTCTTGGATCGACACTGCCGAAAACCGCTTTCCTGCTGAAATTCCGCCTTCCGTTCGCAGGATGGCCGCCGAAAATCCCGAAGGTCTGGCCAGCCATGCGCCGGCCGATGCGCTGCATGTGATTGTGACCTATTCCCATGCGCTTGATCTGGAATTGTGTCACCGGCTGTTACGTCAACAAAGCCGCTTCATCGGGCTGATCGGTTCGGCCACAAAATGGGCCCGCTTCCGCTCTAGACTTTCGGGGCTTGGACATTCTCCACAAGATATTGCAAAAATAACCTGTCCCGTCGGCGATACAGGGCTTGGCAAACATCCTCAGGCGATTGCACTAGGGGTTGCAGTTCAATTGATAAAATTACAACAGCAATCCGAGACGGAGATCGCGGATGACATCAGGGAAAACCGAGCTGTTGCGTTTGGAGGGGCTGACTAAGGCCTATCCGGGCGTTGTGGCCAATAGTAACGTATCCTTCAGCATCGGTGCTGGCGAGGTTCACGCTCTTTTGGGCGAGAATGGCGCAGGCAAGTCGACGCTGGTGAAGATGATTTATGGCCTTGTCGCGCCTGACGAAGGCCGCATGCTGTTGCGCGGGCAAAGCTATCAGCCCGCCGAACCCAGCCAAGCGCGCAGTTCCGGCGTGGCGATGGTGTTCCAGCATTTCAGCCTGTTCGAAGCGCTGAATGTCGCGGAAAACGTGGCGCTCGGCATGGAAAACCCGCCGCCGATGATGGAATTGTCGGCGCGAATCAAAGCGGTCAGCGAAGAATACGGCTTGCCGCTGGATCCGTCGCGCATGGTCGGTGACCTGTCGGCGGGCGAACGTCAGCGCGTGGAAATCGTGCGCTGCCTGTTGCAAGATCCCAAGCTGTTGATCATGGATGAACCGACTTCGGTTCTGACCCCGCAAGAGGTTGAAATCCTGTTCAAAACCCTTCGCCAACTTTCGGCGGAAGGCACTGCGATCCTGTATATCAGCCACAAGCTGGAAGAGATCCGCGCGCTTTGCGATAACGCGACCATCCTGCGTCGCGGCAAAGTTGTGGGGTCTTGCATCCCGCGCGATGTATCCGCCCGCGAGATGGCCGAAATGATGGTCGGCGCGACCTTGACCCCGCCGGAACGTGCGGCCACGCCCAAGGGCGAGGTGGCTTTGGAAGTGTCGAAGCTGTCGATCGCATCGCCCATTCCGTTCGGCACCTCGCTGAAAGATGTCAGCTTCTCTGTCGCCAAGGGCGAAGTGCTGGGCATTGCCGGTGTCGCTGGTAACGGTCAGGACGAATTGCTGCTGGCCTTGTCGGGCGAGCTGCTGACGCCCAATGCGTCGGTGCGTTTGCTGGGCAAGGATTCGGGCCAGAAGGGGCCGAATGCGCGCCGCGCTTTGGGGCTGGTATCGGCGCCCGAAGAACGTCTGGGCCATGCCGCAGCGCCGGATATGTCGTTGATCGAAAACGCGCTTCTTTCGGGCGAGCTGCGTCGCGGCCTGACCCGAAACGGCTTTGTGCTGTGGAAGAAGGTCGAAGACTTCGCCCGTGCGGTGATCGCCGATTTCGACGTGCGCACGCCGGGCCCGCATGTGGCCGCGCGCGCTTTGTCGGGCGGCAATTTGCAGAAATTCGTGGTTGGCCGTGAACTCAGCCAATCACCTGAAATCATCGTCATCAACCAGCCCACCTGGGGCGTCGATGCGGCGGCGGCGGCATCGATCCGGCAGGCGATCCTTGATCGTGCGGCCTTGGGCGCGGCTGTGGTGGTCATCTCGCAGGATCTGGATGAACTGCTGGAGATTTCGGATAACTTCGCCGCCCTCAATGAGGGCCGTCTTAGCGTGCCGCGCCCTGTTCAAGGGCTAAGCATCCATGAGATCGGTCTGATGATGGGTGGCGCACATGGAATGGAGACGCCCAATCATGCAGCCTAAGGACGTGTTCTTGGGCCTGACGCAGGCAATCGCGCCGCAACATGATGGGTCTGCCAAGGGAAAAGGGGCTCGCGATGTTGCGGCTTGAAAAACGTCCATCGCCCAGCACCGCTTGGCAGGTGATGTCGCCGGTTCTGGCGGTGATCCTTACCATGGTGGCGGGGGGTTTGCTGTTCGCTTTGCTGGGGAAGAACCCCTTCGTGGCGATCCGCACCATCTTCTGGGACCCGCTGTTCGGTGAATTCGCGTGGTATTTCCGCGGGCAACTGCTGGTGAAAGCCGCGCCTGTGATCCTGATCGCGGTGGGGCTTGCCTTGGGCTTCCGCGCCGGCATCTGGAACATCGGCGCCGAAGGCCAATATATCATGGGGGCCATCGTCGGTGGCGGCGTGGCTTTGGCCTTCTATCCGGCAGAGCATTGGTTCATCTTCCCGCTGTGTATCTTTGCGGGGGCCTTTGGCGGCTGGCTGTGGGGGATGATCCCAGCCGTGCTGAAGGTGAGGTTCCGCACCAATGAAACATTGGTGTCGCTGCTGCTGGTCTATGTGGCGCAAAGCATTCTGGCGGCTGTCTCCTTGGGGCTGTTGAAAAACCCTGACGGCCAAGGCTTCCCCGGCAGCCGCAACCTGTCGCAATATCCGGCCGTCGCCAATACCGATCTGATCGCGGGCAGCGGCATTCATTGGGGCGTTGTCATTGCGGCAGCCGTGGTGATCCTTGCGTGGATTTTGTTGGAAAAACATATCCTTGGCTTCCATATCAAGCTGGCGGGCCAAGCGCCCCGCGCGGCGCGCTTCGCGGGTGTCAGCCCCGGCAAGCTGGTGCTGTTGTGCATGGGCATTTCCGGCGCCTTGGCAGGGATCGCGGGCTTCTTGGAAGTCGCGGGTCCGGCCGGTCAGATCAAGATCGGCTTCAATGTCGGTTATGGTTTTTCGGCCATCATCGTGGCCTTCCTTGGCCGGTTGAACCCGATCGGCATCCTGCTTGCAGGCCTGTTGATGGCGCTGACCTATGTCGGCGGTGAAAATGCGGCCACCAATCTGGGGCTGCCCTCCGCGGCAATTCAGGCCTTCCAAGGCATGCTGCTGTTCTTCTTGCTTGCCGTCGATCTGTTCACCAATTATCGGCTGCGCTTGGCCAAGAGAAAGGTCGCCTGATGGAGATTGCTGGCATCAATATCGTCGTGCTGATCGCCGCCTTGATGGTGGCATCGGTTCCGATCCTGCTGGCCGCGATCGGCGAGCTGGTGGTTGAAAAGGCGGGCGTCTTGAACCTTGGCGTTGAGGGCATGATGATCATGGGGGCGATCTGCGGTTTTGCCACCGCCGTCGGCACCGGATCGCCCTACATGGGCTTTGTGGGCGGCGCGCTTGGCGGCGCGGCGCTAAGCTTCATCTTTGCCTTTCTGACCCAATTCATGCTGGCCAACCAAGTGGCGACCGGCCTTGCGCTGACCTTGTTCGGGCTGGGGCTGTCGTCGCTGATCGGCCAGGGCTATGGCGGGCAGAAGCCGCCTGCGATGGGCGCGATCGATTTCGGCCCGCTGTCGGAGCTGCCGGTCATCGGCAAGATCCTGTTTTCGCATGACCTGATCGTCTATGTCTCGATCTTCGCGGTGGCGGCGGTGGCGTGGTTCTTCAAGAAGACCCGTGCAGGCCTGATCCTGAAGGCCGTGGGCGAAAGCCATGATGCGGCGCATGCTTTGGGCTATAAGGTGCGGCGCATCCGCATCTTGGCCATCCTTTTCGGCGGCGCGATGGCGGGCATGGGTGGTGCCTACATCAGCATCATCCGCGTGCCGCAATGGACCGACGGCATCACCGCAGGCGCAGGCTGGATTGCTTTGGCGATCGTGGTCTTTGCCAGCTGGAAGCCGTGGCGCGCGCTTATCGGGGCTTATCTTTTTGGCGGTATCACCGTGTTGCAGCTTAATTTGCAGGCGGCCGGCAGCTGGTTGCCGGTGCAATACTTGTCCATGAGCCCCTATGTGATAACAATTCTGGTGCTTGTTATCATGTCTGCTGACCGGACCCGTGCCGCGCTGAATGCGCCCGCAAGTCTGGGGAAGAACTTCCAGGCCTCGCGATAAGCTAGGTTTGGCGACGTCGGAAATTTCTAAACCATAAAGGGAGTTATGGTATGAAACGCAGAACCCTTCTCACCAGTGCAGCGGCTTTGGCCGCTGTCGCGACGCTGCCGCGCGTCTCTTTTGCTCAGGCAATGGACAAGGTGAAAGTCGGCTTCATCTATGTTGGTCCGCGCAATGACGGTGGCTGGTCGCAATACCACCACGAAGCGGCAATGAAGATGAAAGACCACTTCGGCGACAAGGTCGAACTGGTCGAACAAGAAAGCGTGCCGGAAGGTGCAGACGCTGAACGCGTGATGACCCAGATGGCTTTGGGTGGCGCACAGCTGATCTTCGCCTCCTCCTTCGGCTTCATGGATGCGACCGCAAATGTCGCCGCCAAGTTCCCGAACGTGAAGTTCGAACATGCGACCGGTTATAAAACCGCGCCGAACATGGCCGTCTATAACGCGCGCTTCTACGAAGGCCGTTATGTCACCGGCACCATCGCCGGCATGATGACCAAAACCAACAAGATCGGTTACTTGGCATCCTTCCCGATTCCGGAAGTGATCCAGGGCATCAACGCGACCTATCTGGCCGCGAAGAAAGTGAACCCGAATGTCGAGATCAAAGTGGTCTGGGCCTTCACCTGGTTCGATCCGGCGAAAGAAGCCGACGGCACCCAAGCGCTGATCGACCAAGGCTGCGATTTCGTCTTCGCGCATACCGATTCGACCGCGCCGCTGGCGACGCTGAAGAAAGCCGGTCTGTATGGCTTCGGCCAAGCGGCTGACATGATCGACTATGCGCCCTCGCCGCGTCTGGGGTCGATCATCGACGATTGGGCGCCCTATTACATCGAGCGCGTCCAAGCGATGCTGGATGGCAACTGGGAAACCGCCAACATCTGGCACGGCATCAAAGAAGGCATGGTCGGTCTGGGCGAATTCTCGTCCGACGTTCCGGATGACGTGAAAGCGGCTGCGCAAAAAGTGCGCGACGATATCGTGTCGGGCGCCGTCAAGCCGTTCACCGGCCCGCTGAACAAAGCCGACGGCTCGGTCTGGCTGAAAGAGGGCGAAGAGGCCGACGATGGCACCTTGGCCGGCCTGTCGTTCTTCGTCGAAGGCGTGAATGTCGACATCCCGAAATAAGCGGATCTGTTGATAGGGTGATAGACGGGCGGTCCCTCAGGGTCCGCCCGTTTTTTTTTGAAGCGTCTTGGGGTGACGACGGGGCAGGATATCCTGCGCAAACTTTCTTTCCGTTTTGCCCAGATATTGCCGCAATTGTAATGAAAGCGTTCAATTGCAATAGCTTGTCGGAAGTTGGTCCATGCAGCGCAGCACGATTAAGGATGTCGCCAAACTGGCCGGCGTGTCTTTGGCCACGGTATCCTATGTGATGAACGGTCGTGGCCGGGTGACCAATGCCGTGGCCCTGCGCGTGCGCGCTGCCGCCACAGAACTTGGCTATGCGCCCAGCCGCACCGCCATGGCCTTGAAGACCGGCCAGCATCACGTGATCGGCTGCCTGCTGCCGGTGCTGGCAAATCCGATCTTCGGCGAAATCGCCGTGGCGATACAGACGCATGCCGCCGCTGCAGGCTATGCGACGGTCGTGATCAACACCAAGGATGATCCGAAGATGGAAGCCTTTACCTTGGAAAATTTTGCCAGTCACGGGATTGATGGTGTGATCGCGGTGCTCAATGGCGGCTTTCAAGGTCTGAAGCGGCTGCCGCGTTTTCCGGTGATCGCGCTTGATGCGCCTTATGCACAGTTTGACTCTGTGTGCTGCGATCATGTCGAAGGTGGTCGCTTGATGGCGCGCAAAGCCCATGAGCTTGGCCATCGCCAAATAGGTCTGTTGCGCGGCCCCATCGGCATGAGTTCGGCAGATGCCCGCTGGAGCGGTTTGTGCGAAGAAGCTGAACGTCTGGGGGTGGATATCCTTTGGCAGCACGAGGTGGCCCTTGAGGCGACCTTGGACGATCCTGCGCGTGCCGCGATCGCCCGTCGGGATGTGACGCTTGTGGCTTGTGTCAACGATCTGGTGGCGGTGGCGGCCTTGGGGGCCACGCGCGAGTTGGGGCTGCGGGTCCCGCAGGAGCTGTCGGTGATCGGTTTTGACGATATGGCGATGTCGGCTTGGCCGCTGATCGCTTTGTCGACCATCCGCCAACCGATAGATCAGATCGCCGCCGATGCGGTGGCCATGCTGATCCGCCGGTTGGCCCAGCCCGACCTGCCGATCGAAGAGCGGATTTTGCCGGTCGAAGCAGTTATGCGCAGCACTTCACAGGCCCGCCTGCGGATAACTTTTTAACGCGACTCGGCAGATTCGCGACTGAGTCATATTCTACGCATTTGTCCACAGAAGATTTCGGAGTTTTTACTTTACAGGCTTTCGTTTCCGAATCACCATATCTAGTAAGAGCCGCCTGGGGTGAACGCTTCGCCTTGGCCGTTGGCGCAGATTGGTCTGCGCTTACGGGTAACAAGGCTCAAACGGGGGGCAGGATATGTCACTAGCGGAAGATTTCCTGTCAGGCGACGAGTTCCATCCGATCGACATGGTCGAGACGCTGGCTGCCAAACACGCTTGGGAATTTGATCGGATCGCGGATAATCAGATCGCCATGGCGGTCGAAGGGCAGTGGCGGACCTATTCGCTGACGCTCGCATGGTCGGATTACGATGAAACGCTGCGGTTGATCTGCACCTTTGAACTTGAGCCGCCCGCAGGTAGGCTGCCCGCGCTTTACGACGTGCTGAACCGCTGCAACGACATGGTGTGGACGGGTGCCTTTACCTATTGGGAAGAGCAGAAGCTGATGGTGTGGCGCTATGGTCTGGTGCTCAGCGGCGGCCAGCAAGTGGCATTGTCGCAGATCGACCGCTTGATCTTGGATGCGATGCAGGCGGCGGAACGTTTCTATCCCGCCTTCCAATTGGTCGGCTGGGGCGAGCGGCCTCCGGCCGAGGCGGTGAAAGTCGCCATTGCTGAAGCTTACGGACGCGCCTAACCTGATCTCGTTGGAAGACGAGGACGACCAGATGACTTTGGATGCGATTAACCGCCGTGGCTTGGTGCTGCTGGGCTGCGGCAAGATGGGGTCGGCACTGCTGGCGGGCTGGCTTGCCAGCGGGTTGCAGGCGCAAGCGGTTTGGGTGGTTGAACCCTATCCGTCAGATTGGCTGCAAGGGCTGGTGGCGCAGGGTCTGCATCTGAACGAAAGCATGCCAACGGATCCGGCAGTCGCATTGATTGCGGTTAAGCCGCAAATGATGGGTGAGGCACTGCCGCAGTTGATCTCGCTTGCAGGTGGCGACACCTTGCTTCTGTCCATCGCCGCAGGAACCAAATTGGCCAGCTACGAGGCGATCTTCGGCGAAAGCACCCGTTTGGTCCGTGCCATGCCGAACACCCCCGCCGCCGTCGGTCGCGGCATTACGGCCATTATCGGCAATACCATGGCGACTGCGGAAGATCTTACTTTAGCAGAACTTCTGCTCGGAGCAGTCGGTGAAGTCGTCCGCTTGGAAACCGAAGCGCAGATCGATGCCGTCACCGCGGTTTCCGGATCGGGCCCCGCCTATGTTTTCAACCTGATCGAAGCCTTGGCTGCTGCGGCTGTCGCCGAAGGGTTGCCGAACGAGCTGGCCATGAAACTGGCCCGCGCCACAGTCACCGGTTCGGGCGAATTGGCCTATCAGGCAGAAGAAACGGCTGCCCAACTGCGGATCAATGTCACCTCGCCGGGTGGCACGACTGCTGCGGCGCTGTCCGAGTTGATGGATGCACAAACCGGTCTTACCCCATTGATGATCCGTGCCGTAAAAGCTGCCGCCGATCGGGGGCGCGAATTGGGAAAGTGATCGGTTTTTCGTAAAAGGACTGCTCTATGGGCTTGCACCTTTCTGAAATACTCCCCGCGGAGCGACGTCGCTGGCCATGGGACGCCTCCGGCGGGAGTATTTGGAAAAGGTGCAAACCATGATCATTTCACCCCAGCGTGGATACATCTTTGTTCATATCCCGAAGACTGGTGGTACGGCGCTGAGCCTTGCCTTGGAGGCGAAAGCGCGGAAGGATGATATTCTGATTGGCGACACGCCCAAAGCGCGGGCGCGGCGTGGGAGGCTGGCGGGCGCCAAAACATCGGGGCGCTTGTGGAAGCATTCCAGTCTTGCGGATATCGAGGGGGTGATTGATCGGGCGGATCTGGAAGATTTCCTGATCGTGGCGGTGGTGCGCAACCCTTGGGACCGTTTGGTGAGCTATTATTATTGGCTGCGCGATCAAAGCTTTTCGCATCCTGCGGTCGGTTTGGCCAAGAGTCACGACTTTTCGGGTTTTCTGCATCATCGCTTGATACAGACGGCTTTGCGCCTTTGGCCCTATGGGCGGTATCTGCAAGATGGCAGCGGGCGGGAACTGCCCGCGTTAATCTTGCGTCATGAGATATTGGAACAGGAAGTCAGCCGGTTGGAACATCATATCGGCTGTAAATTGGCTGTGCCACGGGTCAATATGTCGGATCGAAGGCCGGATTGGCGGGGCTATTTTACCGCACAGGATAAGGCCTTGGTGGCCGATCTTTGTGCCGAAGATATCGCGCGTTTTGGCTATCGCTTTGAGGGGTAAGGGGGCGCTGGCGCCCCCTTACGCTGTCAGGCGGCCTTGGTCTCTGCGGATTGCGGATAGAAGGTCTTGCCGCTTTGCGCCATGTCGCGCAGCAGTTGCGGGGTGGTGAAGCGCGGGCCATATGCGGTGGTCAGCGCGTCACAGATTTCGACCGCTTGTTTGGCGCCGATGATATCGAGCCAGCCGAAGGGGCCGCCGGACCATGGCGCAAAGCCCCAGCCCAAAATCGCTCCGACATCGCCTTCGCGGATATCCAGCAGCACGCCTTCTTCCAAGGCGCGCACAGCTTCCAGCACCTGCGCCATCATCAGGCGGTTCTGGACCGTCACCAGATCGGGCTGGGTCTCTGCGGCGGGATAGCGGTGATCCAGTTCCTCCCAAAGGCCAAGGCGTTTGCCCGCATCGTCATAGGCGTAGAAGCCCGCGTTCGACTTGCGACCCAAGCGGCCTTCATCGGCCATGGCGAATAGCACCGCGTCCACGGCGCCATCGGGATAGGCCTCGCCCATCGCGGCTTTGGTGGCCTTGGCGATTTTCACGCCCAGATCGATGGAAATTTCATCCAGCAGTTGCAGCGGGCCCAAGGGCATGCCCAGCAGCCGCGCCGCGTTTTCCACCAAAGCGGGTTTCGCGCCTTCGGCCATCAACCGCACGCCTTCGTTCAGGTAAGGAATGATGCAGCGATTGGCATAGAAGAAGCGCGCATCATTCACCACGATCGGCGTTTTGCGGATTTGGCGGACGTAATCCAAGGCTTTGGCGACGGCCCGATCGCCGGTGGCCTTGCCCTTGATGATTTCCACCAGCGCCATCTTGTCGACCGGCGAGAAGAAATGGATGCCGATGAAAGTGTCCGGCCGATCCGAGGCTTTGGCCAATTCGGTGATCGGCAGGGTGGAGGTATTGGTGGCGAAGATGCAATCGGGGCCGACGGCGGCCAGCACGGCCTTGGTCACGCTGGCTTTGACGGCCACATCTTCGAATACCGCTTCCACGATCAGATCGCAGCCTGCAAGGGCCGCGTAATCGGTGGTGGCGGTGATCCGGCCCAGCACTTCGGTCTTCTTCTCCGCCGTCACCTTCTTGCGGGCGATGCCTTTGTCCAAGATGCCTTCGGAATAGGATTTTCCCTTGTCGGCAGCCTCTTGTTTGGCGTCGATCAGCACCACGTCGATGCCCGCATTGGCCGAGACATAGGCGATGCCCGCGCCCATCATGCCCGCGCCGATCACGCCCAGTTTCTTCACCGTTTGATCCGGTGCATCGGGGCGGTTCGCGCCTTTTTCCAGTGCTTCCTTGTTGATGAACAGCGACCGGATCATCGCCGTGGACGAGGGATTCATCAGCACGGATGTGAAATGACGTGCCTCGATCTTGAGTGCGGTGTCGAAGGGCACCAGCGCGCCTTCGTAAACCGCCGACAGCAGTGCCTTGGCCCCCGCAAAGACGCCTTGGGTCTTGCCGTTGACCATGGCGGAGGCGCCGACGAAGGTCATGAAGCCTGCGGGGTGATAGGGCGCGCCGCCGGGCATCTTGTAGCCCTTGGCATCCCAGGGCTTGACCAGATCGGCGTCTTTCGCCTGCAGGACCCAAGCTTTCGCGCGGTCGAGCAATTCTGCGGCGGGGACCACCTCATCGATGAGGCCGCCGTTCTTGGCGGCTTTCGGGTCGGACAGCTTGCCTTCCAGCAGGAAGGGTGCCGCCATCATCGCACCCAGCTTGCGCGACAGCCGCGTGGTTCCGCCCGCACCGGGGAAGATGCCGACCATGATTTCCGGCAGGCCGATCTTGGCCTTGGGATTGTCGGCGGCGAAGATGCGGTGGCAGGCCAGCGGCACTTCCAGCCCGATGCCCAGCGCGGTGCCGGGCAGGGCGGCGGCGATCGGTTTGCCCCCCTTCAGGGTTTTCGGATCCATGCCCGCGCGTTCGATCTTGCGCAGGATCTTATGCATCGCCATCACGCCGTCGAACACCGCCTGCGCACCTTCATCGCGCATGCGGGCGATGACATTCAGGTCCATCCCACCGGCGAAGTCTTTCTTGCCGGAGGTGATGACGATGCCTTTGACGGCGCTATCGGCCAAGGCTTGATCGACCAGATCGCTAAGCTGTTGGAAGCCCGCCAAGGACATCACGTTCATCGATTTGGCTTGCACGTCCCAAGTGATGACGGCCACGCCATCGGCACCGGTTTTCATGGTGAAATCGGTCATGTCTTTTCCCCCTCGGCTCAGACGCGTTCGATGATGGTCGCCGCACCCATGCCGGATGCGATGCACAAGGTGGCAAGGCCGGTGGATTTGCCGGTCCGTTCCAGTTCGTCCAGCAGGGTGCCGATGATGATGGCCCCTGTGGCCCCCAAGGGGTGGCCCATGGCGATGGAGCCGCCATTGACGTTGACCAAGCTCGGGTCGACATTGAAGGCCTGCTGGAAGCGCAGGACGACGGAGGCGAAGGCTTCGTTCACCTCGAACAGGTCGATGTCGCTGATCGCCATGCCGCTGTCTTTCAGGATATTTTCGGTGACGGGCACGGGGCCGGTCAGCATGATGGTCGGGTCGGTGCCGATCTTGGCGGTGGCGCGGATGCGGGCGCGGGGCGTCAAGCCATGGGCGCGACCGAATTCGGCGTCGCCGATCAGAATTGCGGCAGCGCCGTCGACGATGCCCGACGAATTGCCCGCGTGGTGGATATGGTTGATCCGTTCCAGATGGGGGTATTTCATCAAGGCGATCTTGTCGAAACCGGGCATCGCCTCGCCCATATCCTTGAAACTGGCCTTCAGGGCGGATAGCGCGGCCAGATCGGTTTGGGGGCGCATGAATTCGTCATGGTCCAGAATGGTCAGCCCGTTCTGATCCTTAATCGGCACGATGGATTTGGCAAAGCGCCCTTCGGCCCAAGCGACAGCCGCACGGCGCTGGCTTTCGACGGCCAGCTTGTCGGCATCTTCGCGGGTGAAGCCGTATTCGGTGGCGATGATATCGGCGGAAATGCCTTGGGGGACGAAATAGGTGCCCATGGCAAGGCTGGGATCAACGGCGATGGCGGCACCATCGGACCCCATGGCGACGCGGCCCATCATTTCGACGCCGCCCGCGATATAGCCATGGCCTGCGCCGCCCTTGACTTGGTTGGCCGCCAGATTGACGGCCTCCATGCCCGATGCGCAGAAGCGGTTGATCGCAAGACCGGGGATCGATTGGTCCAATTGCGACAGCAGTACGGCGGAGCGCGCCAAGCAGCCGCCTTGTTCGCCGACTTGCGTGACATTGCCCCAGATCACGTCTTCGACCGCATGGCCTTCCAGCCCGTTGCGGTCCTTGATGGCGTTCAGGATCTTGGCCGACAAAGCCACGGATGTCAGCTCGTGCAGCGCGCCATCGGGGCGGCCCTTGCCGCGCGGCGAGCGGACGGCGTCATAGATAAAGGCGTCAGACATGGGGTTCCTCCTCAAAACATTTCGCCGGTGCGGGGGGCCTGTGGATCGCCCCGCGCGCAGGTGGCAAAGTCTGGTAGCAGGGGCAAGCCCCTTGCGCGTTGGCACAGAGAAGAACGCCTTTTGCGCCGCTTGTCACGAAGGACGTGACGTATGGGCAGGCTTTGGACGTTACGGAACAAGCGTTCTACGCGCTCGGGCTATGAAAAACAGCCCCGCGCGGAAGCACGGGGCCGAAAGGATTAATCGGTTGGATCAGCGCCTTAGAAGGCTTCGGCGGGCAAGGCCATGACCGGATCGGCACCGCTTTCGATCCGCGCCAGATGCATGCCGCAGGCGGGCAGTTGGCGGGCGATATAGAAGCGGCCCGTGGCGATCTTGGTCTCGTAGAAGGCGGTGTCGGATGCGCCGTTATCCAAGGCCACATAGGCCGCCTTCGCCATGCGGGTCCACATCAGGCCCAGGCAGACATGGCCCATCAGATGCATGAAGTCATAAGACCCCGACAAGGCCGCATTGGGGTTTTTCATGCCGTTTTGCATGAAGAACATCGCCGCCGCTTGCAGCTGTTTCGATGCGGTCTTCAGCCCGTCGGTGAAGGGCGTCATCCGGTCATCGCCGTCATGGGCTTTGCATTCGGCCTTGATCATGTCGAAGAAGGCCATCACATGCTTGCCGCCATCGGTGGCAAGCTTGCGCCCCACCAGATCCAGCGATTGCACGCCATTCGCGCCTTCGTAGATCTGGGCGATGCGGGCGTCGCGGACGAACTGGCTCATGCCGAATTCTTCGATATAGCCGTGACCGCCATAGACCTGCTGCGCTTGCACCGCCGTCTCGAACCCCTTGTCGGTTTGGAAGCCCTTGATCACGGGCGTCAACAGCCCGATCAGCCCGTCGGCGGCCTTGTCGTCCAAGCGATGCGCGCGGTCGATCAGCGAGGCGCCCCAGAAGGTCAAAGCGCGCGCACCTTCGACGAAGCTTTTCTGCTCCATCAGGCTGCGGCGGATATCGGGATGGACGATCAGCGGATCGGCGGGGCCGTTGGGATTGGCGGGGCCGGTGACGGCGCGGCCTTGCAGGCGGTCCTTGGCATAGGCGACAGCGTTCTGATAGGCGGCTTCGGCCACCGCATAGCCTTGCAGGCCCACGCCCAAACGCGCTTCGTTCATCATGGTGAACATCGCGCGCATCCCCTTGTGCAGATCGCCCAAGAGCCAGCCCTTCGCGCCGTCATAATTCAGCACGCAGGTGGCATTGCCGTGGATGCCCATCTTCTCTTCGATCTTGCCGACCGAGACGGGGTTGCGATCGCCCAAAGATCCGTCGTCATTCACAAGGAATTTCGGCACGATGAACAGCGAGATGCCCTTGGTGCCTTCGCCCCCGCCCGGTGCTTTGGCCAGCACCAGATGGATGATGTTATCGGCCAGATCATGATCGCCTGCCGAGATGAAGATCTTCTGGCCGGTGATCAGATAGCTGCCGTCGTCCTGCGGTTCGGCCTTGGTGCGCAACAGCCCCAGATCGGTGCCGCAATGCGGTTCGGTCAGGTTCATGGTGCCGGTCCAGTCACAGGACACCATCTTCGGCAGGTATGTCGCTTTTTGTTCAGCGGTGCCGTGGGTATGGATCGCCGAATAGGCGCCATGGGTCAGGCCCTGATACATGTTGAAGGCCATATTGGCAGAGACGAAAATCTCGCCCACGGCGCAGTTCATCACATAGGGCAGCCCTTGGCCGCCATAGTCGGGGTCGCAATCGAGGGCAGTCCAGCCGCCCTCGCGCATGGCATCGAAAGCTGCTTTGAATCCTTTGGGCGTGGTGACAACACCATTCTCAAGGCGGCAGCCTTCGCGGTCTCCACTCAGGTTCAAAGGCGCAAGAACCCCGCTGGCCACTTTGCCGGCTTCCTCAAGCACTGCTGCGGTAAATTCCGCATCGATATCCCCATATCCGGGAATATCGTCAGCAGAGACTTTCAGAACCTCATGCAACAGGAATTGCATGTCTTTCGTCGGCGCAGTGTAACTCGGCATGGTTCTCTCTCTCCCTAGAAGAACGCCTCGTGGGGTGCCGCCTCCTTAAGCGGCTTGCGCGTGACGGAACTGGGCGATCATGGCCTCGTTCGCTGTCAACTCGCCTTTCAACTCTTCGATCGCGGTGGTCAGCTCTGCGCGTTGAGCTTCCATCTGTGCCAGACGTTCTTGTGCCAGTTCGAAGGCACGCAAAGCCTGGGCTTCGTTATCGGTGCCGCTCTTGTACAGGTCGAGGATCTGACGGATGTCTTCCAGGCTGAAGCCGAAGCGCTTGCCGCGCAGGATCAGTTTCAGACGCGCACGATCGCTGCGGGTGAACAGGCGACGGGTGCCCTCACGGATCGGGAACAGCAGCTCCTTGGCTTCATAGAAGCGCAGGGTACGCGGAGTCACTTGGAAGGTGTCGCACATCTGACGGATGGTCATCACTTCTTCTTGGCGCGAGGTCGTGGTTTGGGACATAGTGGTTACTCTCGAAACACATTCACAGAGCGGGGCAAATGTATCTTTCAGCCGGAAGATACCAGTGTGCT